>NZ_WYCT01000190.1 GCF_011008945.1 Streptomyces harenosi
AGATGTGTATAAGAGCCATGGGCACCGCGCTCGCCCGCGCCTGGCTGGCCGCCGGGCACCCGGTGACCGTCTGGAACCGCACGCCCGCCCGCGCCGAAGCCCTCGCCGCCGAGGGCGCCACGGTCGCCCGCAGCGCCGCCGAGGCGGTGGCCGCGAACCGGCTCGTGATCCTGTGCCTGCTGGACGACGACTCGGTCGGCAAGGCCCTGGCGGAGGCCGACCTGACCGGGCGGGACCTGGTGAACCTCACCACCGGCACGCCCGCCCAGGGCCGCTCCCGCGCGGCCTGGGCCGAGGAGCGCGGCGCCCGCTTCCTGGACGGCGGCATCATGGCCGTCCCGCCGATGATCGGCGCCGCGGACTCCGGCGCGTACGTCTTCTACAGCGGCTCGGCCGGCCTGTTCGAGGAGCACGGGGAGACGCTCGCCGTCCCGGCCGGCACCCGCTACGTCGGCGCGGACCCGGGCTTCGCGGCCCTGCACGACGTGGCGCTGCTGAGCGCGATGTACGGCATGTTCGCGGGCCTGTCGCACGCGTTCGCGCTGATCCGCTCCGAGGACATCCGGCCGCGGGACCTGGCGCCGCTGCTCGTGGACTGGCTGGCCGCCATGGCCCCGGCCGCCCACGCCAGCGCCGCGGCGCTGGAGAGCGGCGACTACACCAAGGGCGTGGTCTCCAACCTCGCGATGCAGGTCGCGGGCACCTCCACCCTGGTGCGGACGGCCGAGGAGCAGGGCGTGAGCACGGAACTGCTCATGCCCTTCCTGAACCTGATGGCACGCCGGCTCGCGGGCGGGCACGGGGAGGAGAACACCACCGGCGTGATCGACCTGCTGCGGACCCGCTGAACCGGCCGGCCGCCCCGGCTCAGGCCAGCCACTGCTCGTAGGCCAGGTTCGCCACCAGCGCGAACACGACCGTCAGCAGCACGATCCGGACGAAGCCGCTGCCCCTCTTCAGTGCCGTGCGGGCACCGAGCATGCCGCCCGCCAGGTTGAACACGGCCATCAGAGCGGCCAGTTGCCACAGCACCGCGCCCTGCCAGGCGAACATGGCCAGCGCCCCGGCGTTGGTGCAGCAGTTGACGATCTTGGCGGTGGCGGAGGCGGTCACCAGGTCGAGGTGGAGCAGGGCCGTCAGCGCCAGGACGAGGAAGGTGCCGGTGCCGGGGCCGATGAACCCGTCGTAGAAGCCGATGCCGAGCCCCGCCAGGCCGATCGCGGCGAGGACCTGGCGGCGGGTGGCCGGGCCGCCGGCCGGGGCCGTGCCGAAGGCGGGGCGCAGGATCACGAAGGCGGCCACCCCGAGCAGCACCACCATGATCACCGGCTTGAGGACGTCCGTGCTCATGCCGGCCGCGAGGAACGCCCCGGCCGACGAGCCGGCGAGCGCGGCCAGGCCGACCCGCACGGCGGTGCGGACGTCCACCGGGGCCTTGCGCGCGTACGTCACCGCCGCGCCGGTGGTGCCGACGATGGCGACCGCCTTGTTGGTGCCGAGCGCGCAGGGGGCCGGGGTGCCCGCGGGCAGGCCGAGCAGCAGCACCGGCAGCAGCAGGAGCCCGCCACCGCCGACCACCGCGTCGATCCAGCCGGCCGCCAGGGCCGCGAGACACAGGAGGACCAGCACGGTCAGCGATATGTCGGGCATGATCGCGACCCTAGGGAGCGGCCGTCCGCCCCGTCCATCGACCTGAGGGTCTTCTGAGCTTCACCGGCCGGGGCTCCGGCACCGGGGCCCTCACATCCGCCCCCCGCCCCCGCTGAGGGCAGCGTTCCGCGCGGGAAACAACGGTGATGCGGCCGGGTAACCTCCGCGCCGCAGGCTCGACGGCATGACCTCGAATACGCGTGTGGTGGTGATCGGCGCCGGCCTCGCGGGCGTCCGGCTCGCCCGGCGGCTCGGTGAGCTCGGCACGCCCGCGCTGCTGGTCGGCGAGGAGGAACACCCGCCGTACAACCGGGTGCTGCTCGCCGAGGTGCTGGCCGGGCGCTACGCCCCCGAGGTGATCGCGCTGCCCGCCCCCGCCGAGCTGGTCCGGGCCCGGGTCACCGGGATCGACCGCGGCCGGCGCAGCGTCCTCTGCGCGGACGGCACGGAGATCGCATACGGCACGCTGGTGCTGGCCACCGGCTCCAACCCGGTGCTGCCCCCGCTGCGCGGCCTGTTCACGCCCGACCGCGTGCTGCCGGAGGGCGTCCACGCCTTCCGCACCCTGAACGACTGCCTGAGCCTGTCCCGGGCCGTCCGGCCGGGCGTGCGGGCCGTCGTCATCGGCGGCGGGCTCCTCGGGGTCTCCGCCGCCCGCGCGCTGGCCGTGCGCGGCGCGCAGGTCGTCCTCGCCCAGCAGTCCGAGCGGCTCATGGAGCGCCAGCTCGACCCCGGCGCCTCCGCACTGGTCCTGCGGCACCTGCGGGAGCTCGGCGTCGAGGTGCACACCGAGTGCCGGGTGCGCGACGTGCGCTGCCTCGGCGGCGCGGTCCGCTCGGTGGAGCTGGCCGACGGGTACGCCCTCGACGCCGATCTGGTGGTGCTGGCCTGCGGGGTCCGCCCGCGCGTCGGTCTCGCCGAGGCGGCCGGGCTCGCCGTCCGCAAGGGCGTCCTCGTCGACGACGAACTGCGCACCAGCGACCCCCGCGTCCGCGCGATCGGCGACTGCGCCCAGCACGACGGCAACGTCTACGGCCTCGCCGCCCCCGCCCTGGAACAGGCGGACGTGCTGGCCGAGTCGCTCGCCGGGAACACCGCCGCCCGCTACACCGGCACCCGCTCGCTGACCCGGCTCACCCTGGCCGGGCCCGGCAGCCCCTTCGACCTCGCCGCGTTCGGCGAGACCGATCCCCGTCCCGGCGACGACGTCGTGCAGCTCGCCGACGCCACCCGGGGCACCTACCGCAAGGTCGTCGTCCGCGACGACCGCCTCGTCGGCGGGGTGCTCGTCGGCGAACTGGGCACCGTGGGCGCGCTCGCCCGCGCCTGGGAGGGAGCAGAGCCGCTCCCGGACGAGGGCCCGCTGCTCCATCTGCTCACCAACGACGGAGGCTCCTGATGACCGCCACCCCGGGGGGCACCCCCACGATCGTGCTCGTCGGCCACGGCATGGTCGGCCAGCGCTTCCTCGAAGCGCTCGCCGAGCGCGGCCTGACCGCCACGCACCGCGTGGTCGTGCTGTGCGAGGAGCCGCGCCCCGCCTACGACCGCGTGCAGCTCACCTCGTACTTCTCGGGCAGGACGCCCGAGGAGCTGTCGGTGACCGACCTGCGGTTCATCGAGGACCACGGCATCGAGCTGCACATCGGCGACCCGGCGGTCGCCGTGGACCGCGCGGCCCGCACGGTGACCGCCCGCTCCGGCCTGGCCGTCGGCTACGACGTCCTCGTGCTGGCCACCGGCTCCTACCCGTTCGTGCCGCCGGTCCCGAACAAGGACGCCGAGGGCTGCTTCGTCTACCGCACCATCGAGGACCTGCTCGCCATCGAGGAGTACGCGCGGACCAGGGCGACGACCGGTGCCGTGGTCGGCGGCGGCCTGCTCGGCCTGGAGGCGGCCGGTGCCCTCAAGGGGCTCGGGCTGCGCTCCCACATCGTGGAGTTCGCGCCGCGCCTGATGCCGGTGCAGGTCGACGAGGGCGGCGGCGCGGCCCTGTTGCGCACCATCGAGGAGATGGGCCTGACCGTCCACACGGGGGTGGGGACGCAGGAGATCGTCACGGACGCCTCGGGTGCCGTCACCGGCATGAAGCTCTCCGACGGCAGCGAGCTGGCCACCGACATGGTGGTGTTCTCCGCGGGCGTGCGCCCCCGCGACCAGCTCGCCCGCGACTGCGGCCTGGCGGTCGGCGAGCGCGGCGGCATCGCCGTCGACGAGCAGTGCCGCACCGTCACCGACCCGCGCGTCTTCGCCATCGGCGAGTGCGCGCTGGCGGCGGACGGGCGGGTCTACGGCCTGGTGGCGCCCGGCTACGAGCAGGCCGAGACGGCCGCCGCGGCCCTCGCCGCCGAGGAGGCCGCCTTCACCGGCGCGGACCTGTCCACCAAGCTGAAGCTGCTCGGCGTGGACGTGGCCTCCTTCGGCGACGCGCACGGCACCGCCGAGGGCTGCCTCGACGTGGTCTACTCCGACTCCCGCGCGGGCCTGTACAAGAAGCTGGTCGTCGGCCGCGACGGCACGCTGCTGGGCGGCATCCTGGTCGGCGACGCGGAGGCGTACGGCACCCTGCGGGCGCTCACCGGCTCCGTGCCGCCCGTCCCGCCCGAGCAGCTCGTCCTCCCGGCCGGTGCCGGCGGGCCCGCCCAGCTCGGCCCCGCCGCCCTCCCCGACGACGCGGTCGTCTGCTCCTGCCACAACGTCACCAAGGGCACCATCCGCGGCGCGGTCACCGACCACCGGTGCACCACCGTGCCCGAGGTGAAGAAGTGCACCAGGGCGGGGACGGGGTGCGGCTCCTGCGTCAAGGTGCTGGGCCAGCTCGTCACCGCCGAGCTGGAGGCGAGCGGCGTCGAGGTCGACAAGGGCCTGTGCGGCTGCTTCGCGCAGACCCGCGAGGAGCTGTACGAGATCGTCCTCGCCCTGCGCATCACCTCCTACCGGGAGCTGCTGGACCGCCACGGCCGCGAGGGCGCCCGCGGCGGCGAGGGCTGCGAGGTCTGCAAGCCGGCCGTCGCCTCGATCATCGCCTCCCTGGCCCCCGTGATCGGCGCGAGCGGCTACGTCCTGGACGGCGAGCAGGCGGCGTTGCAGGACACCAACGACCACTTCCTGGCCAACCTCCAGAAGAACGGCTCGTACTCGGTGGTCCCGCGCATCCCCGGCGGCGAGATCGCCCCGGAGAAGCTCATCGTGATCGGCGAGATCGCCCGCGACTTCGGCCTCTACACGAAGATCACCGGCGGCCAGCGCATCGACATGTTCGGCGCCCGCGTGGAGCAGCTCCCGCTGATCTGGGCCCGCCTGGTCGACGCCGGCTTCGAGTCCGGCCACGCCTACGGCAAGGCGCTGCGCACGGTGAAGTCCTGCGTGGGGCAGACCTGGTGCCGCTACGGCGTGCAGGACTCGGTCCGCATGGCGATCGACCTGGAGCTGCGCTACCGGGGGCTGCGGTCGCCGCACAAGCTGAAGTCGGCCGTCTCCGGCTGCGCCCGCGAGTGCGCCGAGGCCCAGTCCAAGGACTTCGGCGTGATCGCCACCTCCAACGGCTGGAACCTGTACGTCGGCGGCAACGGCGGCGCCACCCCGCGCCACGCGGACCTGCTCGCGCAGGACCTGTCCGACGCCGAATTGGTGCGCCTGATCGACCGGTTCCTGATGTTCTACATCCGCACCGCCGACAAGCTGGAGCGCACCTCCACCTGGCTGGAGCGCATCCCCGGCGGGCTGGACCATGTGCGGGACGTCGTCGTCCACGACTCGCTCGGCATCTGCGCGGAGCTGGAGTCCCTGATGGCGGCCCATGTGGCGCACTACCGGGACGAGTGGGCCCAGACCATCGGCGACCCGGAGAAGCTCGCCCGGTTCGTGTCCTTCGTCAACGCCCCGGACACCCCCGACCCGGTGGTCGCCTTCGTCCCCGAACGCGACCAGATCAAGCCCGACCTGCCGCTGCTGTCCATCGGCACGCGGCCCGCGCGGTCCGAGGAAGCGGCCCTGGAAGGAAGCGCCCAGCGATGACCCTGGCACCCGAGACCACCGATCTGAAGGTCCAGCTGCGCCTGTCCGGCGACTGGCTCACCGTCTGCGATCTGGACGCCCTGCTCCCCGGCCGGGGGGTGGCGGCCCTGCTGCCCGACGGCCGCCAGGCGGCCCTGTTCCGCGACCGGAACGGCACCCTCTACGCCCTCGACAACCGCGACCCCTTCACCGGCGCGGCGGTCCTCTCCCGCGGCCTGACCGGCACCCACCAGGGCCGCCCCTTCGTGGCGTCCCCGCTGCTCAAGCAGCGCTTCGACCTGGCCACCGGGCAGTGCCTGGACGACGAGGCGGTGCGGGTGACGGCGTACGAGGTGCGGGTCGCCTGACGGCGGCAGCGGGAACATTGTTGACCGATCGTTCCAGATAACCCTAGGCTGCACGACGTGGCCAGGACCAAGGAATTCGACCCGGACGCCGCGTTGCAGTCAGCCCTGGAGCTGTTCTGGCGGCGCGGCTACGAGGCGACGTCCATGTCCGACCTCGTGGCGCACCTCGGCATCGGGCGCGCCAGCCTCTACGCGACCTTCGGCAACAAGCGCGAGCTGTACCTGAAGGCGCTGGAGCGCTACCAGGCGGCGCGCCTGCCGGAGATGGTGCGGGAGCTGTCCCGGCCCGGCCCGGTGCTGCCCGGGGTGCGCGCGCTGGTGCGGCGCTACGCCGACGAGGCCGCCGCCGACGAGCCGCGCCGGCTCGGGTGTCTCGTCACCAACACGGCGGCCGAGCTCGCCCCGCACGATCCGGCCGCCGCGCGGCAGGTCGAGCGCAACTGGGACCACCTGGAATCCGTGCTGCACTCGGCACTGGTGCGCGCCCGGGCGCAGGGGGAGCTGCCGGCCGGCCGCGATCCGCTCGCCCTGGCCCGCATGCTGCTGGTGCTGCTCCAGGGGCTGAGGGTGGTCGGCAAGGCGTCGGCGGACCCGGCCCGGGTGCGGGACGCGGCGGAGCAGGCCCTGGCGCTGCTCGACTGAAACCACGGCACCTCACGGGCGTTTTTCCGCCCGCATACTGAACCGCTCGGTCAAAAATAGGGGAGATCATGACCAGCCGCTTCACCGACAGGACCGCCCTCGTCACCGGCGCCGGCTCCGGCATCGGCCGGGCCGTCGCCCTCGCGTTCGCCGCCGAGGGGGCGAACGTCGTCGTCGCCGGACGGCGGCGCGGACCGCTCGACGAGACCGTGGCCCTCGCCGAGGCGGCGGGCGGCAAGGCGCTGGCCGTCACCGCCGACGTCTCCCGCGCCGCCGACCTCCAGGCCGCCGTCGCCGCCGCCGTGGAGCGCTTCGGGTCGCTCGACGTGGCGGTCAACAACGCCGGCGTCTTCCACGGCGGGGGCCCGCTGGCCGACCTGTCCGAGGAGGACTGGCACACCCAGCTCGGCATCAACGTCACCGGTGTCTTCCTCGCCCTCCAGGCGGAGATCCGCCAGATGCGCACCCAGCCGGCCGGCGGCGCGATCGTCAACATCGCCTCCACCTTCGGCCTGCACAAGCGGCAGCCCGGTGCCACCGCCTACGCGGCCACCAAGGCGGCGGTGTCGGTGCTCACCCGGGGCGCCGCCCTGGACCACATCGGTGACGGCGTCCGCATCAACGCCGTCAGCCCGGGCGCCACGGCGACCTCCATGTCCCTCCGGCCGGGCGAGACGGAGGCCGGCCGGGCGGAGCGCATGCAGCGCGAGGTGCCGCTCGGCCGGGTCGCGTCGGTCGAGGAGGTCGCGGCGGCCGTGCTGTACCTGGCCTCGGACGACGCCGCCTCGGTGGTGGGCACCGAACTGGTCGTGGACAGCGGGCAGACGGCCTGACCGCCCGACGCCCGGCGGCGCGGGGCCGTTACGACCGGAACGGCCCCTTCACCTCGTAGGTGATCCCGCCCGACGAGCTCCCGGTCGTCCCCCGCTGGCTGGAGAAGTACAGCCGGGTGCCGTCCGGGGAGAACGCCGGGCCGGTGATCTCCGAACCCGACTGTCCGTCGATGCGCAGGAAGGGGGCGACCACGTCGTCCGGGGTGATCACGCAGATCTCCATGTTCCCGCCGTCCTCGGCCACGAACAGGTCGCCGGAGGCGGCCCCGGTGACGTTGTCGACACCGGTCAGCGGGGCCGCGCCGGAGGGGACCAGGGAGTCGTCGTAGGCCAGCTCGATGGTCTGGGCGGCGGCGTTGTACTGCCACACGCGGTTGTCGCCCTTGGTGGTGAACCAGCAGGTGTCGTTCGCGTAGTAGCAGCCCTCGCCGCCGTTGAACCGCTTGGCCCCCGAGACCTGGTTGCGGGTGGCGGTGGCGCCGGAGGGGTCGGGGACGCGGGCCCAGGTGACCGGGCCGCTGGTGGCGCCGCTGCCCGCCACCAGCACCTCCAGGGTTCCGGAGGACAGATCGCCCCAGGTCGTCGGGCGGAAGCGGTAGAAGCAGCCGTCGGTGACGTCCTCCGTCAGGTAGACGACCTTGCGGACCGGGTCGGCCGCGGCGGCCTCGTGCTTGAAGCGGCCCATGGCGTCCCGCCGCACCGCCGCCTTCGCCCCCCACGGGTCGGTCTCGTAGACGTACCCGCGGTCCACCTCCTCGCAGGACAGCCAGGTGTTCCACGGCGTCTTGCCGCCCGCGCAGTTGGTACGGGTGCCGGAGAGGATGCGGTACGCGCCGGTGATCGCGCCCGTCGAGGAGAACCGCACGGCGCCCGCCCCGCCGCCCGGGTTGATCTCCGAGTTGGACACGTAGATCCAGCCGGTGCCGTCGGCGTAGCAGGCCCCGCCGTCGGGGGCGTCGTGCCAGGTGTACGACGTGCCGGGGACCGTCTGCCGGGACCGGGCGACGACCCGGCTGGTGAACCCGCTCGGCAGCCTGATCCCGTTGGCGTCCGGCGCGCCCAGCGGCCCGTAGGGGCCGGCGCCGGGCTGGGCCGGGGCCGCGTACGCGGCGCCGCGCCACAGGGTGCCGCCCAGGGCGGCGGAGCCGCCGAGGGCGGCCGCACGCAGGAGGGTACGACGTTCCACTCTCACTCCAGAGGTGCCGTGACCGCCCCGCCGGCGGGTGCCGGCGGGGTCGCGCGGTCACGGACCCTAGGGCGCCATGGTTGACGGGTCATGGACAACCCGTGACGTGCGGCCGTACGCGACCGCTCCAGCCGCACGGCCACCGCAGCGCAGGCCGCCTCCGGCGCCCGCGGCCCGCGGCACCGCCGCGGGGAGCCGGCTCCACGCCACGGCCACCCGCGCGTGGGGCGGCGTCGTGCGCGGGGGTTCACCACGGCACAACGGAAGCGGTGTCCGTGATCGCGGACGGCCATAACCGTCTCCGCGGGGCGGGCGTTGACGAGACGTTCGTCAGCTTGCCCTATCACCCGAGGAGAATCCCGTGTCTCTTGCCCGGCGCTGTGCCGCCCTCGCGCTGATCGTCGGTTCCGCCGTCGGTGCCGGCCTGGCCGCCGCCCCCGCCGCCTCCGCGCAGGGCGTCGACCCCCTCCTGATGGTCACCTGCGTGACCGACACCGTCAGCGACCCGGTCGGCGCGGTGTCCGTGCCGCCGGAGGTTCCTCTGGTCGGCTGCGTCGCCGTCTGACGGGCACGGCCAGGAGGGCGGCACCCCCCGCACGGGGTGCCGCCCTCTCCTTCGTGGTCCGGAGCCGCCGCCGATCGGTGAGGGTGGTCGGGTGACAGACGGCGGCTCCGGGGCTTTTCCCGCGGGTCAGCGGTGGTCGCTGCCCTGCGACGTGACCGCCGCGCGGCCGGCCTCCAGGCGGGCCACCGGGATGCGGAACGGGGAGCAGGAGACGTAGTCCAGTCCCACCTCGTGGAAGAAGTGGACGGACTCCGGGTCGCCGCCGTGCTCGCCGCAGACGCCCAGCTTCAGGTCGGGGCGGGTGGCGCGGCCGGCCTTCGCGGCGGCGGCGACCAGGGAGCCCACGCCGTCCTTGTCGATCGTCTCGAAGGGGCTGACGCCGAAGATGCCCTTCTCCAGGTAGGCCGTGAAGAACGACGCCTCGACGTCGTCGCGGCTGAAGCCCCACACCGTCTGGGTCAGGTCGTTGGTGCCGAAGGAGAAGAACTCCGCCGCCTCGGCGATCTGGCCGGCGGTCAGCGCGGCGCGCGGCAGCTCGATCATCGTGCCGATGGACAGCTTCAGGTTCGTGCCCGAGGCCGCCTCGACCTCGGCGATGACCTTGTCGGCCTCCTCGCGGACGATCTCCAGCTCCTGGACGGTGCCGACGAGCGGGATCATGATCTCGGCGCGCGGGTCGCCCTTGGCCGCGCGGCGGGCGGCGGCGGCCTCGGCGATCGCGCGGACCTGCATGGTGAACAGGCCGGGGATGACCAGGCCGAGGCGGACGCCGCGCAGGCCGAGCATCGGGTTCTGCTCGTGCAGGCGGTGCACCGCCTGGAGCAGGCGCAGCTCGTTCTCGTGCGGCTCCTGGCGGGACTCGGCGAGGGCGACGCGGACCGACAGCTCGGTGATGTCGGGCAGGAACTCGTGCAGCGGCGGGTCGAGCAGGCGGACGGTGACCGGGAGACCGTCCATCGCCTCGAACAGCTCGACGAAGTCCTGCTTCTGCAACGGCAAGAGTTCCTTCAGGGACTCCTCGCGTTCGGCCTCGGTGTCGGCGAGGATCAGGCGCTCCACCAGCTCGCGGCGGTCGCCGAGGAACATGTGCTCGGTGCGGCACAGGCCGATGCCCTGGGCGCCGAAGCGGCGGGCGCGCAGCGCGTCCTCGGCGTTGTCGGCGTTGGCGCGCACCCGCAGCCGGCGCTTGCGGTCGGCGAAGGCCATGATGCGGTGCACGGCCTCGACCAGCTCGTCGGCGTCCTCGGCGCCCGCGTGCATCCGGCCCTCGAAGTACTCCACGACCGGGGAGGGCACGACCGGGACCTCGCCCAGGTAGACCTTGCCGGTGGAGCCGTCGATGGAGATGACGTCGCCCTCCTCGACGACGTGCCCGCCGGGGACGGTCATCCGGCGCCGCTTGGTGTCGACCTCCAGCTCCTCCGCGCCGCAGACACAGGTCTTGCCCATGCCGCGGGCGACCACGGCCGCGTGGGAGGTCTTGCCGCCGCGCGAGGTCAGGATGCCCTCGGCGGCGATCATGCCGTCCAGGTCGTCGGGGTTGGTCTCGCGGCGGATGAGGATGACCTTCTCGCCGGAACGGGACCACTTGACGGCCGTGTACGAGTCGAAGACGGCCTTGCCGACCGCCGCGCCCGGCGAGGCCGCGATGCCCCGGCCGATCTGCTCGACCTTCGCCTTCTCGTCGAAGCGGGGGAACATGAGCTGCGCGAGCTGGGCGCCGTTGACGCGGGTGAGCGCCTCGGCCTCGTCGATCAGGCCCTGGTCGACGAGCTGGGTGGCGATGCGGAAGGCCGCGCCCGCGGTGCGCTTGCCGACACGGGTCTGGAGCATCCACAGCCGGCCGCGCTCGATGGTGAACTCGATGTCGCAGAGATCCTTGTAGTGGTTCTCCAGGGTCTCCATGATCTGCATGAGCTGGTCGTAGGACTTCTTGTCGATCCGCTCCAGCTCGGCGAGCGGCACCGTGTTGCGGATGCCGGCCACCACGTCCTCGCCCTGGGCGTTCTGGAGGTAGTCGCCGTAGACGCCCTGGTGACCGGAGGCGGGGTCGCGGGTGAAGGCGACGCCGGTGCCGGAGTCGGGGCCCAGGTTGCCGAAGACCATCGAGCAGACGTTGACCGCGGTGCCGAGGTCGTGCGGGATGCGCTCCTGGCGGCGGTAGAGCTTGGCCCGCTCGCCGTTCCAGGAGTCGAAGACCGCCTTGATGGCGAGGTCCATCTGCTCGCGCGGGTCCTGCGGGAAGTCCCGGCCGGCCTCCTTCTTGACGATCTTCTTGAAGGTGGTGACCAGCTTCTTCAGGTCGGCGGCCTCCAGCTCGGTGTCGACCGTGACCTTCTTGGCCTGCTTGGCCTTCTCCAGCGCCTCCTCGAAGAGGTCGCCGTCGACGCCGAGGACGGTCTTGCCGAACATCTGGATGAGGCGGCGGTAGGAGTCCCACGCGAACCGCTCGTCGCCGGCCTGGGCGGCCAGGCCCTGCACCGACGCGTCGGAGAGGCCGATGTTGAGGACCGTGTCCATCATGCCGGGCATGGAGAACTTGGCGCCGGAGCGGACGGAGACGAGGAGCGGGTCGTCGGCCTGGCCGAGTTTCTTGCCCATCCGCTCCTCGAGGGCGGCGAGGTGCGCACTCACCTCGTCACGCAGTGCCGCCGGTTCCTCGCCGCTGTCGAGGTAGACCTTGCACGCCTCGGTGGTGATGGTGAAGCCGGGAGGGACCGGAAGGCCCAGGTTGGTCATCTCGGCGAGGTTCGCCCCCTTGCCGCCGAGAAGGTCCTTGAGGTCCTTGTTGCCCTCGGTGAAGTCGTAAACGAACTTCACGCCCTCAACGCCGGCGCCCGGCTGAGCTCCCTGGTGATCTTTGTTTTCCGACACGGGTCTCGACTCCTCGAGGACGCGGTGGCTGCCCTGACGTCGGGGAATGTACCCAGATCGAAGGCTCGTGGGTACGTCCACTTGCGCGTCATGCGCCTGTAACCACCCGTCCGCCAGCGGATCGAAAGTCAAGAGTCGGCAAGCGTCCGAGTGGCCATGTGTTCACTTCTTGAACGAATCACCTTCTCAAAAGGCACCAGCCTCGCTCACATGAGCGGCATTCTCCACGCGTGTTTTCGTCCGGTGAACGATCAAAGGGTGGCACTGAGTGCCACCCTTTGAGAAGTGCAGCCGCTCATGATCCGCTCATCTGAGCGCAACCCCTATCAAGGGTGGCGAGAATCACGCTGCCACAGCCGACGGGATTTCACCATGCGGACCGGCCGATGGACGGAACGCCGGCCGCGGGGACACCCCCGCACCTCGCGGAGACGTCCCGCCCCGTCGCGGGGACACCCCCGCACCTCGCGGGAACGTCCCCGCCCGTCGCGGAAACGTCCCTGCCGCTCGCCCGCCCCCGCCGGCACTCGTGTCACACGCCGAGCGCCCGCAGCCGCTCCTCGACCCGCTCCGGCGCGTACAGGTGCTCCACCACCAGCGCCCCCGCCCCGACCAGCCCGGCCCGCTCGCCCAGCCGGGAGGCGACCACGTCCAGACGGGCGGTGGACCGCGGCAGCGCCCGCTGGTACAGCAGCTCCCGCACGCCGGTCAGGAACGGCGTCCCCGCGAGGTCCCCCGCGATCATCAGCACCCCGGGGTTCAGCAGCGTCACCACCGTCGCCAGCACGTCCCCGACCAGCCGCCCGGCCTCCCGGGCCAGCGCCGCCGCCTCCGGGTGCCCGGCCGCCAGCAGCTCGCGCACGTCCGAGCCGGACTCCGCCGGGACCCCGGCCGCCGCCAGCCGCCGGGCGACCGCGCCCCCGCTGGCGACCGCGGCCAGACAGCCGTGCGAGCCGCAGCGGCACAGCGCCTGGGCGCCCTCGGGGACGCGGATGTGCCCGATGTCCCCCGCGCCGCCGTCCACGCCCCGGTAGACGGAGCCGTCCACCACGACCCCGGCGCCGATGCCGGTCGACACCTTCACCAGGACGAAGGCCGAGCACTCCGGGTGGGAGGTGCGCTGCTCGCCGTAGGCCATGAGGTTGGCGTCGTTGTCGACCAGGACGGGTATGGGCGGGGTGCCCGTGTGCTCGGTGAGGGCCCGGCCCAGGCGGCCCGTTATGTCGTACCCGTCCCAGCCCGGCATGATCGGCGGCTGGACCACCCGGCCGGTGGTGTGGTCGACGGGCCCGGGCACCGCCAGGCCCACCCCGCAGACCTCCCGGGCCGGGCGACCGGACCGCGCCAGCAACTCCCCGAACCAGCGGCCCAGTTCGCCGAGGACGGCCTCGGGCCCGTCCTCGATCACCAGCGTCCCGCCGCGCTCGGCGAGGATCTCGCCGCTCAGGGTCAGGACGGCGGCGCGGGCGTGCCGGGTGTCGAGGTCGGCGGCGAGGACGACGGCGTGCCCGTCGTCGAACTCCAGGGTGATGGAGGGCCGTCCGCCGTGCGGGGAGCCCACGGGACCGCCGGCGCCCTCGCGCAGCCAGCCCGCCCGGAAGAGCCGGTCCAGGCGCTGGCCCACGGTGGCCCGGGACAACCCCGTGGCCTGCTGCAACGCCCCGCGCGTGGTGGCGCGGCCACGGCGCACGAGCTCCAGCAGATCACCGGCGCTCGCCTGGCCGCCCGCCCTGGCGGCGCCCCTGTCCGCCCTGCCGGAACGTCCGGTCATGCGCACCCCCTTGTGTTTCCCAACTCTGCAATACATAGTGAGTTTTGCGTGTTAAATGGACGTAACTCTACGGTGGCCACTGCCGAACCGGTCGGCCGGACGTCTTTCGGGGAGCCCTGAGTGGACCGCACCACCCCACGTGAGCCCGGGACCGCCCCGCGGACCGGCCGGCGGGCCCCGCGCACCGCGTCCCGCCCCTGTGTCCTCGCGGTCGGGGCCGCGTCCCGGCCCTGTGC
>NZ_WYCT01000191.1 GCF_011008945.1 Streptomyces harenosi
GCCCCACCCCGAGTCCCGCGCGGACCCCCGGGTGGAGCACTCCGGTCCCCTCCGGGACCCGCGCTCCGTAAACCGTTTTGGCGATCCCTCCCGCCATCCCATATGCTTCTCACGTCCCCGACGCGCTGAGAAGCGCCCAGGCGGGCCGATAGCCCTCATCGTCTAGCGGCCTAGGACGCCGCCCTTTCAAGGCGGTAGCACGGGTTCGAATCCCGTTGGGGGCACGCAGTACGGTGTGCGACACTTGGTTAGCCAGTCCGCACACATCCACTTGGTCCTGTGGAGCAGTTTGGAGTGCTCGCCACCCTGTCAAGGTGGAGGCCGCGGGTTCAAATCCCGTCAGGACCGCTGAGGTTTCACGTGAAACCTCGTGGCTGGGTAGCTCAGTTGGTACGAGCGTCCGCCTGAAAAGCGGAAGGTCGCCGGTTCGACCCCGGCCCCAGCCACCGCAGCCCGTCAGGGCGGAAACCCCCGTCGATCTCATCGGCGGGGGTTTTGTCGTGGGGTGGCGAGGCGGAGCCGCCCGGTGACGTTTCTTGATCTGTTCGCGCTCCTGGAGTGGGGGCCGGGTACGCCGGTTCCCGTTCTTCCGGGAGGGATCACGTGCGTTTCAGACATGCCGTAGGGGCCCTGGGGCTGGCCATCGCCACCGCGCTGCCGGCGGCCGCGCCCGCCGTGGCCGACGGGGCGGCGGCGGGACGGCTCACCGCCACCGACTTCTCCTCGGGCTCCCCGGCCCTGGTCACCCTCGACCCCGCCGACGGGGCGGTCACCGCCACCTACGCCCGGGACGCCGAGGACGGCGTCCTCGCACCCGGGGGCTCGCAGGTGGCGTACATCGACCGGCGGGACACCTGCATCCCCCAGCCGGAGGGCGGCTGCACCTACGCCCGTGACCTCGTCGTCGCCGACGCGGACGGCGGCACCCCGCGCGTCCTGGTCCCGGGCGTCCAGCCCGAGGCCAACGAGGCCCCGTACGTCGGGCACCCCGACTGGTCCCCCGACGGGGAGCACATCGTCTACGACAGCCCGCGCGGCCTGGAGTGGGTCAGGGCCGACGGCACCGGCCGGGAACTGCTCACCCAGGGCAGCCGCGGCACCTTCTCGCCCGACGGCCGGACCATCGCCTTCGTGCGGACCACCGCGTACCCCACCGAGGACGGCTACGCGTACGGCACGGACATCCACCTCCTGGACACCGTCACCCGCGAGGAACGCCGGCTCACCACCGGACGCGACACCAGTTCCACCCCCGCCGACTGGTCGCCCGACGGCAGCGCGCTCGTCTACGTCAGCCGCCACGGCCTCCACCGCGTCGACGTGGCCACCGGCGCCGTCACCGACCTGCACCACGGCTGGCAGGTCCCGCTCTCCGGCTTCCGCAACCCGGTCTACTCACCCGACGGCCGCCGGATCGCCTTCCAGGCGTACGACGACTCGGCGGGCGCCGCGCGCGTCCACGCCGTCGACGCCGGTGACGGCGGGAACCTCGGACTGCTCACGGACCGTCCCGTGAACCTGACCGACTGGCTCGCCGGATAACCCGGCACCACGGCCCGCCCGGGGTGCCCGGCCCGCCCGCCGGACACCCCGGGCAAAAGCGCTCGCCACGGAATTCCCGGGGATGAGATCCTGGATCGCGTATGTCTACGCACTCCGCCCCCGCCCTCGGCAGCCTCGCCGGCCGCCTGACCGAGCTGTCCCTGCGTGACGCGCACCGCCTCGGCCGGCGGCTGGAAGGCGCGCGCAAGATCCGCAAGCCGGAAGCCCGCGCCGCCGTTCTCACCGAGATCGAAGCGGACGTCGAGCGGGCCGAGCGGCGCGTCGGCGAACGCCGCGCCCGCGTGCCCGCCGTCACCTACCCCGAACAGCTCCCGGTCAGCCAGAAGAAGGACGAGATCGCGGCGGCCATCCGCGACCACCAGGTCGTGATCGTCGCCGGTGAGACGGGGTCCGGCAAGACGACGCAGATCCCCAAGATCTGCCTCGAGCTGGGCCGCGGTGTCCGCGGCATGATCGGCCACACCCAGCCGCGGCGGATCGCCGCCCGGACGGTCGCCGAGCGCGTGGCCGAGGAGCTGGACACCCCGCTCGGCGAGGCCGTCGGCTGGAAGGTCCGGTTCACCGACCAGGTCAACCCCGAGGCCACGTTCATCAAGCTGATGACGGACGGCATCCTGCTCGCGGAGATCCAGACCGACCGCGAGCTGCGCGCCTACGACACGATCATCATCGACGAGGCGCACGAGCGGTCCCTGAACATCGACTTCCTGCTCGGTTACCTCGCCCAGCTCCTGCCCAAGCGTCCCGACCTGAAGGTCGTCATCACCTCGGCGACCATCGACCCGGAGCGCTTCTCCCGGCACTTCGGCGACGCCCCGATCGTCGAGGTCAGCGGCCGGACCTACCCCGTGGAGGTGCGCTACCGCCCCCTCCTGGAGGAGGACTCCGACGACGCCGACCGCGATCAGATCACCGCGATCACGGACGCCGTCGAGGAGCTGATGGCGGAGGGACCCGGCGACATCCTGGTCTTCCTCTCCGGGGAGCGGGAGATCCGGGACACGGCGGACGCGCTGACCAAGAAGCAGTACCGGTTCACGGAGGTGCTGCCCCTGTACGCCCGGCTCTCCCACGCGGAGCAGCACCGGGTCTTCCAGCCGCACTCCGGCCGCAGGATCGTTCTGGCCACCAACGTGGCCGAGACGTCCCTGACCGTCCCGGGCATCAAGTACGTCATCGACCCCGGCTTCGCCCGGATCTCCCGCTACAGCCACCGCACCAAGGTGCAGCGGCTGCCCATCGAGCCGATCTCGCAGGCCAGCGCCAACCAGCGCAAGGGCCGCTGCGGCCGTACCTCCGACGGCATCTGCATCCGGCTGTACAGCGAGGAGGACTTCGAGGCGCGGCCGGAGTTCACGGACGCGGAGATCCTGCGGACGAACCTCGCCTCGGTCATCCTCCAGATGACCGCCGCCGGTCTCGGCGACATCGAGAAGTTCCCCTTCATCGACCCGCCGGACCACCGCAACATCCGCGACGGTGTGCAACTGCTCCAGGAGCTCGGCGCCCTCGACCCCGCCCAGAAGGACCCGCGCAAGCGGCTGACGGAGACCGGCCGCAAGCTGGCCCAGTTGCCGGTCGACCCGCGCCTGGCCCGGATGGTCCTGGAGGCCGACAAGAACGGCTGTGTCCGCGAGGTCATGGTGATCGCCGCCGCGCTGTCCATCCAGGACCCGCGCGAGCGCCCGGCCGACAAGCAGACGCAGGCCGACCAGCAGCACGCCCGCTTCAAGGACGAGACCAGCGACTTCCTCGCCTACCTCAATCTGTGGCGCTACATCCGCGAGCAGCAGAAGGAGCGCGGCTCGTCGTCCTTCCGCCGGATGTGCAAGCAGGAGTACCTCAACTTCCTGCGCATTCGCGAATGGCAGGACATCTACACCCAGTTGCGCACGGTCGCGAAGCAGATGGGCATCCATCTCAACGACGACGACGCGCCCGCCGACCGCGTCCATGTCTCCCTGCTCGCCGGGCTGCTCTCGCACATCGGCATGAAGGACGTGAAGGAGGGCGCGAAGAACGAGTACCTGGGCGCCCGCAACGCCAAGTTCGCGATCTTCCCCGGTTCGGCGCTGTTCAAGAAGCCGCCGCGTTTCGTGATGTCCGCCGAGCTCGTCGAGACGTCCCGGCTGTGGGCCCGGGTCAACGCCAAGATCGAGCCGGAGTGGGTCGAGCCGCTCGCCCAGCACCTGGTCAAGCGCACGTACAGCGAGCCGCACTGGGAGAAGGACCAGGCGGCGGTGATGGCGTACGAGAAGGTGACGCTGTACGGCGTGCCGATCGTCGCCCAGCGCAAGGTGAACTACGGCCGGATCGATCCGGAGGTCAGCCGTGAGCTGTTCATCCGGCACGCCCTGGTCGAGGGCGACTGGCGCACGCACCACAAGTTCTTCGCCGACAACCGCAAGCTCCTGACCGAGGTCGAGGAGCTGGAGCACCGCGCGCGGCGCCGGGACATCCTCGTCGACGACGAGACGCTGTTCGACTTCTACGACCGGCGCATCCCCGACCACGTCGTCTCCGGTGCCCACTTCGACTCCTGGTGGAAGCACAAGCGCCACGAGCAGCCCGACTTCCTCGACTTCGAGCGCGAAATGCTCATCAACGAGAAGGCGGGCGCGGTCACCAAGGACGACTACCCGGACTCCTGGCGCCAGGGGAATCTGAAGTTCCGCGTCACCTACCAGTTCGAGCCGGGGGCGGACGCCGACGGCGTCACGGTCCACGTCCCGCTCCAGGTCCTCAACCAGGTCACCGCCGAGGGCTTCGACTGGCAGATCCCGGGCCTGCGGGAAGAGCTGGTCACCGAGCTCATCCGCTCCCTGCCCAAGCCGATCCGCCGCAACTACGTCCCGGCCCCGAACTACGCCAAGGCGTTCCTGGAGCGGGCGGTCCCGCTCCAGGAGCCGCTGACGGCGACGATGGCGCGCGAGCTGAAGCGCATGGTCGGCGTCCCCTTCGGCGAGGAGGACTTCGACTGGTCGAAGGTCCCCGACCACCTGAAGATCACCTTCCGGATCGTCGACGAGCGGCGCCGCAAGCTGGCCGAGGACAAGGACCTGGAGGCGCTCAAGCTCCGGCTGAAGCCGAAGGCGCGCAAGGCCCTCTCCCAGGCCGCGGCGGCCACCGCCTCCCGCCAGGGCGGGCCGTCCCTGGAGCGCAGCGGCCTGACCGACTGGACGATCGGCGCGCTGACCCGTGTCTTCGAGACCCGCCGCGCCGGCCAGCCGGTGAAGGCGTACCCCGCGCTGGTCGACGACGGACCGGCGGCGAACACCGTCTCGGTCCGCCTCTTCGACACCGAGGCGGAGCAGGCCGAGGCGATGTGGAAGGGCACCCGCCGGCTGATCCTGCGCAACATCCCGGTCAATCCGGCGAAGTTCGCTTCCGAAAATCTGACCAACCAGCAGAAGCTCGGACTCTCGGCCAATCCGCACGGGTCGATCCAGGCGCTGTTCGACGACTGCGCGATGGCCGCCGCCGACAAGCTGATCGCGGACTTCGGCGGCCCGGTGTGGGACGAGGAGTCGTACCGGAAGCTGTACGACAAGGTCCGCGCGGAGATCGTCGACACCACCGTGCGCACGGTCGGCCAGGTCCAGCAGGTGCTGGCCGCCTGGCAGGCCTGTGAGCGCCGCCTGAAGGCCGTACGCAGCCCCGCGCTGCTGCCGAACCTCCAGGACGTGCGCGCGCAGCTGGACGGCCTGGTGAAGCCCGGTTTCGTGACGGAGGCGGGCATCCGCAGGCTGCCCGACCTGATGCGCTACCTGATCGCCGCGGACCGGCGTCTGCAGCAGATGCCGGCCAACGTCCAGCGGGACACCACCCGCATGGAGAAGGTCCACGAGATGCAGGACGAGTACGCGTGGCTGCTGGAGCAGATGCCGCAGGGCCGCCCGGTCCCCCGGCAGGTCCTGGACATCCGCTGGATGATCGAGGAGCTCCGGGTCAGCTACTTCGCCCATGCCCTGGGCACGGCGTACCCGGTCTCGGACAAGCGGATCGTGAAGGCGATCGACGCGGCGGCGCCGTGACGGCCACCGCACGGAGGGTGAGTTCGACCAAGCGGCTCACCCTCCTGTAGAGTCCTTCTCGCAGCGCAACGCACGAACAGCGCGGCAAAACCTGGTCCTGTGGAGCAGTTTGGAGTGCTCGCCACCCTGTCAAGGTGGAGGCCGCGGGTTCAAATCCCGTCAGGACCGCAGTAACGAGTGAGGCCCGCACCCGCAAGGGAACGCGGGCCTCACTCATGTCACGCCCCGCGCCGCCGCCACCCTGCCGAGGGGAGGCCGCGCCCGCGGCGCCGCCGCGATCGGACACGCGAATCCCGCCGGGACCGCGGTAAGAGCCAGGCCCGCACCCGCGAGGGAACGCGGGCCTCGCCCATGTCACGCCCCGCGCCCGCACCGGACGCGGAGATCACGCGCGTCTCGTCCGACGCTCCGTCACATGGGCGGCGGCAGAAGGAGAAACGAGGAGCGCCCGGGGTCCGCGGGCCCGGCCCCTCGCGCCACGCCGGGGCGCCGGACGTCCGCGCCGGACGTCCGCACCGGACGGCTGCAAGGCGCCAGAGGCCCGCCACGCGGCCTTGACGGGGTCACATTCGCTCGGTACTCCGGAAGCAGGGCCCGTTCTCCGTACGGCCCTCGGAGGTGGCGTATGGCGGCTTCGGCGAGGCACGAGACACGGGCCCTGCTCCGCGCACATCTGTCGGCCGCGTCGTCGTACCGTCACCTGACGCGCCACTGTCCCATCTGCCACCGTCTGCTGCGGCTGGCCATGGACTCCGGCCCGCAGCCCGCGAACGACCCTCAGGAGGCCGGGGAGGACGAGCGCCCCGCCCCCGCCTGACCGCGCCGGCCACCACCCCCGTCGGCCTCAACGCCCGTACGGCGCAGGGGATCTGGAACCCAGGACTCCTCTAGCGCACATATGCCAGAGCCAACAAGCAGTGCGGCATGTGACGGGTGTCACGGCATGAGTTTTTGGCAGCGCGGTATTTACACCCCGCCTACAAGCGGTCAATTTAATATGTGCAATTGCACTGGTGTCCCGGCGCTGCGCACAGCCGATCCGACACCCCTCCCCAGACTTCGACAAGGACGCTCACCGGGACGTCCGCCGCGCCCGTCACCAGGCACGGAAGGGCACCGGACGGCACAGCGGGGCCCCGGCCCGCACAAAAAAAGATCGCGCTGGACCCGGCGGAGTCCAGCGCGATCGACGACGCGCCCCCAGGGGGCATGGGGTCTGTTGGGGCAGATCCCCACGTCGCTTGGAGCTGTGGGTTCGAGCGCTTCGCCAGGTTGGGGGACCTGACGGATTGCCCGGTTATGCGGTTGTTCAGCCCTCGCTGCGCTGCTGCGGGATGCCCGCGAGCAGAGCGCGAACCTCGGCCTCGCGGTAACGGCGGTGTCCGCCGAGCGTACGGATCGACGTGAGCTTGCCGGCCTTCGCCCAGCGCGTGACCGTCTTCGGGTCGACGCGGAACATGGTGGCGACCTCAGCCGGGGTCAGCAGCGGCTCGGCATCAGGGGTGCGAGCGGTCATGAGCGGCCTCCTCGGGAGAACCGAACCTTCTCGGTTCTTTCCTCTAAATTCTGCACCTTGACCCGCGTTGCCCGAAATGGTCGACGCGAGTCGAGTCGGTTATAGGACGAACGGCTTGTCCTCGGCACTACAACTACACCATCTGTCCAGCCGCGTCGGCCAAACCGATGGAATTGCCCTCCCAGGTGTTCATCAGCGACGGAAGCCGATGGACCATGCCATAGCGGACAGTCACGCCACTGTGACGATCAGTCACAGGGCGATCAGGAGATACCAGACCCCCCATAAGCGTGCAATGCTGAGAATCCGCCCACAGTGCACCACAGCGGGACGGACGGAGCCTCCCCGGACTCCTTGTCCTATTTTGGCATGAGGAGGGGCAACGGGCGCAAGAGTGGGGTACGTGCGGTCCGTCACGCTTGACACAAACGCCCGGATCGGGACCTACGTCCCGGGTTCGGCGCGCGTCGGCCCTGAGACGCCCCACCTTGACGGGGCATCAGAAACCTCAGAACGAGGACGAAACCCCAAAACGAGCGTCACGTCAAACGCCCGTTCGTTATCGCGCCCGGGCGTCAGTTGGCCGAGCGCCGGTCGCGCACCGCCCGCCAGCGCTCCACGAGCCGTCCGTAGGCCGCTCCCGCGGCGGCCTCGTCGCCGTGCCGCAGCGCCTCGATGCCCTCGGCCACGTCCGCCGCCGAGTGGTCGTCCTCCAGCTCGCCGGCGGGCAGGGCGTGCACCAGCCCCCCGTAGTCGAGCTCCACGTACGAGCGCGGATGGAACTCCTCCAGCCAGCGCCCCACGTCCACCAGGCCGTCGATCAGCGGGCCCTCGTCCACGGCCTCCCGCAGGGCCCGCAGCGCCCGCGCCACCCGGCGCCGGGCCTGCACCATGGGCGTCCGGTAGCGCAGCACCGGCGGCTCGGCGGCCCCGTCGCCGGAGCCCTTGACGTACTCCCGCTCCTCGTCCGCGACGAGGACGAACCAGTTGATCGGCACCTGCCAGGTGGAGGTGCGGATCCACGGGCGGGCGTCCGGGTTGCGGGCGAGCCAGCGCTCGTGGTCCTGCGCGGCCTGGCGGCGCAGGACCGGGGGCAGCGCCGCGTCCAGGACCGGCGGCGGGAGCTCCTCGACGACCTCCTCCAGGGCCTGCCAGCCGCGCAGCCGGGTGCGCCACGGGCAGACGCAGATCACCCCGCCGGCCTCCAGCACGAACGCGTCGCCGCTCTCGTGCACCGGCACGGGGACCGGCGGGGTCGGCACGAGGTCGGCCAGGGCCCGGCGCAGTTCGTCCTGGTAGGTGGGCAGGTCGTCGCGGCGGGCGTAGCGCGCCCAGTGGCCGCGCTCCGGTTCGGGGAAGGCGGCCAGCGGTTCGTACACGCGCAGGTACGACGCGTAGGGGACGATCACGGAGGTCACCTTGGGCACGCCTGCTCCCTCCCCCGCGCACCGTCGCGAAAACCTGCGGAACGGCCGCAGCCGCGCGGGAAACCCACGGGCATCGTCGCACGGCCGTACTCCGTGCGGAGGTGATCTCGACCACTGTGCGGCGGCGGGGCACCGTCAGGCTCTAATCTCGTGCCACCAGCTCCCGGCCACCCCTTGGGAGCCGGCCCCACCCGCCGCACTTTACCGAGGAGTCACCACCGTGACCGACGTAACCGGCGCGTCTGCTGATGTACTGCACACCCTGTTCCACTCGGATCAGGGAGGTCATGAGCAAGTCGTGCTCTGCCAGGACCGTGCCACCGGCCTGAAGGCCGTCATCGCCCTCCACTCCACCGCCCTGGGCCCCGCCCTCGGCGGCACCCGCTTCTACCCGTACGCGAACGAGGCGGAGGCGGTCGCCGACGCGCTCAACCTCGCGCGCGGGATGTCGTACAAGAACGCCATGGCCGGTCTGGACCACGGCGGCGGCAAGGCCGTGATCATCGGTGATCCGGAGCGGGACAAGACCGAGGAACTGCTGCTGGCCTACGGGCGCTTCGTCGCCTCGCTGGGCGGGCGCTACGTCACCGCCTGCGACGTGGGCACCTACGTCGCCGACATGGACGTCGTGGCGCGCGAGTGCCGCTGGACGACCGGGCGGTCCCCGGAGAACGGCGGCGCGGGCGACTCGTCCGTGCTGACCGCCTTCGGCGTCTACCAGGGGATGCGGGCCAGCGCCCAGCACCTGTGGGGCGACCCGTCGCTGCGCGACCGCACGGTCGGCGTCGCGGGCGTCGGCAAGGTCGGCCACCACCTGGTGGAGCACCTGATGGCGGAGGGCGCCCGGGTCGTCGTCACCGACGTCCGCGAGGACGCCGTGCGGCGGATCACCGAGCGGCACCCGTCGGTGCGCGCCGTCGCCGACACCGCCGCCCTGATCCGCACCGAGGGCCTGGACGTCTACGCCCCCTGCGCGCTCGGCGGGGCGCTGGACGACGACACCGTGCCGGTGCTGACCGCGAAGGTGGTCTGCGGAGCGGCCAACAACCAGCTCGCCCACCCGGGTGTGGAGAAGGACCTCGCCGACCGCGGCATCCTCTACGCGCCGGACTACGTGGTGAACGCCGGCGGCGTCATCCAGGTCGCCGACGAGCTGAACGGTTTCGACTTCGCGCGATGCAAGGCGAAGGCGGCGAAGATCTACGACACCACGCTCGCCATATTCGCACGTGCGAAGCAGGACGGCATTCCACCGGCCGCGGCGGCCGACCGGATCGCCGAGCAGCGGATGGCGGACGCCCGGAACCGCCCGGCGGCGCGCTGATCCGGGCGCGGCCGGAAGGGCTCGGTCGCACACATGACCGGTACCCGCCGGTGGGCAGTTGGAGAGAACTCTCACTTTCACCGGCGGGTCGGACGTGGATAAGTGGTTAAAATCGCCGTTGACCAGCGAGGACGGGGCGCCTCGAAGGTCCCGGGCGCGGGCACGTCATACGGGCGACGTACCGTATGGCCGCGGGCTCAGGTACCGTGGAAGCCCTACGGACCGGCCTCTCCACGGAGAGTCCGTTCCGGATCATGAACGCGTGTCAAGACTCTGGGGCCGTCGAGCCCCGTCGTTGAGGGGGTCGAGCCATGGGGCGCGGCCGGGCCAAGGCCAAGCAGACGAAGGTCGCCCGCCAGCTGAAGTACAACAGCGGTGGGACGGATCTCGCACGCCTGGCCGAGGAGCTGGGCGCATCGACTGCGAACGCGTCGCCGAACGGCGGCGAACGGTTCCAGGACGATGAGCACGACGACGACCTGTACGCAAAGTACGCCGACCTCTACGAGGACGACGACGAGGACGAGGACAGCCAGTCCCCGCAGCAGCGTCGCGGCGCTTGACCTTGCACTGAGCACAGCCCGGTCGGTGACGTCCGTCACCGGCCGGGTTCTGTGCTGCCCGTGAATCCGCCCACGGGGTGACCGTGCGGCCGCCGTCGGGGTGATCTTCCGGGTGGTGCCGCCCGCGGTCGCGCACCGCGGGCGGCATCCGGTGCTCAGCGCGCGTAGTCACCGACCAGGGCGGCGCCCGTGGTGTGGTCGCCGCGGTCCGTGATCTCGCCGGCCACCCATGCCTCCACGCCACGGTCGGCCAGGGTCGTCAGCGCCACGTCGGCCGACTCCTGCGGCACGATCGCGATCATGCCGACGCCCATGTTGAGGGTCTTCTCCAGCTCCAGCCGCTCGACGTCGCCGGTCTTCCCGACGAGGTCGAACACCGGGGCCGGGGTCCAGGTGGAGCGGTCCACGACCGCGTGCAGGTGGTCGGGGACGACCCGGGCCAGGTTGGCGGCGAGCCCGCCGCCGGTGACATGGCTGAAGGCGTGCACGTCGGTGGTGCGGGTCAGCGCCAGGCAGTCCAGCGAGTAGATCTTCGTGGGCTCCAGCAGCTCCTCGCCGAGGGTGCGGCCGAGCTCGTCGAGGTGCGTCTCCAGGGCCAGGCCGGCCTGGTTCAGCAGGACGTGCCGGACGAGTGAGTACCCGTTGGAGTGAAGCCCGGAGGACGCCATGGCGACGACCGCGTCCCCCTCGCGGATGCGGTCCGGGCCGAGCAGGCGGTCGGCCTCCACGACGCCCGTACCGGCGCCGGCGACGTCGAAGTCGTCCGCGCCCAGCAGGCCCGGGTGTTCGGCCGTCTCGCCGCCCACCAGGGCGCAGCCCGCCAGCACGCAGCCCTCGGCGATGCCCTTGACGATGGCGGCGACCCGCTCGGGGTGGACCTTGCCGACGCAGATGTAGTCGGTCATGAAGAGCGGCTCGGCGCCGCACACCACGATGTCGTCCATGACCATGGCGACCAGGTCGTGGCCGATGGTGTCGTAGACGCCCATCTGCCGGGCGATGTCGACCTTGGTGCCGACGCCGTCCGTGGCGGAGGCCAGCAGCGGGCGGTCGTAGTTCTTCAGGGCGGAGGCGTCGAAGAGGCCGGCGAAACCGCCGAGGCCGCCGAGGACCTCGGGACGCTGCGTCTTCTTCACCCACTCCTTCATCAGCTCGACGGCGCGGTCGCCCGCCTCGATGTCGACGCCGGCAGCCGCGTAGGAAGCACCGGAGGCACCGGTGACACCGGTGGGGGTCTCAGACATTGCCTGGGATCTTTCGGGTTGGTGGTACGGGGCTGGCGGGTGCCTACGGACGGCGGATGGCGTCGGAGGCGGCCGTGGCGGCGGGCCCGGCGGCCAGCTCGGTCTCCAGCAACTGCTTGCCGAGCAGCTCGGGGTCGGGGAGCTCCATCGGGTACTCGCCGTCGAAGCAGGCGCGGCACAGGTTCGGCTTGGCGATCGTCGTCGCCTCGATCATGCCGTCCAGGGAGATGTACGCGAGGGAGTCGGCGCCCAGGGACGTGCCGATCTCCTCGACCGACATGCCGTTGGCGATCAGCTCGGCGCGGGTGGCGAAGTCGATGCCGAAGAAGCAGGGCCACTTCACGGGCGGCGAGGAGATCCGGATGTGGACCTCGGCGGCGCCCGCCTCGCGCAGCATGCGGACCAGGGCCCGCTGGGTGTTGCCGCGGACGATGGAGTCGTCGACGACGACCAGCCGCTTGCCCTTGATGACTTCCTTCAGGGGGTTCAGCTTCAGGCGGATGCCGAGCTGGCGGATGGTCTGGGAGGGCTGGATGAAGGTGCGGCCCACGTAGGCGTTCTTCACCAGGCCGGCGCCGAAGGGGATGCCGGACGCCTCGGCGTAGCCGATGGCGGCCGGGGTGCCGGATTCCGGGGTCGCTATGACCAGGTCGGCCTCGACCGGCGCCTCCTTGGCGAGGCGGCGGCCCATCTCGACACGGGAGAGATAGACGTTGCGGCCGGCGATGTCGGTGTCCGGGCGGGCCAGGTAGACGTACTCGAAGACACAGCCCTTGGGCTTCGCTTCTGCAAATCGCGACGTACGCAGACCGTTCTCGTCGATGGCGACGAACTCGCCCGGCTCGATCTCGCGGACGAAGCTGGCGCCCGTGATGTCGAGGGCGGCGGTCTCGGAGGCGACGACCCAGCCGCGCTCCAGCCGGCCGAGGACCAGCGGGCGGATGCCCTGCGGGTCGCGGGCGGCGTACAGGGTGTTCTCGTCCATGAAGACGAGGGAGAAGGCACCGCGCACCTGGGGCAGCACCTTGGCGGCTGCCTCTTCGATGGTCAGGGGCTTGCCGTCGTCGTCGGCCTGGCCCGCGAGGAGCGCGGTGACCAGGTCGGTGTCGTTGGTCGCCGCGACGCGGGTGGAACGGCCGTCCTGCTTGGGCAGGTCGGCGACCATCTCGGCGAGCTGGGCGGTGTTGACGAGGTTGCCGTTGTGGCCGAGCGCGATCGAGCCGTGCGCGGTGGCGCGGAACGTCGGCTGGGCGTTCTCCCACACGGAGGCGCCGGTGGTCGAGTAGCGGGCGTGACCGACCGCGATATGACCCTGGAGCGAACCGAGCGAGGTTTCGTCGAAGACCTGGGAGACCAGGCCCATGTCCTTGAAGACGAGGATCTGGGAGCCGTTGCTGACCGCGATTCCCGCGGATTCCTGACCCCGGTGCTGGAGGGCGTAGAGCCCGAAGTACGTGAGCTTTGCGACCTCTTCGCCCGGAGCCCAGACACCGAAGACGCCGCATGCGTCCTGGGGGCCTTTCTCACCGGGGAGCAGATCGTGATTGAGTCGACCGTCACCACGTGGCACGCCACCGAGTGTAGGCGAGATCGACCACTGGTCCGAATTGGGGATCGCGGATCAGCCGGGGATCACCGGTCGGCGACGGCTCGTACGGTCTGGCCGTTCTCGCTGGTCAGCGTGAGGGTCTGCTGATCGATCCGGTAGCGGAGCGGGCTTTCGAACAGCTTCAGGAGCCGCTTCTCGGTGTCCATGAGTGAGTCTTCGCACATCATTCGGGTGGTGACCGGCGCGCCGAGGGTGATATGGCCGTCGCGGACCGTGGCCCGGGCATGGGCCGAGTTGCAGCCCAGGCGTCCGGAGACGGAGTCCCCGGCGTCGTCGAAGGTGAGGTGGGCCCGGCCGGCGCCGCCCCCGGGCCCGGTGACGGTCCACTTGGTGCCGTACAGCGGCGCGTCCTCATGCCTGCTCAGCCGGACGGTGTCGCCGCCCGGTGCGGTGAGGGTCAGCCGGTCGCCCTCGGCGCCGGTGGTGAGCGGCCCGGCGGTCAGGGTGCGGCTGAGGGCCTCTTCGACGGCCATGGGGATGTCGTCGCAGGCCATCTCGGTGGCGGTGGCGTCGCTGAGCCGGACCCGGTCGCCGTCGACCGTGGCCCGGGCGGTGAAGCGGTTGCAGCCGAGACTTCCCTCCGCCCTGCCGCCGGCGTCGATCGTGAGGTGCGCGCGCTGCGGCGCCCGGTGCGTGGTGCCGTCCACGGTGACGCTGTCGACCTTCCAGTGGACGCCGGTCACGGGGGTCTCGCCGGCGTCGGCCGGGGTGCCGCCGCCGTCGGCCCGCTCGCTGCCGCAGGCGGCGGCGAGCGGGAGGAGGGCGGCGGCGGCCGCGGCCAGGATCATGCGCTGCTGGTGCCTGTCCTTCTGCCTGTACATGGCGATTCGACGGGCGCCGGGCGGGATCGGTTCCCCCCCGCCCGGCTCCTGTCTCTTAT
>NZ_WYCT01000192.1 GCF_011008945.1 Streptomyces harenosi
GGGCCGCACCGGCCCGGCCCGCCCCCGCCCGGGACCGCTACTTCGACCTGCTGCGCGCGCTGGCCCTCTTCCGCGTGGTCCTGTACCACCTGACGGGCTGGGCCTGGCTGCCCGTCCTGTTCCCGTCCATGGGCGTGATGTTCGCCCTCGCGGGCAACCTCATGGCCCGCTCCCTCAAGCGCCCGGCGGTCCAGGTCGTGCGCGGCCGGATGCGCCGCCTGCTGCCGCCGCTGTGGCTGCTCGGGGCGGTGGGCGTGACCGGCATGCTGCTCCAGGGCTGGGGCCCGGACGAGGACGGGCACCCGGTGTGGTGGTGGCTCCACCTGGCCTTCTGGATCCTGCCGCTGAGCGATCCGCCCTACGCCGAGGGACTCCAGGGCATCCACGGCATCCTCGGCGAGGACTGGGCCGCCGAACTCGCCGGGCCGCTGTGGTACATCCGCGCCTACCTCTGGTACGTGCTGCTCTCCCCGCTGCTGCTGCGCGCCCTGCGGGCCGTGCCGTGGGTGACGATCCTGGCGCCGGTCGCCCTGTCGGCCGCCATCGAGTTCGGCTACCTCGACCTGCCCGGCGAGCGCATCCCCTCCGCCCTCGACGACTTCAGCACCTTCGGGGCCTGCTGGGTCCTGGGCATGGCCTACCGGGAGGGCGTCTTCCGGCGCGTTCCCCGGTACGTGGTCCCGTCCGTGGCGCCGGTCATCGCCTGCGTGGGCCTGTGGTACGCCATGAACCACGACTTCCGGGCCGGCCACGACCTCGACAGCATCCCCTTCGCCGAGGCCCTGTGGTCCCTGGGCACGGTGATGCTGCTGCTGCACGTCAGTCCCGCCTGGAGCCAGTGGCCGCGCCGGCTGCGCCGCTGGGACCGGCTGATCACCCTGCTCAACTCCCGGGCCGTCACCATCTACCTCTGGCACAACGTGTGCATCCTGGCCGCCGCGACCATGTGGGACCAGCTCTGGGGCGTCGACGTGCTGGGGGAGCACTTCGCCTGGCTGCTGGAGAGCCCGTGGCCGGTGCTGGTGTTCACCTGGGTGCTGGTCGGCGGCTGTGTCGTCTGGTTCGGCTGGGTGGAGGACCTCGCCGCCCGGCGCAGGCCCCGGCTGTGGCCGGACGGCAGCACCCCCGCCCCGCCGGCGGGACACCGCAGGAGGTAGGGCCGCTCCGGCCCGCCCCGCCCACGCCGCAGGTCCGGCGGGGCGGGCCGGAGGCGTCCTCTCACCCCGCGGCCCCGCGGCGTGAGAGCAACGTTCCCTTCCGGTCACCCGCCGCCACAGGGCCGAAACGCGCCCTCCCTAGCTTCGGAGTCCAGTCGAGCTCCGGAGCACCGTGGAGGCGTCATGACAGCCCCGACCGCACCGTCGGCATCCCCGGACAGGGGTGGCCGCTGGATCCAGCGCTGGGACCCCGAGGACGAGACGTTCTGGAAGGAGACGGGGGAGAAGGTCGCCCGGCGCAACCTGCTCTTCTCCGTGCTCTCCGAGCACATCGGGTTCTCGGTGTGGACCCTGTGGTCGGTGCTGGTGCTCTTCATGGGCCCGGAGTACGGGCTGACCCCGGCCGACAAGTTCCTGCTCACCTCGGTGGTCACCCTGGTCGGCGCGGTGGTGCGGGTGCCCTACACCTTCGCCATCGCCGTCTTCGGCGGCCGGAACTGGACGGTGGTCTCCGCCGCGCTCCTCCTCGTGCCCACGGTCGCGGCCTTCGCCGTGATGGAGCCGGGCACCTCCTTCTCCACCTTCCTCCTCGTCGGCCTGCTCGCGGGCATCGGCGGCGGCAACTTCGCCTCCTCCATGACCAACATCAACGCCTTCTTCCCGCTCCGGAAGAAGGGTTGGGCCCTGGGCCTGAACGCCGGCGGCGGCAACATCGGCGTGCCCGTCATCCAGCTCACCGCCCTGGCGATCATCGGGGCCGGCGGCGGTCCGCGCGTGCTGCTCGGCATCTACATCCCGCTGATCGTCGTCGCCGCCACCCTGGCGTGGCTGAAGATGGACAACATCGCGTCCGTGAAGAACGACACCGGCGCCGCCAGGGACGCCGCCCGCGACCCGCACACCTGGATCATGGCGTTCGTCTACGTCGGCACCTTCGGCTCGTTCATCGGCTACAGCTTCGCCTTCGGGCAGGTGCTGCAGAACCAGTTCGGCCGTACGCCCCTGGAGGCCGCGTACGTCACCTTCATCGGCCCGCTGCTCGGCTCGCTGATCCGGCCGCTGGGCGGCTCGCTCGCCGACCGGTACGGCGGGGCGCGGATCACCCTGTGGAACTTCGTCGCCATGGCGGCGGCCACCGCGGTCCTGGTCGCCGCCGCCGCGCGGGAGTCGCTCGGGCTGTTCACCGTCGCCTTCGTGGTGCTGTTCGTGCTCAGCGGGCTCGGCAACGGCTCCACGTTCAAGATGATCCCGGGCATCTTCCAGCGCAAGGCCCTGGCCCGAGGCCTGACGGGGGAGGAGGCCGCCCGCTACGGACGCCGGCTCTCCGGTGCCTCCATGGGCCTGATCGGCGCGGTCGGCGCGCTCGGCGGTGTCGGCATCAACCTCGCCTTCCGGCAGTCGTTCCTCTCCTACGGCACCGGCACCGGCGCCTTCGTCGCCTTCCTCGTCTTCTACGCCGCCTGCTTCGCCGTGACCTGGGCCGTATACCTTCGCCGCCCGGCCGCCAGGGGCGCCACCCCGGCCGCCACCGGCGGCCAGGCGGAGTTGAGCTACGCCGAAGTGTGACGTAACACGGGGGACATGGATCCGATCCGAGCCCGTCACGAGCCGTTGACAGGCTCGTACGACACCTGAGCGCGGATGACCGAAGCGGGACGAGAGCCATGGACGACGAACAGCAGCGACCCGACCACGGCCCCCTGGCCGGCTTCACCGTGGGGGTGACCGCCGCCCGCCGGGCCGACGAACTGGGGGCCCTCCTCCAGCGGCGCGGAGCCGCCGTCCTGCACGCCCCCGCCCTGCGGATCGTGCCGCTCGCCGACGACAGCGAACTCCTCGCGGCGACCGAGCAGCTCATCGACCAGGCGCCCGACGTGGTCGTGGCCACCACCGCGATCGGGTTCCGGGGCTGGGTCGAGGCCGCCGACGGATGGGGGCTGGGCGAGGCGCTGCTGGAGCGGCTGCGGTCCGTGGAACTGCTGGCGCGCGGCCCCAAGGTCAAGGGCGCGGTGCGGGCCGCCGGGCTGACCGAGCGGTGGTCGCCGTCGTCCGAGTCCATGGCCGAGGTCCTCGACCGGCTGCTGGAGGAGGGCGTGGACGGCCGCCGGATCGCCGTCCAGCTGCACGGCGAGCCGCTGCCCGGGTTCGTGGAGGCGCTGCGGGCGGGCGGCGCCGAGGTCGTCGGGGTGCCGGTCTACCGGTGGCTGCCCCCGGAGGACCTCGGCCCCGTCGACCGGCTGCTGGACGCCGCCGTCTCCCGCGGCGTGGACGCCCTGACCTTCACCAGCGCCCCGGCCGCCGCGTCCCTGCTGAACCGCGCCGAGCAGCGCGGCCTGCTGCCCGCGCTGCTCACCGCCCTCGGCCACGACGTCCTGCCGGCCTGCGTCGGCCCGGTCACCGCGCTGCCGCTCCAGGCGCACGGCGTGGACACCGTCCAGCCCGAGCGCTTCCGGCTCGGCCCCCTCGTCCAACTGCTGTGCCAGGAACTCCCCGCCCGCGCGCGGGCGTTGCCCATCGCCGGGCACCGGCTGGAGATCCGCGGGCACGCCGTACTGGTCGACGACGAGCTCAGGCCCGTACCCCCCGCCGGGATGGCGCTGCTGCGGACCCTGTCGCGGCGGCCCGGCTGGGTGGTGCCCCGCGCGGAGCTGCTGCGCGCGCTGCCGGGCGCCGGCCGCGACGAGCACGCGGTGGAGACGGCGATGGCCCGGCTGCGCACGGCCCTCGGGGCGCCCAAGCTGATCCAGACCGTCGTCAAGCGCGGCTACCGGCTGGCGCTGGACCCGGCCGCCGACGCCAAGTACGCCGACGCCTGAGGCGCCCCGCACCGGCCGCGCGAGAGGGGTTACCCGCTCCGGAGCGGGCAGGCACTGTAGAGGGAGCGGCGCGGTTCCCCGGCTCCCGCTGCCCTTCCTTGCCGGCTCCTCACCGGGATGACCCTAGGCGGTGACAGGCACATGGCACTGGGTTCGGCCACGGCCCCCCACGAGCTGCGGTTCGACACCGGGCGGATCTGCCTGGACCTCCTGGCCACCGCCCACCCCGGCGAACGGCTCGGCTCCGTGGCGGTCCTGCGCGCCTGGATCACCGGCTCCGGACTGGTCCCGCCCGGCACCTCCCTGGCCCACGCCGACGCCTCCTGGCCGGCCGCCTTCCGGGACCTGCGCGCACAGCTCGGCCCGCTGCTGCGCGGCCGGGCCGCCCCCGGCACCGGGCCCTACGACCGCGCCCTGGCCCGCGTGAACGACATCGCCCGCGCCGCGCCTCCCACCCCCCGCGCGGTCCGCGGCGACGACGGCACACTGGTACGGCGGCTGGCGCAGCCGCCCGGCCTGGCCGCGCTGCTCGGCGCGGTCGCCCGGGACGCCGTGGACCTGATCACCGACCCCGTCGCACGGGCGGGCCTGCGGCAGTGCGAGGGCGACAACTGCCGCATCGTCTACCTGGACACCTCCCGGGGCCGCCGCAGGCGCTGGTGCTCCAGCGAGGTCTGCGGCAACCGCGAACGGGTCGCCCGCCACCGCCGCCGCGCGGTCGCGTCCGTCGGCGGGAAGCGGCCCGCCGGGGGCCGCGCGTAGCCTCCACCGGCTCCCTTCGCGTACGGTTGACGGCTGCCCAGCACGTCAGAAGGGGGCCCGGTGGCCGCACAGGCGCAACAGGAATCGGCGGTCGACTCGGTACCGGACGGTCACGACTCCGTCCGCGAACGAGAGATCCGTATCGAACAGGAACACCTGGACCGGGTGTACCACCGTCTCGAGGAGAAGATCCACGAGGCCGAGTTCCTGATGAACGACGCGGCCCGGCGCGGCCAGGTCGGCACACCCGGCGCGCTCGCCGAACGCGACGCACAGGTCTTCCGCGCGGGCATCCACCTCAACCGCCTGCACAGCGAGTACGAGGACTTCCTCTTCGGCCGGATCGACCTGCTGCCCGGCAAGGACGGCAAGAAGGGCCCCGACGGGGCGTACACCGCCGTGGAACCGGCCGAGGGGGCCGTGCGCGAGGACGGCACGGCCGACATCGCCGAGACCCTGCACATCGGCCGCATGGGTGTCCTGGACGAGGACTACTCCCCGCTGGTCATCGACTGGCGTGCCCCCGCCGCCGCGCCCTTCTACCGCTCCACCCCGGTCGACCCCGGACGGGTGGTGCGCCGCCGCGTCATCCGCTCCAAGGGGCGGCGGGTCCTCGGCGTCGAGGACGACCTGATGCGCCCCGAGCTGAAGGCGCGCCTGGAGGGCCGGGAGCTCGCCGTCATCGGCGACGGCGCGCTGATGGCCGCCCTCGGCCGGTCCCGCGGCCACACCATGCGGGACATCGTCGCCTCCATCCAGGCCGAGCAGGACCTGGTCATCCGCGCCCCCGCCGCCTCCGTGACCTACGTCGAGGGCGGCCCCGGCACCGGCAAGACCGCCGTCGCCCTGCACCGCGCGGCCTACCTGCTCTACCAGGACCGGCGCCGGTACGCGGGCGGCATCCTGATCGTCTCCCCGACCCCGCTCCTGGTCGCCTACACCGAGGGCGTGCTGCCCTCCCTCGGCGAGGAGGGCCAGGTCGCCGTCCGCGCCATGGGCTCCCTGGTGGACGGGGTGGAGGCGACGCTGTACGACTCCCCGTCCGTGGCCCGCGCCAAGGGCTCCTCCCGCATGCTGAAGGTGCTGCGCAGGGCGGCGCGCGGCGCCCTGGAGCGAAACGGTTCGCCGGACCGGCTGCGCGTCGTCGCCTTCGGCCGCCGGATCGAACTGGAGGCCGAGGAGCTGGCGGAGATCCGCCGCACCGCCCTCGGCGGCACCGCCCCGGTGAACCTGCTGCGCCCCCGCGCCCGCAAGCTGCTGCTGGACGCGCTGTGGGCCAGATCCGGCGCCGCCGCCCGCCACACCGACCCCGAGCTCGCCGCCGAGCTGCGCTCCTCCTTCGACGAGGACGTCACCGGCGAGGACGCCTTCGTCGCGTTCCTCGACGCCTGGTGGCCCGAGCTGACCCCGCGGGAGGTGCTGGCGGCCATGGCGGACGACAAGCGGCTGGGCCGCTGGTCCCGGCGGGTCCTCAACCCCGGCGAGGTCCGCAGGGTCGCCCGCTCGCTCCAGCGCGAGGGGTACTCCGTGCACGACGTCGCGCTGTTGGACGAGCTCCAGGCGATCCTCGGCGCCCCCGCCCGGCCCCGCCGCAAGCGCGAGATGGACCCGCTGGACCAGCTCACCGGCCTCCAGGAGCTGATGCCGGTGCGCGAGGAGACCCAGCGGGAGCGGGCCGAGCGGCTGGCGCAGGAACGCACCGAGTACGCGCACGTCATCGTCGACGAGGCCCAGGACCTCACGCCGATGCAGTGGCGGATGGTGGGCCGGCGCGGCCGGCACGCCACGTGGACGGTGGTCGGCGACCCGGCCCAGTCCTCCTGGTCCGACCCCGACGAGGCCGCCGCGGCCCGCGACGAGGCCCTCGGCGGCCGCTCGTCCACCTCCCGCGGCCGCCGCTTCCACCTCACGGTGAACTACCGCAACCCGGCCGAGATCGCCGACCTGGCCTCCCGGGTGCTCGCCCTGGCCATGCCCGGCTCCGAGCCGCCGACCGCGGTGCGCTCCACCGGCGTGGAGCCCCGCTTCACGGTCGCGGGCGACTCGCTGGCGCAGACCGTCCGCGAGGAGGCCGCGCGGCTGCTGGAGCGCGTCGACGGCACCGTCGGCGTGGTCGTGGCCATGCAGCGGCGCGAGGAGGCCCGGCGCTGGCTGGCGGGGCTCGGGGACCGGGTGGTGGCGCTCGGCAGCCTGGAGGCCAAGGGCCTGGAGTACGACGCGACGCTCGTCGTCTCCCCGGCCGAGATCGCCGACGAGTCGCCGGCCGGCCTGCGGGTGCTCTACGTCGCCCTGACCCGGGCCACCCAGCAGCTCACGGTCGTCTCCGGACAGCGGGACGAGCCCGACGCGGCGGGGGTGCCGGACCTGTTGCGGGACTGAGATCGGCGTGATCGGCCGGACGGGAATGGCCTGCCGGATCCGTTTGTTAGCCTGGAGGTGACACCGGCCCGATCCAAGCCCCCGGGCCCAACCTTAGTCGCTACGAGCGACCACTTGCCGCGAGGCGAGCATGGCGGGTCGGTGTCACCCAGCGTGAGAGAGGCCCACGTCACCACATGTGACGTGGGTCTCTTTCTTTGTCTTTCTAAATCTCGTATGGTGGAAGTCACTTTCCGAAAACGGCACCCCTTGCCGAACGGCGTGCGAACAAAACGTTCGCAATCCGGGGCGGCTACCACGTACTGCGGGGTAGGTGCGACGATCGGACGGCATAACTTCGCGACACGGTGAAAGCAGAGGAAGTCGGCCATGGCAACGGCGCCCAGCGTCTCCTACTCGATGACCATCCGGCTGGAGGTGCCCGCGAGCGGAACCGCCGTTTCGCAGCTCACCACCGCCGTGGAGTCCTCCGGAGGCTCGGTGACCGGCCTCGACGTCACCGCGTCCGGGCACGAGAAGCTCCGGATCGACGTCACGATCGCGGCCACCTCCACCGCGCACGCCGACGAGATCGTGGAGCAGCTCCGCGGCATCGAGGGCGTCACGCTGGGCAAGGTCTCGGACCGTACGTTCCTGATGCACCTCGGCGGCAAGATCGAGATGGCGTCGAAGCACCCCATCCGCAACCGTGACGACCTGTCCATGGTCTACACCCCGGGTGTGGCGCGGGTCTGCATGGCGATCGCCGAGAACCCCGAGGACGCCCGCCGCCTGACCATCAAGCGCAACTCCGTCGCCGTGGTCACGGACGGCTCCGCGGTGCTGGGCCTGGGCAACATCGGCCCGAAGGCGGCCCTGCCGGTCATGGAGGGCAAGGCGGCCCTGTTCAAGCGGTTCGCCGGGATCGACGCCTGGCCGATCTGCCTGGACACCCAGGACACCGACGCCATCGTCGAGATCGTCAAGGCGATCGCCCCGGGCTTCGCCGGGATCAACCTGGAGGACATCTCCGCGCCGCGCTGCTTCGAGATCGAGGCCCGCCTGCGCGAGGCGCTGGACATCCCCGTCTTCCACGACGACCAGCACGGCACCGCCATCGTCGTCCTGGCCGCCCTGACCAACGCCCTGCGCGTCGTCGGCAAGGGCATCGACTCCGTCCGCGTGGTCATGTCCGGCGCCGGCGCCGCCGGCACGGCCATCCTGAAGCTGCTGCTGGCCGCGGGCGTGAAGAACGCCGTCGTGGCCGACATCCACGGCGTGGTGCACGCCGGCCGCGAGGACCTCGTCGACGCCGCCCCGCAGTCGGCGCTGCGCTGGATCGCCGACAACACCAACCCCGAGGGGCTGACGGGCACGCTGAAGGAGGCCGTGCGCGGCGCCGACGTGTTCATCGGCGTCTCGGCCCCCAACGTCCTGGACGGCGACGACGTGGCCGCCATGGCCGACGACGCCGTGGTCTTCGCGCTCGCGAACCCCGACCCCGAGGTCGACCCGGCAATCGCCCGCCAGACCGCGGCGGTTGTCGCCACCGGCCGCTCCGACTTCCCCAACCAGATCAACAACGTGCTGGTGTTCCCGGGTGTCTTCCGCGGCCTGCTGGACGCCCAGTCCCGCACGGTCAACACCGAGATGATGCTGGCCGCCGCCAAGGCCCTCGCCGACGTGGTGACCGAGGACGAGCTGAACCCGAACTACATCGTCCCCAGCGTCTTCAACGACAAGGTCGCGGGCGCCGTGGCCGGTGCCGTGCGCCAGGCGGCGAAGGCCGCGGGAGCGACGGCCTCGTAAGATCACGGACACGGGCCCGCACCGTGGGTGCCCGGTGCTGTGAGCATCGCCACGGGGGCCCGTGGCACCGGCGCGTCGTGGAACCCGGAGCCCCGTGCCGCCCTCTAGGGTGTCGGCCAGGCTCCGGCCCGCTCTTCGTGTGACTCCCAAGAGTGTTCTCACGACTCCTGCGGGTGCCGGATTGGCTTTCCCGCCGCAGGTAGAGGCAGGATGCCTCCCTGGGCGCGAGGGTCTGACGACGGACCCGGGTCCGGGGACTCACCGGGGACCCTGGCAGCATCGGCTTCGCCGTGCCCGACATGCGGCCCCGCCGCGTGGCACGCCTTCAACGGCAAGAAACATACGGGAGTAACAACATGAACCGCAGTGAGCTGGTGGCCGCGCTGGCCGACCGCGCCGAGGTGACCCGCAAGGACGCCGACGCGGTGCTGGCCGCGTTCGCCGACGTCGTCGGCGACATCGTCGCCAAGGGCGACGAGAAGGTCACCATTCCCGGCTTCCTCACCTTCGAGCGCACCCACCGTGCCGCTCGCACCGCTCGCAACCCGCAGACCGGTGAGCCGATCCAGATCCCGGCCGGCTACAGCGTGAAGGTCTCCGCGGGCTCGAAGCTCAAGGAAGCCGCCAAGGGCAAGTGACCTTGCCGTCCGTACGCCACGGGACGGCGTAGGGACGCCACGGACGCCGACGGGGCGGCCACCCTCCAAAGGGTGGCCGCCCCGCCTTCGTACGGTCTTCCAGGGGCCCTGCGCGGCCTCGCGGGGCCTTGTACGGCCCTCGTGCGGCCTCCGCGTGGCCCTCGTACGGTCTTGTAGGCCCTCGCGTGGCCCTCGTACGGCCTTCGCGTGCCCGGGTAGGGCCTTGCACGGCCCTCGTGCGGCCTCCGCGTGGCCCTCGTACGGTCTTGTAGGCCCTCGCGTGGCCCTCGTACGGCCTTCGCGTGCCCGGGTAGGGCCTTGCACGGCCCTCGTACGGCCTGTGCGCGACCGTGGGCAGAGGGGGCCGTGCGGCGCTCTGCCGACGGCCGCCGTAGGGCCCTCGTGGGGCCCTGCCGCGTCCGGCGCCGCGGTCCTCGCGGGCGCGCCGGGCGCCGGGCGAGGACCGCGGGGCCGGTCCGTCAGCCGAGCGCCTTGCCCGGCAGCTCCACCTTCGCCCCGAGCTCCATGAGCTTGTCCATGAAGTTCTCGTAGCCGCGGTTGATCAGGTCGATGCCGTGCACCCGGGACGTGCCCTGGGCGGCGAGGGCGGCGATGAGGTAGGAGAAACCGCCGCGCAGGTCGGGGATGACCAGGTCGGCGCCCTCCAGCCTGGTCGGGCCCGACACCACGGCGGAGTGCAGGAAGTTGCGCTGGCCGAAGCGGCAGTGGGAGCCGCCGAGGCACTCGCGGTAGAGCTGGATGTGGGCGCCCATCTGGTTCAGCGCGGAGGTGAAGCCGAGGCGGGACTCGTAGACCGTCTCGTGGATGATGGACAGCCCCGTGGCCTGCGTGAGCGCCACCACCAGCGGCTGCTGCCAGTCGGTCTGGAAGCCGGGGTGCACGTCCGTCTCCAGGGCGATGGACTTGAGCTGTCCGCCCGGGTGCCAGAAGCGGATGCCCTCGTCGTCGATCTCGAAGGCGCCGCCCACCTTCCGGTAGGTGTTCAGGAACGTCATCATCGAGCGCTGCTGGGCGCCCCGGACGTAGATGTTCCCCTCGGTCGCCAGGGCCGCGGAGGCCCAGGAGGCGGCCTCCAGGCGGTCCGGCAGGGCCCGGTGGGTGTACCCGCCGAGCTTGTCGACACCGGTGATGCGGATGGTGCGGTCGGTGTCCATCGCGATGATCGCGCCCATTTTCTGCAGGACGCAGATCAGGTCCTCGATCTCCGGCTCGACGGCCGCGTTGGACAGCTCCGTGACGCCCTCGGCGAGCACGGCCGTCAGCAGCACCTGCTCGGTGGCGCCGACGGACGGGTACGGCAGCCGGATCTTGGTGCCGCGCAGCCGCTGCGGGGCCTCCAGGTACTGGCCGTCGGCCCGCTTCTCGATCTTGGCGCCGAACTGGCGCAGCACGTCGAAGTGGAAGTCGATGGGCCGGCCGCCGATGTCGCAGCCGCCCAGGCCGGGGATGAACGCGTGCCCGAGACGGTGCAGCAGCGGGCCGCAGAACAGGATCGGGATGCGGCTCGATCCCGCGTGGGCGTCGATGTCGGCGACGTTCGCGCTCTCCACACGGGTCGGGTCGAGCACCAGCTCGCCCGGCTCCTCGCCCGGACGGACCGTCACCCCGTGCAGTTGCAGCAGCCCGCGGACGACCCGCACGTCGCGGATGTCCGGGACGTTGCGCAGTCTGCTCGGCGCACTGCCCAGCAGGGCGGCGACCATGGCCTTCGGCACGAGGTTCTTCGCACCGCGGACCCGGATCTCGCCCTCCAGCGGGGTTCCGCCGTGGACAAGCAGTACGTCATCAGAGCCGTTGACGGTCATGAATCTCGCGTTCCGTGGAGTGGGGCAGGGGCACAGGAGGGAAAGGGTAATCGCCTTCGGGACCCCTTCAGTAAGCCCGCGGACCCCCGTACCGCGTCATGACTCTGTCACAACACGAACCGTTCCCCCGTGGGCACATGGGGTCACGGCCGCGGGCGCGCGGACGGGGGTGCGCCGACCCGCTCCGAGCTGCCTTCACTCCCCTGCCCCCGATTGCCTCCCCACGGACGGGGAAGATGCGGGATCATGTCTGGCATGACCGAGGTGTCCTCGCTCACAGGGCGGTTGCTCGTGGCCACGCCCGCCCTGGCGGACCCGAACTTCGACCGTGCGGTGGTGCTCCTCCTCGACCACGACGAGGAGGGCTCCCTCGGTGTCGTCCTCAACCGCCCGACGCCGGTCGGCGTGGGCGACATCCTGGAGGGCTGGGCGGACCTCGCCGGCGAACCCGGCGTCGTCTTCCAGGGCGGCCCGGTCTCCCTGGACTCCGCCCTCGGCGTCGCCGTCGTCCCCGGCGGCGACAGCGGTGAGGCCGCCCCGCTGGGCTGGCGGCGGGTGCACGGCGCGATCGGCCTGGTGGACCTGGAGGCCCCGCCCGAACTGCTGGCCTCGGCCGTCGGATCGCTGCGGATCTTCGCCGGATACGCCGGCTGGGGCCCCGGCCAGCTGGAGGACGAGCTGGTGGAGGGCGCCTGGTACGTGGTGGAGTCCGAGCCCGGCGACGTGTCCTCCCCGGAGCCCGGGAGACTGTGGCGCGAGGTGCTGCGCCGCCAGCGCAACGAACTGGCGATGGTGGCGACGTACCCGGACGACCCTTCGCTCAACTGATCCGTGTGACCTTCAGTACCCTGGCATTCATGAGCACTCTCGAGCCCGAGCGCGGGACAGGTACGGGGACCCTCGTAGAGCCGACGCCGCAGACCTCCCATGGCGACGGCGACCACGAGCGCTTCGCCCACTACGTCCAGAAGGACAAGATCATGGCGAGCGCCCTCGACGGCACCCCCGTCGTGGCGCTGTGCGGCAAGGTCTGGGTACCGGGCCGCGACCCCAAGAAGTACCCCGTGTGCCCCATGTGCAAGGAGATCTACGACTCCATGGGTGCCGGCGGGGACCAGGGCAAGGACGGCGGCAAGAAGTAGCCGACGGCCCCCTCCCGCCCGCGGCCGCCGAGGCCCCCTGAGCGCGTCACCACGCGCTCGGGGGGCCTTCGTGCTGTCCGGCACCCCGCGCGGACGCGCCCGCCGGCCGCCCCGCCGTGGTCACAGAGTGGTGGAGACCTCTTGTCGTCGTGTTCATGGAGTCCCTAGCCTCCGGAGTGTTGTGCAGAGCAAAACTGTCATTGCACATGTTGCAACGCTCGGAGGAACGCTCGATGAAGCTCCCCGCAAGACGCTCCACCGCACGCCCCGCGATACGCCCCGCCGTCCGCTCGGCCCGGCTGGCCGCGCTGCTGGCCGCCGTCCTGGCCTTCGGCGCCGCCTGCGCCCCCCAGACGTCCGGCGGCTCCTCCTCCGGCAAGGACGAGAAGACCGGAACCCTGCGGGTCTGGCTCTTCCAGGAGGTCGACAACCGGCCCAAGGAACAGGTCGTCGAAACGGTCCTGGCCGACTTCGAGAAGGCCCACCAGGGCACCGACGTCACCGTCGAGTACATCCCCGTCGAGTCCCGCGCCCAGCGGGTCAAGGCCGCCTTCAACGACCCGGAGAGCGCCCCCGACGTCATCGAGTACGGCAACACCGACACCGCCGGCTACGTCGAGGACGGCGGCCTGGCCGACGTCACCGCGGAGTTCCGCGCCTGGGACGAGGCGAAGGACACCGACCCCACGGCCCGGCAGTCGGTCACCGTCGACGGCAAGGTCTACGGCGCCCCCTACTTCGTCGGCGTGCGCGCCCTGTACTACCGGACGGACCTCTTCGAGGAACTCGGCCTGGAGGTCCCGAGGACCCTGGAGGAGCTGGCCTCCGCCGCGAAGGCGATCCGGGCGGCCCACCCCGGCCTGTACGGCCTCGCCGTCGGCGGCGCCTACACCTACGGCGCGCTGCCGTTCCTGTGGGCCCACGGCGGCGATCTGGCCACCGGCAAGGGCGGATCGTACGCCTCCGCCCTCGGCACCCCCGCCGCGCGCAAGGGCATCGAGGCGTACACCTCCCTCTTCGGCGACGCCAACTGCCCGGCCGCCAAGTGCGCGGGCATGGGCGGCAACGACACCGTCACCGCGTTCGCGTCGGGGAAGGCGGGCATGGCGATCGGCGGCGACTTCAGCCACCAGGCCATCGAGGCCGGCAAGGTGAAGGGCAAGTACGCCGTCGTACCGCTGCCGGGCGTGAAGCCGGGCTCCATCGCCCCCGCGTTCGCGGGCGGGAACAACATCGGTGTCCTCAAGAGCACGTCGCACCGCACGCTCGCCGTGGACCTGATGAAGCGCCTGGCGTCGAAGAAGGCGCAGAGCGAGCTGTTCGACGCGATGGGCTTCCTGCCGACCTTCACGGACGTACGGCAGCGGGCCGCCGCCAGGGAGCCCTTCGTCAAGCCGTTCGTCGAGACCCTCGCCGCGGGCACCAGGTTCGTGCCGGTCTCGCCCGCCTGGGCGCAGATCGACTCCTCGCTGGTGCTGCCGACCATGTTCCAGGAGATCGTCAGCGGCAGGAAGGACGTGGCGGCGGCCTCCGCGGACGCGGCGCGCAAGATGAACGACGCGTTCGGCTCCGCCGGATGACGCCGATGGACCGGCACACCGCGGACCCCGCCCCTG
>NZ_WYCT01000193.1 GCF_011008945.1 Streptomyces harenosi
TGTGTCTCGGGGGCTCGGAGATGTTTATAAGAGACAGCCCCAGGGGCCGGGCGGCTACGCCCCGCAGGGCCCCGGCGGCTACCCGCCGCAGCGCCCGGGCGGCCACGGCGACGGCGGGCGCGGGCGCGGCGGCCGGTCCGGTTCGCGGGTGCCGCTGCTGGCGGCCATCGGCGTCGGCCTCGCCGTCGTGGGCGTCGGCGCCGGGGCGCTGCTGGCGGGCGGGGGCGGCGAGGAGGAGAAGGACCCCACCGGGCAGCCCGTCTCCGCGACGGCCCCGGCCACCCCCGAGACGTCCGCGTCGCCGACCGTCGACCCGGTGCGGCAGCAGGCCGTGGAGCTGGACAAGCTGCTCGCCGACAGCGGCAGCAGCCGGGCCGCCGTCATCAAGGCGGTGGCCGAGGTGCGGGCCTGCGACAACCTCCCCGAGGCCGCCCGGAGCCTGCGCGAGGCGGCCGGGCAGCGCACCGCCCTGGTCACCCGGCTCCGCCAGCTGGCCGTGGACCGGCTGCCCGGCCACGCCGCGCTGACCGAGGAGCTGACCAAGGCGTGGCAGGCGTCGGCCTCGGCCGACAACCACTACGCCGCCTGGGCCGACCAGGTCGCCGGGAAGAACGGCTGCAGGAAGGGCCAGGCCCGGGGCACCGGCCACACCCGGGCCGGCAACGAGGCGAGCAACACCGCGAACACCCACAAGAAGGAGGCCGCCCGCCTCTGGAACACGATCGCGCGGCAGTACCAGCTCACCCCGCGCCAGGCGTCCCAGCTCTGAGCGGGCCGGGCGCGGCGGGGCGTCCCCTCGGGGGCGCCCCGGCTCAGGCCACGTCCGCGTCCCGCAGCGTCCGGGTCGTGTCGACGAAGCCCTTCCTGGCCGACACCAGGTGCCCGTCCCGGACGATCTGGACGGTGACGTCGGTGTTGACCAGGCGCGGGAAGCCGACCGAGGCCAGCTTGTCCTGGAAGCGCCACTGGAGCTCCGGCGTGAGACCGCCCGTGCCCACCTTCAGCCCGTCGTCGAGGGCGCGCCGCACGGTGTCGGCGCTCACCTCGCGGTCGCCGAGCGCCTCGACCACCCCCTTGAACACGGTGTACGCGATCCAGGTGGTCTGCACCCCGGCGTCCTCGGCGTCGACGCGGTTGTCGCCGAACGCCTGCTCCCGGATCACCTGCCGCATCCCGTCCCAGCGCGCATCGCTCGCCACCGGGTACCACCCGGTGACGTACGACCCCTCGTACGGCCCGGCCGCCCCGCCGGTCGCGTTGATCGTCGTCTGGTCGACGCTGCCGAGCACCGTGCCGGTGCGGACGTCGGGGTACTCCTCGCGCACGCGGCGGAAGGAGTCCATGAAGGTGCCGGTGCGGTCCCCGAGGACGGGCACCACGCACCCCTTCTCCAGCGGGTCGGCCGTGGCCCGCTCCAGCGCGCGCTGCGCCTGGGCGCCGTACTCGGTGCCGTCCTCCGGCGCCCGCTGGTCGTCGGCCGCCTCGTGCCCGCCGGCCATCAGACCGGAGTCCAGCAGGGCCGGGAGCTGGTCGCCGGCGATGGTGTCGGGGCGTACCAGGGTGACGGGGCCGCAGCGCGGGGCCAGCGCGCTGCCGAGCCCGGCCAGCAGGGCGGGCTGGCCGCCGTTGACCGGGTAGGACAGCGGGCTGGTGAACTCGGTGTTCGTGATGCCGTAGCCCCCGATGTAGGGGATGCCGGCGCCCTCGAGCACCGGGAAGAAGGCGTCGCCGTGCTGGCTGTAGGAGCCGACGACCGCGACCGCGCCCTCCTTGACCGCGCGCCGGGCGCACTTGGCGGCGGCGATGCTGTCGTTGTGCTCGTTGCAGGTCATGACGTTGAGCGGGCGCCCGTTGATGCCGCCCTGGGCGTTGATCCAGCGAGCGTAGGCGCGGGCGAAGGCCGGCATGCCGGGCTTGTTGGTCGCGTTCGTGTCCTGCGGTGCCCAGGTCATGACGGTGATCGGGGCGTCCCCGGAGCCCCCCGTGGCCCCGGGGACGATCCCGCAGCCGGCGGCGAGCGAGGCGCAGGCCGCCAGGGCGCCCGCGGTCAGGGCGCCGGTCCTGGCGGGCCGGGTGAGGAGGCGGGGAAGGAGGATGCTGCGCTTGCGTCGCCTGCCGGTCATGGACGCACACGATTCCGCCACACGGCTAACCTGGAAGTGACCTCCGGTCAATGCGTGGTGACGCGGAGGTGAATTGCGGGGGCCGGTGGGGCAGGCGTGGAGGGGAACGTACGATCGATGACCGTGCAAGGTTCGGAGAACTCTTCCCGTCGTGGCCGCCGCTCCTCCACCATGGGCGGCATGCCACTGAACGACATGCCGTGGTGGCGCTGGCGCAGCCATGTGCGCTCCGCGCTGCACATGCTCTCCGACCCCGCCTTCCAGCGGGACGTCTGGCTGGCCGGGGCGGACGGCTACGGCGACGTCACCGACGCGGTGTACCGGCTGGTGGAGGACACCTGGCTCGACCACTGGTCCGCCGACAAGTACGTCGGCACGATCTTCCGTGACTCGCAGGAGGCGGCGCTCGTCGACACCGCGGTCTTGCGGGTGCTGCGGATCATGCACGAGGTGGGGCCGGACGCCCCGGTCCAGACCTACCTCGCCCATCCGGCCTGGCCGGACGCGGTGCGGGCGGCCCGCGACGCGCATGTGCGGCTGGCCGCCAGCGACGGTGACGACCCGGACGCGGCGCCGCGCAGCCTGGAGGCGCTGCGCCTGCTGACCCGGACCGCTTAGGGCCCGCGCCAGGGCCTCCCGGGCGGTCCGGGAGGCGGGACGGCTTCCCGGCGGGGCGCCCGGATATGGGACCCTGTCGTGCATGAACGAGCAGTCCACCCGAACCGCGGCCCCGGCCGATCAGTACGTCCTCACCCTCTCCTGCCCGGACAAGCAGGGCATCGTGCACGCCGTGTCGAGCTACCTGTTCATGACCGGCTGCAACATCGAGGACAGCCAGCAGTTCGGTGACCACGACACGGGACTGTTCTTCATGCGCGTCCACTTCTCGGCCGAGGCGCCGGTGACCGTGGAGAAGCTGCGCGCCAGCTTCGCGGCGATCGGCGACTCCTTCCAGATGGACTGGCAGATCAACCGGGCCGACGAGAAGATGCGCGTCCTGCTGATGGTCAGCAAGTTCGGCCACTGCCTGAACGACCTGCTCTTCCGCGCCCGTACCGGCGCGCTGCCGGTGGAGATCGCCGGTGTGGTGTCCAATCACACCGACTTCGCCGAGCTGGTGGCGTCGTATGACATCCCCTTCCACCACATCCCCGTGACGAAGGACACCAAGGCGCAGGCCGAGGCGCGGCTGCTGGAGATCGTGCGCGAGGAGCGCGTCGAGCTGGTCGTCCTCGCCCGCTACATGCAGGTCCTCTCCGACGACCTGTGCAAGCGGCTGGCCGGGCGGATCATCAACATCCACCACTCCTTCCTGCCGAGCTTCAAGGGCGCCAAGCCCTACCACCAGGCGCACGCGCGCGGCGTGAAGCTGATCGGCGCCACCGCGCACTACGTGACGGCCGACCTCGACGAGGGGCCGATCATCGAGCAGGAGGTCGAGCGGGTCGGCCACGACGTCACCCCCGAGGGCCTGGTCGCCATCGGACGGGACGTGGAGTGCCAGGCGCTGGCACGGGCCGTGAAGTGGCACGCCGAGCGGCGCATCCTGCTCAACGGCCGGCGCACGGTCGTCTTCGCCTGACGGCCTGACGGCCTGACGGCCTGACCCTGGCGGTCTGACCCTGGCGGTCTGACGTCTGACCGCCTGACGTCTGACCGCCCGGGAACGTCCGGCGCCCTCGGGGGTCTCCGCCTTCCTGCCGGCCGTCTCCGGTCGTGTCCGGTCGTGTCCGGCCCGCTCCGGGCTCGGGCCCCGGTCACATCCGGCCGAGGGACGCCGCCGCCAGCAGGACGTCCCGGATCGCCTCGCGGTCCCCGGACCGGCCGACGGCGGCGTCCTCCGGCGCAAGGCGCCCCGCGGCCAGGCGGCAGAACTCCGTGCCGTCCAGGACCGCATGGGCCACCTCGTGGTCGGCGGAGCCCATCGCGCCGGGGGAGTCCAGCGCGATCAGCCACTCACCGCCGCCCGAGCCCTCGATCTCCAGGCGCAGGCTCCGCCCCGGTCCGCCCGCCGCGACCAGATGGCGGCGCGGGCCGGGCGCGGCCGTCCCGGCCCGGCGGCGCGCCGCCAGCGCCCCCGGCAGCAGCCGCGCCGTCAGATCGATCATGCGGTGGAGGTGGTCCGGGGCGGGCGCGGCGTACGGGTAGTCCACCGCGTCGGCTATGTCCTCGGCGTGCGCCCAGCAGGCGAAGGCCCGGTGCAGCACCGCGTCGCGCAGGGACAGCGTGAGGCCGCCGTACGGGACCGGCGTCCGGCCCCCGGTGTCACCGGTGTCCCCGGTGGACGACACCGTCCGGACCACGGCGTGGGCCTGTTCCCGCCAGGGTTCCCGTACCGAGCGGGTGGGCGGGAAGCGGACCGTCCGCCCGTACGCCCCCGCACGGGCCGGCGGGGCAGCGGCGGCCGGCGCCCGGTCCGGGCCGGACGGGCCGGGCAGACCGAGGGCGACCGCGACCGTTCCGTCGGCCGCCAGCAGACGGGCGACGACCCCGGCGACCGTCGTCCGGCGGGCCGCCGCGCCGCCGGGATGGGGCCGGGGCAGCCGGACGGGAGCGTGCCACTCGGCGTCCCCGAAGTCCTGGAGCAGGGCGTCCAGCCGGGCGGTCTCGGCGTCGTACGGCTTCGCCCACGCGGGCACCGGGACGCGCGGCGGGCGCCGTTCCAGGCAGCCGTCCAGGACGCGGGCGCGCAGCGCGGGGTCCAGGTCGAGGCTCTCCGGGGGCCGGAGCAGCCCGACCGCGCCGCGCAGCCGCCGGGCCTCGTCGGCGCAGGCGCCGCAGCCGCGCAGGTGCTCCTCGACGGCGGCGGCCTCCGGCGCCGGGCACGCGGCCAGCGCCCAGGCGCCCAGCAGCGACCGCAGCACCCCGTGCTCCAGCGCGGCGGGCGCGGCCGGCACCGGCGGGTCCGGCGGGTCCGGTGGCGGCCCGGCCGGTCCTCCGCCGCCGCGCCCCGGCAGGCCGACCAGGGAGCCCGGGCCGCCCTGCCCGGACGGCCACGCTCCGGCCCGGCCGCCGGGGTGTCCCGGCAGGTCGTCCAGGTCTCCCAGGTCTCTCAGGCCGCCCAGGCCGTCCAAGTCGTCCTCGTACGCCTCGAAGCGTTCCGCCCCGTTCATGCCGCACCCCCGTATCCGGGCGGTGTCCCGGGGGCGCCGGACTCGTGGGCGGTGGCGAGCAACTGCAACCCCAGGCGCAGGCGGCGGCGGGCCTCGTCCTCGGTGACGCCGAGGTCGGCGGCCGTCTGGCGGTAGTCGCGGCGCTGGAAGTAGGCCAGCTCCAGCGCGGCGCGCAGCGGGACGGGCATCGCCTGGACGATGTGGTCGGCGCGGGCGGCGACCGAGGCGCGGCGCACCGTGCGCTCCAGCTCCTCGGCGCTTCCCGGGCCGCCGCGCTCCAGCGCCGCGGTCCCGGTGGCGCGCAGCCGCTCCACGGCCAGGTGCCGGGCGAGCGTGGCGAGCCAGGTCCGCAGGGGGCCCTGTCCGGGGTCGTAGGCGTCCGGGTGCTGCCAGGCGTGGGCGAAGACCTCGCGCGTGACGCCGTCCGCCGCGGCCTCGTCGCCGAGGACGCGGTGGGCCAGTCCGCGCACGAGCGAGGCGAACCGGTCGTACAGCTCGCCGAGGGCGGCGGCCTCCCCGCGCGCGAGCCGCTGCTGCATCGTGCGGTCCCAGCGCGGCGGTCTGTCCGTGTCCACCATGCGGCCCCCTCACCCCTGCCGTGTCCGGCGCCCGCGCCGCGCCTCCCGCAGCGATTCGGCCACCGGCTTCTCGAATGTAGACGCCACCTTTGGCAGTGCGCGCCCCTTTGCGGCAATGTGCGCCCCCAGGCGCCCGGAAGGTGATAATGCGCGCCTCCCGAAGCGCCTCCCGAAGGCTTCTTGCGCTTCCCGTGCCTCCCCGCCCTTCCATCGGGATCGATCCAGTGAGACCGAATGAGATCGAATGAGATCGAAACGGACTGAAACAAGACGTCTTTGATCGGAGTTCGTTTCCGGCGATGTGTTTGCGGGAACGGCCGGTGGGCAGGCGCGCGCCCAAGAAGCGTAGGTAGTGCTTCCGTTTCGACTGAACCCTGGCCCGGTCCGGATCGCGTCCGGTCGCTGCCCGGGCGCGATCCGGACGTTCCGGCGAGCGAAAGGCATGGTGGTGACGTTCAATGTGAACGCGGTCGAGCAGGGCGGATGGGCCGTGCTCCAGGTGTCGGGCGAGCTGGATCTGGTGACGTCGCCGGTGCTGCGCCAGCGGGTGCACGACGCGGTGGCCGAAGGCCGCCACAGTCTCGTCCTCGACCTCTCCGAGGTGCTGTTCTGCGACTCCAGCGGAGTCGGTGTGCTCGTCGCCGCCCGGCGGTTGATCCGGTCCTGCCAGGGCCGGCTCCGGCTGATCCTGCCGGCCCGGGGCGCGGCCGACGGTTCCCACGTCAACCGCGTCCTCGGCGCGCTGGGCGTGCGCCGGCTCTTCGACGTCCACCCCGACCTCGCCTCGGCGACCGGCGAGGAGCCGCGCACCCCGGCCGCCTAGACGGGCCGGCCCCGCGTCCGCGTGCCACACCTCTGTACCGGAATTCCCCCGGTTCCGGTACAACCTTCGCCTTCCGGCGCGGGGACGCTCCCCGTCGTCGTACGCTCCGACGAGACGCACCCCTCCGACGTAAGGCGGCCCGAAGAGAGATGGTCAGCAGCGAGTACGAGCGCAGGATCGCCGCCCGGTTCACCACCTTCGACCAGGACGGCAACGGGTACATCGACCGTGAGGACTTCAACGGAGCGGCCAAGGCGCTGCTCGCGGAGTTCGGCGTGGCGGCCCGGTCCGAGAAGGGCCAGGCACTGTACGGCGGCGCCGAGGCGTTCTGGCAGGGCATGGCCGGCATGGCGGACCGGGACGGCGATCAGCGCGTCACCCGCCAGGAGTTCGTCGGCGGCGCGGTCAAGCGCCTGGGCGACAACCCCGAGCGGTTCGCCGAGATCGCCCGTCCCTTCCTGCACGCGGCTCTGGACGTCGCCGACGCCGACGACGACGGCGCGGTCACCGTCGAGGACGCGGCGCGCGCGCTGACGGCCCTGGGCGTGCCGCCGGAGACGGCCCGGCCGGTGGCCGCCGCCCTCGACGCGGACGGTGACGGCCAGGTGGGGGAGGCGGACGTCGTACCGGCCTTCACCCGCTACTTCACCGTCTCCGAATAGCCCGCCGGCGCATCCCGCGGTCCAGCCCCGCATCCCGCTGTCCGCCCCGAGCCCCGCGCCCCTGTCGCGGGGCTCGTCGGTGTGCCGCGGAGCGCGGCCCACGGCCGTCACTGAGCGTCATCACCGGCGGAAGCCGCCTCGACTGCCGATTACTGCCCGCAGTCGGCCCGGCTCTCCGGTACCTTGAGTGAGATGCGAGTGGCCCCGAGCGCGAACCGTGCCGGCGCCGCCCCTGCGGCGGCCCCGAATCCGGCGCCGCGTGCCGTCATTCGCAGGGCTGGACGGCCTCGCGGTGTCGTTTGTTCGACTGCTCGCGACGAGCGTCGCACAGTATGCCCTACGGGTACTCCTTCGCGCTGGAATATGCCCGAAGCGCTTGTTGAGGTGACTGTACGTCAACCATGCTGTCCCACAAGGGATTCACGTTCCGTGACCCCTGTCGTCCCGGCCGTTGTTCTGGCCATGCAGAAGATGGCTACGATCGTGGCCCTCGTGAGGCGCGAGCCTAAGTGTCCGCCGGTTCGGATGGTGTGAGCGGTGCAGGTGCTTCAAGTGCAGCTGGAGATCCGGCCCGACCCCGCGGAGGTGGGGCGGGCCAGGAAGTGGGCCCGCTCGCGGCTCGCCGTTTCCGGGATACGGGACGACGAGCCGCTCGCCGAGACGCTGATCCTCCTCGTCTCCGAACTCGTCACCAACGCCGTCGTGCACACCGGCTGTCCCGCCGTCCTGCGCCTCTGTCTTCCGGGGACGGTCACGGACGAGGGGACGGTGCGCCTGGAGGTGGCGGACTCCAGCGACCGGGCCCCCGTGCCGCGGTGCGCGGACGACGACGCGACGGGCGGGCGGGGCCTGGCCCTCGTCGTCGGTCTCGCCGACCGCTGGGGCTGGAGCCGCGAGGGGGGCGGCAAGCGCATCTGGTGCGAACTCGACCGTGGCGGCCCGGGCCATGGGCCCGCGCCCGGCCATGCGGGCGCCACCGGGTGCGGCGTGGCGGCCGGTGGGGGCAGCTCGGCCCGGGACGGACTGGCCTTCGAGGCGGTGTGACGGCGCGGACCTCCGGGTCTGACGCTCGCGCCCGGCCGTCGGGTCCGACGCTCGTGACGTCTGCGCCTGCGGAGGACCGGCGGTGCGCCCGGCGTGTGCCTCCGTGCGCGTCCCCGCGCATCGAATGCCCGGGATGAACCGACGTGTGGCGGTTGACGGTTGATGACCGTTTCCTCACGCTGGTGTGGAGCGATTCACCGCGAGGGGACGGCGAGGGTGTGGTGACGGAAACCCTCGACGAGTGTGGATCGCGACGCGGCGTCGGCTCTCCAGGACCCTTGTGGGGAGCGGGGAGAGAACGCCGACCGGATGGCGGCGCGCGATGCCGTGCTCGGGGCGGGCAGCGCCGCGCCGCCGGCCGGCCACGGAGGAGCGGGGGCGGGGAAGTGGTGCGGCACATCTTGTCCACAGGCTGTGGACAACATTCTCCGGTTTCTCCGCGCGGCGGCGATTCAGGAGCGGCGCCGAGGGGACTCACAGGGTGACACCAGGCCCCGTCCCCTACCGAAGCGAGTCGATGGCCACTCCGCGCGTACACTCCCGGACCCGCCCGGCCCCCTCACTCCACGGCCACGGACTGCGCCTGCGCCCCTGGGACCCGGAGTCCGGCGCCCAGGCGGAGGCATGGCTGCGCGGTGTGCGGGACCCCGACTTCCGCCACTGGAACACCCCGGTCCGGCCGGTCACGGACCTCCGCGGCGCGCACCGGGCGCTGCGCGCGCGGGCACTGGACGCGGCGGACGGCCGCTCGGTCTCCTTCCGGGTCACGGACGCCGACAGCGGCACGACCCTCGGGCACATCGGGGTCGACCAGATCGACCGCGCCCTGCGGCGGGCCCGCGTCGGCTACTGGGTGCTCCCCGAGGCCCGCGGCCGGGGCGTGGCCACCCGGTCGCTCCTGCTCGCCGCCCGCTGGGCGTTCGACGCGCTGGGGATGCACCGCCTGGAGCTGGACCACGCCCTCGGCCACCACGCGTCCTGCCGGGTCGCCGAGCGGTGCGGGTTCCGCCACGAGGGGACGCTGCGCGGCGCGGCCCTCCAGCCGGAACGGCACGACGCCTTCCGCGACGCCCACCTGCACGCCCGCCTGGCCACGGACCCCGAGCCGCCGGTGCCGTAACCGGTCCCAGAGCCGCCGGTGCCGTAGCCGGTCCCCGAGCCGCCGGTGCCGTAGCCGGACCCCGAGCCGCCGGTGCCTGGCCGGTCAGGGCCACCGCAGCCGCCGGCTCCACCCCTGCTCCGTGCGCCGGTAGACGAGACGTACGTGCCGGCGGCGCGGCTCCCCCTGGAAGAACTCCACCTCCTGCGGGCGCAGCCGGTAGAGCGTCCAGGACTCGACCGGAGTGTCCGGCTCCCGCGCCGCCCGGTCCCACGCCGCCTGTGAGGCCCGCGCCAGCTCCTCCAGCGAACCGAGCTCCCGGCTCTGCCACCCGGTGAGGGCGGCGGCCAGGGCGCCGGTCGACCGGGCGTGCAGGTCGGCCTGCGCCTCCTCGGGCGGCGCGACGGCGACCGGGCCGCGCAGCCGCACCTGACGGCCGTGCACCGGCCAGTAGAAGGCGAGGGCGGCATACGGACGGGCGGCGAGCTGGCGGCCCTTGCGGCTGCCGGCGTGGCCGGCGAAGGACCAGCCGTCCTCGTCCGCACCGTGCAGCATCACGATCCGCACGTCCGGCAGGCCGTCCTCGTCCGCCGTCGCCAGCGACACGGTGTGCGGCTCGCGCTCCCCGGCCGCCACCGCCTCGGCGAACCACCGCTCGAACAGCGGCAGCGGCGCAGCGGGCGCGGCGGCCGGGTCGAACGGCGGCAGCTCGGTGACCTCGGGGTCCCACACCCGCAGCGACCTCAGCAGCTCGTGCAGCTCCGTTCCCGTTCCCATCCCCCGATTCTCGCGCGGCCCGGGGCGGCTCACGCGCGGGGCCGGATCACACCGAGCCCAGGTCGGTCGAGACCCACCGCTCGGGCCGCATGTGCACCACGACCTGCTCGCCGTGGTTCTTCCAGGCGAAGTCGACGTACTCGTCGACCTTCTCGGCCGGCAGATAGCGGGACGAGATCTCCCGGAGCCGCTCCAGGGTGGCGGGGACCGTACGGACGACGGGGCCCTCCACCGACACGTACCGGATGGTGGGCTCCACCCGGTCGACCATCAGGGAGAACCGGCCCGCCGCGCGGATCAGCTCGTTCTTGCGGGAGTCCAGCCCGGTCATGATCCACACCTCGCCGCCGGGCTCGTACTGGTACCAGATCGGCACGGTCAGCGGGGCGCGGCCGGCCCCCGCGTCGACCGCGAGCGCGGCGATGTGCGGCTCGGCCAGGAACTGTTCGCGCTCTTCGCGGGTCAGGGCCATCGTGGTCTCCTCCAGCGGCTCGGCGTCGCTTCGATGTCACCACAACACCGGCCGCACCGCGCGGTGTTCCCCCTTTTTCCCGCCCCTGCCGTCCCGGTCCTCCCCCAAGGCCGCGGCGAAGAGAGCAGTGGCCCTCTGCCGCGGTTCCGGGGCGTGCCGGCCGGGCGCATCCCCCGCGAGAGCTACCGGGGCTGTCCCTGTGCGGGTGACTCGCGGACGGCACCGGATTCCTAGCGTGGTCGTCAGGTCGCAGCCCGTGCGGCCGCTCCAGGGGAGGCCACGATGAGCGCAACGTCCACCGCCCGGCACGCCGCAGAACCCGGCCCGGGCGCGGGCCCCGACGGTCACGACGCTCGCGGCGGCCGTCTGGAGCGGATCGTCCGCTCTCCGCTCGGCTGGATGACGGCGGGCCTGGCCGGCGTCGGCCTGGTCTCGGGCGTGACCGCCACCGGTCCTGGTCCGGTCCCGGTGCTGGGCGCGGTGGCCGCGGTGGCCGTGTACTGGCTGGTCATGCGCCGTGTCGCGCGGCGCTCGACGCCGGAGATCGCCCGGCGGGGAGCCGGCCGGGAGGCGCTGCTGGGCGGCGCGATCGGCCTGGGCTTCGTCCTGGTGTCCGCCTCGCTGATCACGGCGTTCGGGGGCTACTCGTTCTCCTGGGCGGGCCAGGGCGTCATGGCGGTCGTCTGGTCCGCGGTCATGGTGCAGATCGGCGCCGCGGTCACCGAGGAGGTGCTGTTCCGCGGTCTCGCGCTGCAGGCGCTGGAGCAGCTGTGGGGCAGCCGGGCCGCCCTCGTGATCACCGGGACGTTCTTCGGCATCGCCCATCTGGGCGCTCCGGGGGCCACCGCGTGGAGTGCGCTGGCGATCGCCTCGGAGGCGGGCGTGATGCTCGGCGCCGCGTTCCTGTGGCGGCGTAACATCTGGTTCGTCGCGGGTCTGCACTTCGCCTGGAACACCACCGAGCAGCTGCTGGGCATCCCGGTCTCCGGGCACGCCTCCGAGGGCCTGTTCACCGTCGACGTACATGGCTCCGCCGTGCTGACCGGCGGCGGCTTCGGCCTGGAGGCGGCGCTGCTGCCCGTCGTCCTCGGTGTGCTGCTCGCCGTCCGGATGTTCGTCCTCGCCCGCGGCGGCGGCCGTCTGCTGCCCCGTCGATCCGCACGACCCACTCAGGCCGGCTGACCGGAGGTAACGGTAGTGATGTCCCCGCAAGCGCCCTGGAGCCGTGAGCTGCTCCGGGCGCCGCGCGACTGGTGGCAGGAGCGGGACGCCTTCCTCAAGGACGGCCTCCTCGCCGTGGTGCTGGCCCTGTTGACCTCCGTGCCCACCCTGTCCGGCATCGGGGCACAGATCGGGGATCTGCCCGAGCGGCCGGCGAGCGCGCTGAGCGTCGGGCTGACCCTGGCCCAGACCTTGCCGTTGGCGGCCCGCCGGCGGTGGCCCGCGGGCTGCCTGGCCGTCGTCGCGGGCGCGTTCGCCGTGTACCAGGCGCTGGGCTACGCGACGACCTTCGGGAGTCTCGGGCTGTATCTGGCTCTGTACTCGGCCGGGGCCCACCAGGTCCGCTTCCGCCAGGGTCTGGCGGGCGTGGTGAGCGCGGGCTATGCCGTGCTGGCCCTCGTCCTGGACCGCCTCGGCTCACCGCTGGGCATCGCGGACTATCTCGCGTTCTATCTGACTCTGGCCGTGTTCTGGCTGGTGGGGAGCACCGTGCGCACACGGCGGGCGGAAGAGGAGCAGCGGCGGCGGCTGACCGCCGAAGTGGCCACGGCCGCGGAGCGGGCGCGCATCGCCGGCGAGCTGCACGACGTGGTCACCCATCATGTGACGGCCATGGTGGTCCAGGCGGACGCGGCACAGTTCCTGCTCACCTCCGCACCGGAGAGAGCCGCCGAGGGACTCTCGGCCGTCAGCGACACCGGCCGCCGGGCGCTGACGGAGCTGCGATACCTGCTCGGCGTGCTGGAGGCGACCGGCGAGCCGGCGTCCGCGGACCCGGCGCGCGCGGACCGGGCACCCACCCTGGGACGCCTCGGTGACCTGGTCGAACAGGCCCGCAGATCGGGGCAGCCGGTCGAGTTCGGCGAGCAGGGCGAGCGGCGAGCCCAGTCCGTGGACGTGGAGCTGGCCGCGTACCGGGTGGTGCAAGAGGCGCTCACCAACGCGATGAAGCACGCCGCCGGGCAGCGGACACGGGTCCTGGTCCGGCACGGCGAGGAGCGCATCGAGATCGAGGTGATCACCGACGGGCCCGCCCCGGCGGCCGCGCCCGCCGTGCGGAAGCCCGGCCCCGAGGGCGGGCGCGGACTGGCGGGGCTGCGCGCACGGGCGCGGATGGTCGATGGTGAACTGGAGGCCGGACCCCGGCCCGGAGGCGGGTTCGAGGTCCGCGCCACCATTCCGTCCAAGCCCGCACCGGAGTGATCCCGTGAGCGATGCGCCGCCACCGATCCGTGTGCTCGTCTGCGACGACCAGGCACTGGTGCGCACCGGCTACGTCACCATCTTCTCCGCCCAGCCCGACATGGAGGTCGTCGGAGAGGCCGAGAACGGGCACGAGGCGGTCCAGGCCGCTGGGCGCCTGCGTCCCGACGTGGTGGTGATGGACATCCGGATGCCCCTGCTCGGCGGCATCGAGGCGACCCGGCAACTGGCCGGTCCGGACGCCGGGTCACCGCCGAAGGTACTGGTCGTCACCACCTTCAACGTGGACGCCTACGTCTACGACGCGCTGCGTGCCGGGGCCAGCGGCTTCCTCCTCAAGGACGCGCCCCCGGCGGAGCTGGTCGACGGCATCCGGACGGTCGCCAGGGGCGAGGCCCTGCTGGCCCCCGCCGTCACCCGCCGGCTCATCGGCCACTTCGCCGAGCACCTGCGCCCGGCCGATGCTTCCCGCCCGGCCAGGGAGGACGTGGTCCGGGCACTGACCCCGCGCGAGCTGGAGGTGCTCCGGCAGATCGCCGAGGGGCTGTCGAACGCGGAGATCGCCGCGGAGCTCTTCATCACCCCCGAGACGGTCAAGACCTACGTCTCCAGGATCCTGGCCAAACTCGGCCTGCGCGACCGGGTCCAGGCCGTCGTCCTCGCCTACCGGGTCGGGCTGGTGTCCTCCACCGGCTGAACCCGCGCGCCCGTCGACCCGGACACCGGGGCGGGCAGGACGCCCGCCGGCCGGCCGGGTTCCTGTGGCCGGACCGCGCGGCCGGGCCGACCGGGTTCCTGTGGCCGGACCACGACGGCCGGGTCGGCCGGAGCCTGGTGCGGTCCCTCCCTCACGCCTCCCCACCC
>NZ_WYCT01000194.1 GCF_011008945.1 Streptomyces harenosi
GAGGCTGGGGCGGCGGCGTGGCGGGCGGCACCGTCCCGGGCTCGGCGGGCACCAGGTGCCAGTCGTAGAAGAGACCGTAATCGGCACCGTGCTGCCGAATCCGCTCGACCTGCTCCGCATTGACCCTGGGCTGTGCGGCGGCGAGTGCGGGGTCCTTGATCGTGAGACTGAGCGGGATCGGCTTGAAGACCTCGTTTCCCAGTCCGCGCTTGATCTCCCCGACGATGGCGTCGTAGACCGGGCCCGCGACCTCGCCCGCGATGAACCCCAGGGCGACCGCGCCCACCGGTCCTGCCAGCGCCGCGCCGGCCACCGCCCCGGCACCCTGCGCCGCCTTCACGACCGCCGCTCTGGCCGTCGTGCCCACTTCCGCCTCGATGCGGTTGAAGCTGTCCGCGAGGTCCTGATTGTCTTCTTCGACGAGTTGCAGGATCACGGTGTAGGTGCGCGGCCAGTCACCCGGCTTCCTGAGGTCGAACTCCAGGAGTACGAACGGGTTGGCCACCCACGCCGCACGTTGGTCCTTCATCCTGCCCACGCGCGGCGATGCGATCTGGTTCAGCACGGCCTTGCCGTCCGAGCTCAGCGCGAGGGAGGACGAGTCCAGACCGATCGCGGAGACCCAGGTCTCGTCGCCTGCTCCTTGCCCGCCGCTGTCGGTCCCCTCGTGCTCGTGGAAATTGCGCAGCCGGAATTGGAGGGATTTCACCGGCGGCGGGCTGGCAGGGACGTTCATGGTTCCTCGCATCCGGCCGTGGAACAGAAAAACCCGCGCGACGAGGGGGAGCCGAATCGCACGGCGATGCGGCGCGCGATGCCCTGGCCCGCCTCTCGGAACAGGAAAGGCGCGTACATTCCGCGGCACGGCCTGTCTCCGAGACTTTCCCTTCCAGGGTACGGCGACGCGTGTGCTGCGCCAATGTCGCCGGACGGCCTCGGGCCTTGGCCACCTGCCGCTCAGCCCTTCCCTCCGCGGCAGCGCCTTGACCTCAAGTCGGGTTCAGTTTCTACGGTCGGGCTCGTCGATCCGGCCCGATCCGGCGCAGGCGGAGAAATCGGCGGGAGGACGCGCCCGCGTTCCTGTCCGCCCGGCGCGACGGGCCGCTCGACCTACCGAGTCCGGAAGGCCGAAGTCGATTCGGCTGGAGAAAGGGAAGGGGAATCCGGTGATCGTAGTGACCGGTGCCACCGGGAACGTCGGCCGTGCGCTCGTCGGGCGGCTCGTCGCCGCGGGGCAGCCCGTACGGGCGGTCAGCCGCCGCGACCCGGAGCGCACCGCGCTTCCCCCGGGTGTGGAGGTGACGCGTCCGGAGTCGGAGGGGCTGTTCGAGGGAGCGTCGAAGCTCTTCCTGTATGTGCAGGCCGCCGGTGAGGGCACGGGCTCCGTCCTCGACCGGGCCCGCGCCGCGGGCGTACGGCACGTGGTCCTGCTCTCCTCGGGGATCATCCGGGAAGGCGCCGACGAAACCCATCCGATCCACACGATGCACGCGCGGGTCGAGCGGCTGGTCCGGGAGAGCCGACTGCGGTGGACCTTCCTGCGTCCCAACGCGTTCTCCGCGAACGCCCTGCAGTGGGCCGGACAGATCCGCGCGGGCGACACCGTGCACGGCCCGTTCGCCGAGGCCGTCAGCGCGCCGATCCACGAGGACGACATCGCCGCGGTGGCCGAGCGCGCCCTGCTCGACGACGGTCACCACGGCGCCGTCCACCGGCTCACCGGCCCCGCGGCGACGACGAACACCGGGCAGGTCACGACGATCGGCCGGGTGCTCGGGCGGGAGCTGACCTACGTCGAGGTCCCCGCCGAGGAGGTGGAGGCGCGCTTCCGCGCGCCGGCCCACCGTGCGCACTGTGCCGCCCGCCGGCCCGCCGCGCCCCGCATGCTCGCGCACGCCTCACGGAGCGCCCGGATATGTTCGAGCGGTCGGACGAAAGTACCGGGCGACCGGTGGGCGGGCGTCTGCATGTCCTACGGTTTCCGGAAGGTGCCCGGGGTTTTCCGGGCGGTCAGCCAGGGAGGCGGGGATGGTGGCCGGGGAAGGCGCTCAGCGCAAGGCAGGCACGCGAAGCCCGGAGGAGGCACCGAAGGTGACGATCACCGAGATCGCGCGGGAGGCCGGGGTGTCCGTGCCGACGGTCTCACGGGTCGTCAACGGGCGCTCGGACGTCTCGCCCGCCACCCGCGCCCGGGTCGAGGACCTGCTGCACCGGCACGGCTACCGTCGCCGCCCGGCCGCGTCCGGCACCAGGGCGGTCCTGCTCGACCTGGTCTTCAACGATCTGGACAGCCCCTGGGCCGTCGAGATCATCCGGGGCGTGGAGGAGGTCGCGCACGAGGCCGGCGTGGGCACGGTGGTCTCCGCCATCCACGACCGGGCCGGGTCCGCGCGGCAGTGGATGACCAATCTGCGGGCCCGCCCGTCCGACGGCGTCATCCTGGTGACGTCGGCGCTCGAACCGGGGCTCCACGACGAACTGCGCTACCTGGGCGTGCCGTTGGTGGTGATCGACCCGGCCGGATCGCCGACCACCGAAACGCCGGCCGTGGGTGCCACCAATTGGACGGGCGGACTGGCCGCGACCGAGCATCTGCTCCAGCTCGGACACCGCAGGATCGGGTTCATCGAGGGGCCGCCGAGGCTGCTGTGCTCGCGCGCCCGGCTCGACGGCTACCGCGCGGCGCTCGACGTGGCCGGAGTGGCGGTCGACCACGCCCTGACCGTGCCCGGCGACTTCCACCCCGAGTCCGGCTTCACCGGCGCGAACCGACTGCTGGACCTCGACGAACCGCCGACCGCGATCTTCGCCGCGAGCGACCAGATGGCGCTCGGAGCGATCGAGGCGCTGCGGCGGCGCGGGCTTCGGGTACCGGAGGACATGAGCATCGTCGGCTTCGACGACCTGCCCGAGGTGCGCTGGTGCGCGCCGCCGCTCACGACGGTTCGCCAGCCCCTGTCCGACATGGGCAAGCTGGCGGCCAGAATACTCCTCGACCTCGCGCGCAACGTCGCGCCGGCCTCGCCGCGAGTGGAACTGGCGACCGAACTGGTGGTCCGCGCGAGCACCGCACCACCACGCCGCCCTTGACGGAAGACAACGCTCCGGGGTGCCGACGGGCCTTTTTCGTCAAGGCCGTTGACACCCCTTTTGCATGCCCGTAACTTCCTTGGCCATCTCCGCGTAGTTATCGGAAATTTTCCGGAAGGTGTGCCATGTCAGCCTCCGCTCGAGCCATCACCTCCGTATTCGGCGCCTCGTCCTCCTCCTTATCCCGCCGCCGGTTCCTGGGAACCGCTTCGGCGGCGGGGCTGGGGGCGGCCGGCCTGTCCGCCTGTTCGGACTCGGGGTCCTCCCACACCGACGGTCAGGGCCGGACCGTCGTGGAGTGGTGGAACATCCAGACCACGGAACCGTCGAAGAGTCTCTGGCCGCAGCGGGCGAAGGCGTTCGAGGCCGCGCACCCCGATGTGCGCATCAAGCTCGTGACGATGGAGAACGACGCCTACAAGTCGAAGATGACGGCGCTGACCAGTTCCGGAAAGCTGCCGGACATCTACCACACGTGGGGCGGCGGCGTTCTCGAGCAGCAGATCGACGCGGGTCTGGTGGAGGACCTCACCCCCTCCATCAGTTCCCTGATCGACACCCTCGTGCCGGCGTCGGTCACGGCGTACCGGTTCGACGGGAAGACCTATGCCGTTCCCTTCGACATCGGCGCCGCCGGGTTCTGGTACAACAAGGCCCTGTTCGCCCGGGCCGGTATCCAGGAACCGCCCGCCACCTGGGCCGACTACCTCGACGCGGTCAGGAAGCTGAAGAGCGCCGGGATCACCCCCATCGCCCTCGCGGGCAAGGAGAAGTGGCCCGGCATGTACTACTGGGCGTACCTGGCCATGCGGATCGCCGGGCTCGACGGCATGCAGGCGGCCGCCGACGCCAAGGACTTCACCGGCGACGACTTCGTCAAGGCGGGCGAGCACCTCGAGGAACTCGTCGCGCTCCAGCCGTTCCAGAAGGGCTTCCTCGGCGCCGCGTACTCCACGCCCACCGGCGAGGCGGCCACGATGGGCAACGGCAAGGCAGCGATGGAGCTGATGGGCCAGTGGGCGCCCGTCGTCCAGGCCGACGCGGGCAAGGGCATCGGCAAGGACCTCGGCTTCTTCCCGTTCCCCGCCGTCGCCGGCGGCAAGGGCGCGCGGACCGACGTGTTCGGCGGAGGCGGTGGTTACGCGGTGCGCAAGGGCGCGCCCAAGGCCGCCGTGGACTTCCTGAAGTTCTTCATGTCCGCCGAGTCCGACCGTGTCCTGGTGTCGAAGGGCTCGATGATGCCCGTCGTCAAGGACGCCACGAGCGCCCTGACCGACCCCCACCTCAAGCTCGTCTCCGATGTCCTCGGCGAGGCGACCGGCTTCCAGCTCTACCTCGACCAGGCGTACCCGCCCGCCGTCGGCCAGGAGGTCAACGACTCGGTGGCCGCCCTGATCGCCGGTTCCAAGACACCCGAGCAGGTGGCCCGTGCGGTCACCCAGGTCGCGAAGAGCCAGTGACGCCATGGCCTCCACGTACGTGAAGGACCCCGCGGCCGCCCACGCCCCGCCGCAGCGGCCGGAGACCGGGGCGGGCCGGCCGCGGGCCCGCCGGGCCGTCGGCTGGCTGACCGCCTTCGGTTTCACCCTGCCCGCCCTGCTCCTGTTCGGCGTGCTGGTGCTGGCCCCGATCCTGTACGCCCTGTACGTCAGCCTGTTCGACTGGGGCGGTTTCGGCTCCCCCACGGACTATGTCGGTCTCGACAACTACAGCCGGCTCCTGCGTGACCCGGTCTTCATCGGCGATCTGTGGCGCGGGCTGCTGCTCGTGCTGTTCTCGGTGGGCGTGCAACTGCCGTTCGCGCTCGCCATGGCCGTACTGCTCAACCAGAGGCTGCGCGGCCGGGCCGTGTACCGGACCCTGTTCTTCGCCCCGTACGTCCTGTCCGAGGTCATCACCGGCGTGCTGTTCTCGATGATCTTCGCGCCGGAGGACGGGCTCGCCGACAACGTGCTCGGCTCGGTCGGCCTCGACGGGCTCGGCGGCCTGTGGTTCGCCGACCAGGACCACGTGCTTCCGACCCTGTTCCTCGTCATGACGTGGAAGTACTTCGGCTTCCACATGATGCTGTACCTGGCCGGGCTGCAGGGCATACCCGCCGAACTGCACGAGGCGGCCCGCATCGACGGCGCGGGCCCCTGGCAGCGCTTCCGCCACATCACCCTGCCGCTGCTCGGACCGACGATCCGCATCAGCGTCTTCCTCTCCGTGATCGGCGCCATCCAGCTCTTCGACCTGGTGTGGGTGGTCACCCAGGGCGGTCCCGACCACCACTCCGAGACCATGGCCGTGACCATGTTCCAGTACGGGTTCAAACGCTTCGAGATCGGTTACGCCAGCGCGATCAGCATCGGCATGTTCTTCATCAGCCTCGTCTTCGCCCTCGTCTACCAGCGCTCCGTGCTGCGTCGCGACACCGAAGGAGCCCTCACCACCATGCGAGCCTCCCGATGAGCGCCGGCATCCGCAGAAGGCTGCGCTCCGCACCGCTGTACGTGATCGTGTGGCTGGTCGGCGTCGTCATGGTCACGCCGCTGCTGTACGCGTTCGTGTCCGGGTTCAAGTCCACCGATCAGCTCTCCCGGAACACCTTCGGCCTGCCCTCGCCCTGGGTGACGTCCAACTACACCGATGTGCTCGCCTCCGGGTCGTTCTGGCGCATGCTGGGTTCGTCCACGCTGATCGCGGTCGGTACGGCCGTACTGACCGTCGGCACCGCGGCCCTCGCTGCCTTCGCGCTGGCCCGATTCGCCTTCCGCGGGCGGGAGGTGCTTTTCACCCTGTTCACCGCGGGGCTGATGTTCCCGTTCGCCGTGGCGATCCTGCCGCTGTTCGTCCTGCTGCGCACCTTCGGGCTGCTCGACAACCCCTGGGGCGTGATCCTGCCGCAGGCTGCGTTCGGCCTGCCGCTGACCATCGTCGTCCTGCGCGGCTTCTTCCGGGAGATCCCCGGAGAGATCGAGGAGGCGGCCACCCTCGACGGGTGCTCGACGTTCGGCTTCTTCTGGCGGATCCTGCTGCCCATGGCGCGGCCCGCCCTCGGCACCGTGTCGATCCTCGCCATCGTCGGAAGCTGGAACAACTTCCTGCTGCCGCTGCTGGTGTTCAGTAAAGAGACCTGGTGGACGATCCCCGTCGGCGTGCAGCAGTTCCAGGGCCAGTACGCCACCGACATCGCCCGCGTCTTCGCCTACCTCGTCCTCGCCATGGTGCCGGCGCTCGCCTTCTACGCCGTCGCCGAACGCCAGTTGATCGGCGGCATCACGGCGGGTGCCACCAAGGGCTGAGCCCCGCGCGGCGGCGGCCCCGTCCTTTCGCCTGCGGCAGACGTCGACGGAGTGGAGCCAGAGTCCTCCTGGCTCCACTCCACGGTGCGGGCGGGCGTGTCACTGGAACTGCGCGAAGAACCTCCAGATCTCTGCCTTGGTCCAGGTGGCGACGCCGCTTTCCTGGGGAGAGCCGTCGACCGGACCAGGGATGTGGCCTCCGTCGAACGCGGCCCACTGGACCGGGTACCCGGCACGGCAGCCCGTGTAGGCGGTGGTGACGTGCGTCCGGCTGCCCGGCGCGGGTTCACGCGGGCTCTGAGGGGTGCAGCCGTTGTTGCCGACGAACCTGTCGCGCAGGGCCCGGCCTTGCGCGATGTTGAGGACGGAGTCGCTCAGCCCGTGGATGCCGAAGTAGGCGATGGGCTGAGTGCCGCCGCTGCACCCGCTGATCAGGCCGCCGGAGATGACCGCGACGGCCCTGAAGACGTCCGCCCGGTCGCACGCCAGTGCGTAGCTCATGCCGCCGCCCCAGCTGAAGCCCGTGGCGAAACGCTGTGCCGGGTCGACGCAGAGGCCGCCCTCGATCCGCCGGATCATGTCGTCGACGAAGACGACGTCCTCACCGCCCGAGTTGGCCCAGCCGTTGCCGAGCCCCTGGGGGGCGACGAGGATCGCGGTGTTGGCCGACTGTTCCTGCTGGCCGTAGTAGGACCAGGCGCTCCCGCTCGTCCCGCCCGAGGCGACGTCGGCGGCGGTTCCGCCCCGCCAGTGGAACGCGAAGATCAGCCGGTAGCGGTGGCTGCTGTCGTAGTTGTCCGGAACCCTGAGGATGAAGCTGCGGCTCTTGCCGCCGCTCTGCATCGTGTACGTACCGCTCGTCAGAGTCGGGGCGCTGCCGCATCCGCCGCCACCGGACGACACCTTGACCATCTGCCACTGCTGGTTGGCGCCGCCCCAGTCGGTGTACTGGACGACGTTGCCGCCGTCGGCGGTGGACGCGCCCTGCACCTCCACCGCCTTGCCGCTGTTGCGGTTGATCAGGCGGACGTGGCCCGCGTCGGAGTCGGCCAGGCGGAACTGCTGGTTGGCCCCGTTGCCGTCCGTCCATTGCTGGATCGCGGCACCGTCGGCGGTCGAGACGCCGGCCACGTCGAGCACCTTGCCCGAATGCCGGGCCTTGAGCCGGTAGAAGCCGCCGCCGGAGTCCACGAACTGCCACTGCTGGTGGGCTCCGTCGTTGCGCGTCCACTGGCTGACCCGCGCGCCGTCGGCGGTGGACGCGCCGGAGACGTCCAGCGCCTTGCCGCTGTTGCGATTGACCAGGACGTACCAGGCGCCGGTGTCCACCGCCGCGGCCTTAGCGGGCGCCGACACCGCCTGGGCGGGCCAGGTCATCGCCGCGACGAGCATGCCGGTCACCAGGGTCGCTGCCGCCGCGGTGAACCGGGACCACCGATGACGTCCCGGTGGCGGGGCGGGGGGAGCCGCACCGTAGGTCTTCATCGATTCACTCCTTCGTTGTGGCAGGTCCCCCTCAGGTGCGGGTCCAGCGCTGGTTGCTGCCGTTCGTGCAGGAGTAGAGCTGGATCAGGGTGCCGTTGGCGGTGCCGGCCCCGACGGCGTCGAGGCAGAGGCCGGACTGGACACCGGTGATGGAGCCGTCGGAGTTCAGGCGCCACTTCTGGTTGTCGCCGCCCCAGCAGCTGTAGATCTGGACTTTGGCGCCGCTGCCGGTGCCGGCGGCGTCCAGGCACTTGTTGCCGTAGACCCTGAGCTCACCGGCGTCGGTGTACGTCCACTGCTGGTTGGTGCCGCTGTGGCAGTCCCAGAGCTGGAGCTGGGTGCCGTCGGCGGTGCTGCTGCTGGGGACGTCCAGGCAGCGGCCCGAACCGACGCCCTTGATCTGACCGCCGTCGGCGGGGGGCGTGGTGGAGCCGCCGTTGAGCGCGTTGAGGACGGCGGTGTAGGCGGGCTTCTTGCTGCCGTCGCCGTTGAACAGCAGCGGCGTGTCCCCCGACCGCCAGGAGTCGGTGTCGCGCACCCCCCAGACGGTGATGCCGAGGCAGCGCGCGACCGCCAGGCAGTCGTTGGTCACCGCGGCGTAGGTCGAGGCCGGGGCGCCCTGGATGTCGAGCTCGGTGACGGCCACGTCGACGCCGAGGGCGGCGAAGTTCTGCAGCGTGGTGCGGAAGTTGCTGTTGTAGGGGCTGCCGCTGTTGAAGTGCGCCTGGAAGCCGACGCAGTCGATGGGCACGCCGCGCTGCTTGAAGTCCCGGACCATGGCGTACATGGCCTGGGTCTTGGCCCAGGTCCAGTTCTCCACGTTGTAGTCGTTGTAGCAGAGCTTGGCGGCCGGGTCGGCGGCGCGCGCGGTACGGAAGGCGACCTCGATCCAGTCGTTGCCGGTGCGCTGGAGGTTGGAGTCGCGCCGGGCGCCGGAGCTGCCGTCGGCGAAGGCCTCGTTCACGACGTCCCACTGGGCGATCTTGCCCTTGTAGTGGGCCATCACGCCGTTGATGTGGTCGATCATCGCCTGGCGCAGCGCGCTGCCGCTGAGGTTCTGCATCCAGGCGGGCTGCTGGGAGTGCCAGGCCAGGGTGTGCCCGCGCACCTGCTTGCCGTTCTGCACCGCCCAGTTGTAGACGCGGTCGGCGGCGGTGAAGTTGAACTGGCCCCGCTGGGGTTCGGTGGCGTCGATCTTCATCTCGTTCTCGGCCGTCACCGAGTTGAACTCGCGGTTGGCGATCGAGGTGTACGTCGCGTCGCCCAGCCTGCCGGAGGCGATGGCGGTGCCGAAGTAGCGGCCGCTCTGCGCCGCCGCGGCACCGAGCGTGCTCTCGGCGGCCTGCGCCTTCGGCGGCGCGACCAGTGCGCCGACCACCCCGAGGACGCCGACGACCAGCGCCACCAGCAGACCGCGGAACGTCCGGCGGGCGGCGGGTGGGGGAATGGCATGCGAGCCCATGACTGTGCCTCCAGGGTAGACATCACGGAAGGACCGAAGTGCGGTGGGATGAGTCGTCCGCTCCCAGTCGGCAGACGGACGAGACAGGCCGCACTCCGGGCATTACGGGATCACCGGACATCACGCGAACAGGGTGGCGCGGGTGCTGTGGTGCGCGGGTCTGTCGTGCAGCACAGATCGCTCAGGACCCATGGTGTTCGAAAACCCGAACTGTGACCGGCGTCTCAGACAGGCATGATTGAGGGATTGTCGGTGGATCGTCAATACTCCCGGCACAAGACGTTTCCGTTCCTCGCCCGAAAGTTGCGAAGACCCCGGCGAGCCGCACGGGGGGGGAGCCGGACCCCCGGCGCCGCCGTCGGCGGGTGTGGTGAGGCCGGGACCCGGACGAGTGTGCTCATCACGGGGTGGTCATCTGGCGCAGCTCCCGACGAAAGGGTCTACCGGCGCCTGGGGGAACTCGCGCGGCCCCCACCGCGCGAGGACGGGTCCCGCCGGGATCGGACGCTGCCCGCTCGACCTCTCTCCCTCACGCGGAGGCCCTGACCCGGCGAGCCGATCGCAACTTCCGGAGGTTTTCCGGTCGGGCGAACAGCTCGCCAGGCCGCAAGGACGGGCGCTGTTCAGCTCAGGTACTGGCAGGTGGAGCGCGGTGTGTAGACGCCGTGGCCGGCGCGGCCGACGAAACGGTGGTCCTCGACGACCGGTTCGCCGCGGGAGAGGACGGTCTCGACGCGTCCGGTGACCCGTTTGCCCTCGTACGCCGAGTAGTCGACGTTCATGTGGTGGGTCTCTGCGGAGATCACCTGCTCGGCGTGCGGGTCGTAGATCACGATGTCGGCGTCGGTGCCCGGCGCGATCGTCCCCTTCTTCGGGTACAGGCCGAACATGCGGGCCGGGGTGGCGCAGGCGATCTCGATCCAGCGGCGGCGGCCGATGTGCCCGTCGACCACGGCCTGGTGCAGCAGGTCCATGCGGTTCTCCACGCCCGGCAGGCCGTTGGGAATCTTGGAGAAGTCGCCGCGGCCGAGCTCCTTCTGACCGGTGAAGCAGAACGGGCAGTGGTCGGTGGAGACGACCTGGAGGTCGTTGGTCCGCAGCCCCCGCCACAGCGCCGCCTGGTGCTCACGCGGCCTCAGCGGCGTACTGCACACGTACTTGGCGCCGTCGAAGCCCGGCTCGGCGAGGTCGTCGGCGGACAGGAAGAGGTACTGGGGGCAGGTCTCGCCGAAGACGTGCAGGCCCTTGTCGCGGGCGGCGGCGAGCTCGGCGACGGCCTCCTCGGCCGACACGTGGACCACGTACAGCGGTGCGCCCGCGACGCGCGCGAGCTGGATCGCGCGGTGGGTGGCCTCCGCCTCCAGCAGCACCTTGCGCACCTCGCCGTGGTGACGGGGATCGGTCTCGCCGCGGGCGAGGGCCTGCTCGACGAGCACATCGATGGCGATGCCGTTCTCGGCGTGCATCATGATCAGCCCGCCGTTGGCCGAGGCGCGCTGCATGGCGCGCAGGATCTGGCCGTCGTCGCTGTAGAAGACGCCCGGGTACGCCATGAACTGCTTGAACGAGGTGACCCCTTCCTCGACCAGGAGGTCCATCTCTTGCAGCGTCTCCTCGTTGACATCGGAGACGATCATGTGGAACCCGTAGTCGATCGCGCAGTTGCCCTCCGCCTTGGCGTGCCAGGCGTCCAGCCCCTCGCGCAGCGGGCGGCCGACGCTCTGCACCGCGAAGTCGACGATCGTGGTGGTGCCGCCCCAGGCGGCGGCCCGGGTGCCGGTCTCGAAGGTGTCGGAGGCGTAGGTGCCGCCGAACGGCATCTCCATGTGGGTGTGGACGTCGACACCGCCCGGGATCACGTACTTGCCGGTGGCGTCGAGGACCCGCGGCGCCGTGAACGACTCGGCGGCCGGGGTGCCGGACGCGGCGAGCGCGGCGACACGGCCGTCCTCGATCAGCACATCGGCGTGGATCTCGTCGGAGGCGGTGACGACCAGGCCACCGCGGATGACGGTACGGCTGCTCATGCTGCTCCCTCTCCTGCCGTGGTCGGTGCGGTCGGGCGGCCTGCGGCGCGCGGGCCCGGCGCGCGGTCGCGGCGGCACTCGCGCCCCCGCGGCCGCCGTGCCGGGCCCGGCGGGGACGCCGCGCCCGCGGTGGTGCGGGCGCGGCGTCCCCGCTCGGTGCACGGCCGGCCCTACTCGAGACTCCTCAGGGCGCGCTCCAGGATCGCGGCGCCCTCTTCCGCCTCCGCGACCGTGAGGGACAGCGGCGGGGCGATGCGCAGGGCGCTGGTGTCGTGGCCCCCGCCCTTGCCGATGAGCAGGCCGCCCGCGCGGGCCGCCTCCAGGACGGCGGACGCGGCCTGCCAGTCCGCCTCGTCGGTGCCGGGCCGGGTCAGCTCGATGCCGATCATGAGTCCCCGCCCGCGCACCTCACGCACGTGCGGCACCTGGGCGGCGACGGACCGCAGCCGTTCGATGAGCAGTCCGCCGACCCGCCGGGCGTTGCCCTGGAGGTCGTGTTCCAGCAGGTACGTCAGATTGGCGAGGCCGGCCGCCATCGTGACCTGGGTGCCGCCGAAGGTGGAGATGCTGTTGGCGTCCAGGCAGTTCATGATCTCGGCGCGGGCGATCACCCCGCCGATGGACATGCCGTTGCCGATGCCCTTGGCGAAGGTGACGATGTCGGGCGGGCCGCTGCGGGCGTGGGCCTGCCAGCCCCAGAAGTGGTCGCCGGTGCGGCCCCAGCCGGTCTGCACCTCGTCGGCGATCCACAGGATGCCGCGCTCGCGCAGCACCTCCCGGAAGGCGGCGTACAGGCCGTCCGGCGGCGAGGTGAAGCCGCCGACCCCCTGGACGGGTTCGGCGATCAGCGCGGCCGGCGGGCGGGTGTGGCCGAGCAGGTCGACGAGGTCGGCGACGCAGGCGTCGATGAACTCCCGGTCGCCGAGCGCCGCGTAGGGCCCGCGGGTGCGCACGCCGCCGTGGACGTACAGCGTCTGGAGCGGGGACAGCGACGTCGGGGACCAGCCGCGGTTGCCGGTGATGCCGACCGCGCCGAAGGAGCGGCCGTGGTAGCTGTTGCGCATCGCGAGGACGGTGTTGCTGCGCCGGTACGTCGTCGCCAGCAGCAGGGCGGTGTCGTTGGCCTCGGTGCCGGAGGTGGTGAAGAAGACCCGGGCGTCGGGGATGCCGGACAAGTGGGCGACGCGTTCGGCCAGTTCGACCATGGGGCGGTTGAGATAGAGCGTCGAGGAGTGCAGGAGCCGGCCGGCCTGTTCGCTCACCGCCTTGGTCACCTCGGGCAGGGCGTGCGCGGTCATGGTGGTGAGGATGCCGCCGAAGAAGTCCAGGTACTTGTTGCCGGCGGCGTCCCAGACGTGGCGGCCCTCGCCGTGGGTGATCTCGACCGGGTCCTCGTAGTAGAGGGCGAGCCAGTCGGGCAGGACGGCGCGGTGGCGGCTCAGCAGGTCGCGGGTCACGGACGCACCAGCCCCTCGTAGGCGTCGGGGCGGCGGTCGCGGTAGAAGGCCCACGTCTGCCGCACCTCTTCGATGAGATCGAGATCGAGGTCCCGGACCACGAGTTCCTCCTTGCCGTCGTCGGCGACGTCCCCCACGAACTGGCCGCGGGGGTCGACGAAGTAGCTCGTGCCGTAGAAGTCGTTGTCGCCGTACTCCTCCCGGCCGACACGGTTGATCGCGGCGATGTAGTAGGCGTTGGCCACGGCGGCCGCGGGCTGCTCCAGCCGCCACAGGTGCTGCGACAGACTGCGGTGCGTGGCGGAGGGGTTGTAGACGAGCTGGGCGCCGGCCAGGCCCAGCTCCCGCCAGCCCTCCGGGAAGTGGCGGTCGTAGCAGATGTAGACGCCGACCTTGCCGACGGCGGTGTCGAAGACGGGCCAGCCCAGGTTGCCGGGCTTGAAGTAGTACTTCTCCCGGAAACCCTTGAGCTGCGGGATGTGGTGCTTGCGGTACTTGCCGAGGTAGGTGCCGTCGGCGTCGATCACGGCCGCGGTGTTGTAGTAGAAGCCGGGCTGCTCCGCCTCGAAGACCGGCGCGACGACGACCATGCCGGTCTCGCGCGCGAGCGCCCGCATCCTGCGGACGGTCGGTCCGTCGGGGACGGGCTCGGCCCAGCGGTAGTGCTCCGGCTCCTCGACCTGGCAGAAGTAGGGGCTGTTGAAGACTTCCTGGAATCCGATGATCCTCGCGCCCTGCCGGGCCGCCTCGCGGGCGTGGTCCTCGTGTTTCGCCACCATGGACTCGGTGTCGCCGGTCCAGGTGGCCTGGACCAGAGCGGCACGTACGACGTTGGCCATGAGCTGCTCCTTCGACGCGACGAAAGCGCCTCTACGCCCGTAGAGCAGGCCGTAGAGGGACGAACGTAAGCCTCCCGGGCGGGCTTGCCAAGACCATCGTCGTCCTGCCGGGGTGTCGATCGCGTTTCACACCCCTGTGGGTGAGCGGACGGTAAGGCGGCCTGTCTCTTATACACAACTCCGAGCCCACGAGCGACTCGCTAATCTCGTATGCCGTCCTCCGCTTGAAAAAAAAATACCCAAGGAAGGAC
>NZ_WYCT01000195.1 GCF_011008945.1 Streptomyces harenosi
CCACCTGCCCGACCCCCACCACCCGCTACACTGTCCGCGGTGGCACAGCCCTACCCTGCCGTGCCGCCACAGCACCACGTGGGCCGCCACGGCCTTCGCCTTCGTAGCTCAGGGGATAGAGCACCGCTCTCCTAAAGCGGGTGTCGCAGGTTCGAATCCTGCCGGGGGCACAACGCATTACCGCTCTGACCTGGGGTTTATCCCCCAGGGAGGGGCCTTACTCGGCCTCGGACTCCTCGTCCGGGGCCGTTTGCGTGAGCGGTGCGTGAGCGGACGGGGAGTTGATCTCCTAAATGTCTCCCAACGGATCAGCACCATCCGGCACAGACTTCGGGCCGGGACGCCCCTCGTCTTCGGGCTCGGCCTCCACTTCTGCCGGGGTGCTCCAGGCAGCGGCACGGGCGCGCGGAACGAGCCGGGCCGCAGCCTCTGCGATCGCCAGGTCCGCCTCGGGGAGCAGGCTCGTGTAGGTGTCCGACGTGATGGTGATCGAGGAGTGGCCGAGCATCTCCTGGATGTCCTTCAGGTCGGCGCCCGCCGCGTGGGCGAGGGTGGCGGCACCGTGGCGGAGGTCATGGAGCCGGATCAGCGGCAGCCCGGCCTCCTCGTACAGCTCGATGAACCGCCGCGTGACGTTGGCGGGGTGGAGGAGCTCGCCGTTCTCCCTCGTGAAAACCCTGCCCGTCTCGACCCAGGCGCTCCCCCACTCCTCGCGGTCCTTGTCCTGCTGGGCACGGTGCCGCTTCAGGGCCTGAACCGTGTCGGAGTCGAGCGCGATCGTGCGGGCGCCGGCATCGGTCTTGGGATCGTCCTCGTAGACCTCCCAGCCGTTGACCACCAACTGCTTGGCGACCGTGATGAGACCGGCGTCCAGTCGGGTGTCGGTCCAGCGTTGACCGCATTCCTCACCGCGGCGCAGCCCTCGGAAGGCGATCAGGTGGAACAGGGCGTACAGCCGGTCGTCGGCCGCGTGGTCGAGGAAGCGGCCGGTGTGCTCCGGAGTCCAGACCATCACGGGTGAGGGCTTCTCGCCGGTGCGCTTCCAGTGGAGGATGCGTTCCTCCGTCCAGACCAGCGCCTTGGGCCGCTTGCCCGCCTCCAGTTCGACGTGTGCGGCCGGGTTGAAGGTGATGAGCTGCTGGGCAATCGCCGCGTTGAGCGCGGCTCTCAGGGTGGAGCGGACGCGGTGGCGGGTGGCCGGACCGGCGATGCGGCGATAGGGCTCCATCTCCGCGATGGCCGCCTTCATCGTCTTGCGGCGGGCGCGGTGTTCACGGCCCTTCCACGGGATCTGTGCGAGGTCCTCGATCGCCTTGCGTCGGGCTGCGTTGCCCTCGGCGATTTCGACATTGGCTTCGGCGATGGTCTCGAACATCTCGGAGAGGTGGGTGACCCGGAGGCGGTCCAGCCGTATGTGGCCGATGTGCGGCTTGAGGTGGACCCGGATGTTGCTTTCGTCGCGGCTGATGGCGCTCTGCCGTCCCTTCTTGCCCGCCAGCCATATGTCCAGCCAGTCTCCGACCGTCAGCCGGCTGGTCAGGTCGAGTCCGTGGCTGAGGCGCCTGCGCGTCGATTCGATGTCGGGCAGCGGCGCCTTCTCGGCGGCGACCTTCTCCAGCAACTCGGCGATCCGGGCCAAGCCCTCGGGGTCGTCGTTGTCGGCGAGGCCGATCAGGGCGCGGACGTGGTCGAGGTCGGTCTGAGCGGCCTTGAGGGTTTCGTAGCCGGCGCGGCTGAAGGAGCGGCGGGTGCCGTCGGCGCGGGGCGGGAGTTCCTGGCGTATGGAGTAGGTGCCGTGCTTTCGGTTGGCGAGTTTGGGGGACGAAGCCATTCTGATCTAAATGTTAGTGGCCCGTTTCTGCTGCACAATGCTCTGACGATCGGGCTAAACGTACTGAGATGAGGTCCAGTCGACTTCGCCACTGCCGAGCTGCGGGCACCCTAGCGTCGTTATGAGACTCTCCGTCCCGGCTTCTTCTGACCACGACACAATTCAATAGCGTGGCTGAGGCCGGCGGGGGTACAGCGAGGCACACGCGCGCCTGACCGGTCGACGCACCCGCCGTCGTGGCTGACTGTCGTCGGCTGAGGTTCGTGCCACAACCGTGCCAGATATGCAGGGGTCAGCCACGGTCAACGCCGGTGTCCCACGGCCGAGTAGCCGCCTGCTTCCTCGGCCGACGAAGCCGCAGCTCAGCCCGTAGATCCCCCAGCCTCTCTCCTAAAGCGGTGCCGACAGCGCCCTGCCTTCCCAGGCTCGACATCTATCCGCCGCTCGACCAAGTCCAGGCTGATGTCACAGGTGGCTGGCATGCTACGAGCAGTAGACAGAGGGGGCCCATGTCCGTACCGAGTAAGTGGAAAATTGCGCAGCATTGGAACGAAAGCCCGAGAAGAGAAAATTTCGCACCCCACCTGTTGCTTGATGAGCCGTGTTGCTTCGCTTGCGGGTGGTTCTCAGAGCGATGGAAGCGGGCCACTGCCCAAGCCTCATGGCAGCGCGCCAACCTCGAACGAGCCCACATCATCCCGAGCAGCCTCGGGGGATCAGACGACGCGAGCAACCTGCTCCTACTCTGTAAGCCTTGCCATCAAGAATCTCCAGACTGGGTGGACCCAGCCCAGATGGCTCGCTGGATCGCGACTAGAGAAGAGCGCCCCAGCCGGGAACTTGAGACCTTCTTGGCTTGGTTTGCCGCAGCCGAGAAAGCTCCGGAGTTCAAGGACGCCCTAGCTTCTGTCGTCGCGGAGGAGGGGGCAGCTGAGCGAGTGTCGGAGCTCCTTCAGGACCTCCTCGGCCGAGCAGGAACACACTTCGGCGTTGGATTCAGCCAAGGCACACGTGTCGCCGTGCTTCAGGCCGCTGCCGATGAGATCAACAGACGTGCTCAGCAGACAGGCTGGGAGGCTGATGAATCTCGGTCGGTTGACATCCAAGACTGACATCAACGCCTGCGTACAGCAGCGGTCGTGTGCGATCTCGCTCAGCCACAGCGTCCAGACAGCCTTACGGCCTAGCTGAGCCTTGATCGAACTCCTAAAGCGGGTGTCGCAAGTTCGAATCCTGCCGGGGCACAGAGAGAAGGGCCAGCTCAGGAGGGATCTCCTCCCAGGCTGGCCCTTCGTCGTGTCCGGGACGTGCGCTCCGGTCGGTCCCTTCACCTGCTGCGTTCTCACGGTGAGAAACCAGCTGTGCGGGAAGGGGGGTTCGGAAGAGGATGTCTGTATGCGGGTAGGAGTGGTCGGACTCAGGATGGGGCTTCACCTGGCGGACTGGTGCCGCAAGGTGGGCTTGGAGGTCGTGGCGGCATGTGACCGCGACCCCGAACGCCGTGCCGTGGCGCGGGCGCGGTTATCCGACGCGGTGCTGGTGGAACGGTGGCAGGAGCTGCTGGAGCACCGTCTTGACGGGGTCGTCCTGGCCAACGATTTCGACGAGCACGCGCCGTTGGCCATCGCGTTCCTGGACCGTGGCGTGCATGTGCTGTCCGAGTCGGCGGCGTGCGTGGACGCCGCGGAAGGCCAGCGGCTCATCGCGGCGGCGGACAGGTCGCCCGCGACCTACTCCTTCGCCGAGAACTACGTGGTCCATCCGCATGTCCGTCTCATCCGGCAGGCGATCGAGGCCGGGGAGCTGGGCCGGATCAGCCTGATCGAAGCGGACTATCTGCACGGGATGTCCCCGGACGAGGTCGCGGGCCTGATCGGTGATCCGGCGCACTGGCGCGGGCGCATCGCTCCCACGGCGTACTGCACGCACACCCTCTCACCGATACTGGCCCTCACGAAGGCCTGGCCGGTGGAGGTGTCGGCGTTCTCGGTGGACGAGGCGGACCCACGCGCCGCGGTCGTCATGGCGGTACGGCTGTCCACCGGGGCACTGGCCCTCACTCGGCACGGGTTCCTCCAGGGCGAGGCAGACAGCCACTGGAGCTGGATCTCCGTACGCGGCACCAAGGCGCTGGCCGAGTCCGTCCGGGCCACTGGCGAACGGTCCTGGTCCGTCCGTGTCAGGACGGAGGGCTGGGCGGCCCCGGAGGGCCACGCACGCGAGGAGGAACGCACCCCTGCGCCCTTCACCCTCGCCGGGGAACCCGTGGCACGCGGGGCCGAGGGCACCGTACGGGTACTGCGCGCCTTCCGGGCCACGATGGAGCACGGGGAGCCACCGCTGGTACCGGTACGGCCCGCCGTGGCCGCGTCACTGGTCGGCGTGGCCGGCGCGGAGTCACTGGCCAACGGTTCTCGCCCGGTCCCGGTACCCCTTATGACGACCGGCCCGCAAAGAGCCACGGGTCAGGCAGATCCCGACATCCACAACTGACATCAACGGCACCCGACGGGAAGGTACGCCGGCATCTCCGTCCGGTCGTCGCACCGGTCACCGACAGCAGCCTCAGCGGTCCCGCATCGAACTCGTCGGGGTCGGTGGTGGTCAGGGGAAGGTTCTCAGCCACGGTGACGGCAGCGGTCATCAGGTCGGCCACCCGACGGCGTGGCTTGCGGTCGGCGCTGATCGCTACGGCGCAGTCGCGGCGGTAGGTGCGGGCCGCTTCGGCAACGAAGGGGATCGGGTCGAACTCGTCGGCGCATTCCAGGCCGCCGAGCCTGCGGGCGCGTTCGGCGTTGCTCGTCGTGACCAGCTCCGCAGGCGAGAGACGTACTGTCAGAGGCGACCAGTAGCCTGCGACGATCAGCCGTCGCGCGCCTGGAGGTGCTGTGGAAGCTACCGCTCTCGTCAGTCCCGAACGGTTGTGGTCGGCGCAGGAGGTCTTGGTTCGTCCGAGTCCTGTCCCGGCGGCGCCAGGAGTTTACGGGTGGCACTTCCAGCAGCCACCACACCCTGACTTGAAGGCCGGACGCCTGCTGTACGTCGGTATAGCCCCGCGCTACATGGCGAACCGGACCAGCACGCAAAACCTGCGCAAGCGGGTGCGCTACCACTACCGGGGCAACGCGGCCGGCTCGACCCTACGGCTCACCCTCGGTTGCCTGCTCGGCCTTGAGCTGCGCCGTGTGGGCAGCGGCAAGCGGATGACCTTCGGCAAGGCCGGTGAAGCCACCCTCAGCCAGTGGATGGCGGACAACGCACGGGTGTGCTGGATCGAGTGGAGCGAACCGTGGGACCTGGAGTCACAGCTCATCTCCCAGCTCGATCTCCCTCTGAACCTCGACCAGAACCGTCATAACGCGTTCCACAGTCGCTTGGCGGAACTACGGGCCCGGGCACGCCAGCGGGCGCGGGAGTTGCCCATCAGCTCGTAGGCCGACGGGCCGTTGGCTGGGCCGTCCGGGGTCGCACGGCAGTGGCCGGTGACGACCAGCGACGACCACCAGGAGAGGGACGAGCCCGACACGGCCGGGCTCGCCGCCTTCCGTCTCGCCGGTGAGCGAGCGTGCCTGGACTTCGCCGCCAGAGGAGTGCGCGCGAGCGTGGTCCGCCTCGCTCCCACCGTCCACGGTCCCGAGGACCACGGGTTCATCCCCATGCTCATCGCCACCGCGCGAAAGACCGGCGTGTCGGCCTACGTCGGCGACGGCACCAACCGGTGGCCTGCCGTACATCGGCTCGACGCGGCCGTCCTGTTCCGCCTCGCACTGGAGAAGGCACCTGCGGGCAGTGTGCTGCACGGGGTGGCCGAAAGCGGCGTCGCCCTGAGGAGCATCGCGGAGACGATCGCCCGGGGCCTGGATCTGCCCACGGTCTCGCTGACCCCCGCCGAGGCCGCCACGCACTTCGTGAGCCCGTTCATGGCCACCGCTTACGGCTTCGACGGACCTGTCTCGAGTGTTCACACCCAGGAGCTGCTCGGCTGGTCGCCCGCCCACCCGACACTGCTCGAGGACCTGGAACACGGCGATTACCTGACCACGCCGGCCGTCTGACCCTCTCATGAGCGGTGCCGGAGGCGCCCTGCACAGGCCCGGCTCGCACGCTCCAAGCGGGCGCCTCGCCTCATCCCGGGACCGGCGCTCACGGGATTTCCTCACTCGACCGAGGAACTGTCGGCGTGTTCGGGGAGTCGTACCCGCCGTGACCGAAGCATGTACACAGCACAGCGTGAGGTTGTCGCCGGCCGTTTCGACGGCAGCCGGCCTCGGGAGCCTGGCAATCGCCGCCGTGGCCAGTTGGAGCAGCCTCCTGCTGGTCGTGCAGGGGCGGGTGATCCCCGGCTGGGCGGTGAGTGCGGTTCTCCTGGTCGTTTCGCTCGTTCTCCGATGGGCCCTCATCCGGGTGGGCCGCCTGACGGATGCTTCGCAGCTCCTGAGGAGTCGAGCCAAGTGGGCACGGTCGGGGAGCAGCCTGCTGATCGTGACGGCGGCACTCGGCACTGCATGGGGAGCGGTGGACGACCTGATCTCGGACGCGGAGTACCGCGTGCTGCGCCCTGCGGGACCAGGGGGCTGCACGGCCGTGGTGCGGGAGACATCCTTTCTCGTGACCGGCAATGGCGAGGTGTACGCGGTGGGGCGCACCGGCCTGGCCCTGGGCGAGTCGGGATCCTGGACGGTCGACGATGGTCACCGTCCCATCGAGGCAGGCACATACAAACTGTCCTGGGGACGGGAGGGGGGTCATCTGCGTATCAGCGGTACGAGCACCGATCCGGTCCTCCGTGGGGGATCGAGCGACATCGACTGTGGTTGACCGATAACTGCAGAGCTACGGTTCAGCAGGCTTCTGACATCCACGGCTGCACTGATCAAGACGGCTCCGCGGCTGGACACCACGATCGTCACTTCGGTGCTCACAGCCCTGGAGGCATGGGATCCCCGCGAAACGTCCAGGCAGGCACTGTGAGACTGGGCGTTGTCCCGGATCCGCATCGCGCACGCGGACGACCAGGTGGTCATCATGGCGCGCGACATGCTGAAGGCAGCCGGCCTGCACGGGCGCGAGCACGCAGTCGACGCCGTCCTCGTGCCGCCGCAGCCGGGCGGGAAGCCGCACAGGGCGCCCGAGCCACCGTCTGCACCTCCGACACCGACGACATGAACCAGCTCCTCGCGGGACGCCGCCTGCGCATCGAGAAGGTCTGGCAAGACGCCGCCCGAAGCGAGTGCCGGTCTCTCTCATCAGGTGCCGGAGCCGCAGGTCGACGGTGTGGTGCCCCTGCCGCGCCCCCGAAGCGGGCGTCACTGTCCGTGTATGTGTCCAAGCCGACGTGGACGGCCGCAGCGGAAGGGGTGTTCGCAGCGCATACTGAGGACGATGACAAAGCCTGCTGTGAAGCGTCATTTGCCTACCAGCCCCTTCAAAGCCCGGGTCGCGCCGCCTCCGCCGGTCTTCGCGGTGGGCGACCAGGTGACACACGACATGTACGGCCTCGGCCGGGTGATCGGCGTCGAGGACGGGATCGCGGCGCTCGTGGACTTCGGGTCGGCGCAAGAGCGGATCTTGAGCCCATACGCCAAGATGACCAAGCTGTAGGACCTCTGTCCCTTCGGGGACTCGCAACGAAAAGGGAGACCTCCCATCGATCTGACCGCGCTGTTCTCCGCTCCGGAACGGGCACCCCGCTGCTCCGCCCCGGCGTCACCGCCTCCGGCGAGGCACCCCTTCCAGGCCCCGGACTTCGGGGAGGACCAGGCCGCCGCACTCGAGGACGCGCAGGGGCACGCCTCGGGCATGGGTGCCATGTGACCCTCGGAAGCCGGCTCCCACCGGGCACGGGGGACATCTAGCCGGGCCCTTCCCCTTCCGTCCCTCCGGGGCCACGGATCGGCAGGCTTCTGCGGGAGGGGGCCGGACGGCTTGCCCACCCGTGGCGGCGGACCCCCGCACAACCGGGTCCACACCTGCTGGAACTCTTCGGCCGGGATGGTCTCCAGCCGGTCCGCCTCGGGGTCGATCGCCTGGTCCGTCGGAAAGCCGTGCTCGTCCTCCATGTGCGCCCAGTCGTACCGGTGGATCCGGCCGGCCGGAGTCAGCTCGGCCTGCTTGACGGCGATCAGCTCGCCGCGCTCGGGTACGGCCTCGAAGTACCAGAGGCCGCCCTCTTCGTCAGTGGCCCGGAAGTGGTGCCGCAGGGTGGCGTTCTCATCGAGCGCCCGGAAGTACGCCGCCGTCTCCGCTCTGATGCGCCCCAGGTCAACCACGGGATCATCGTGCCAGTGCGCACCCACGGGTTGCTGCGCCTCTCACAGCCCTGCGTGGGTGCCCGTCGTCCGGGGCGGATGTCAGAGGGGTGTGGCAGCTTGGTTCTGGTCGCCGGGTGGACGGCGGGTGGTGTCGGGTGGAGTCGTCTGGTCGGGGTGGGGGAGGTGCGGCGAGGATGACTCGGCCGCGGGGGGTCGCCGGGTATGGGGAGGACGCGGAGGGGCTGGCCCGCCGGTACGAGGGCGTGGCGTTCGAGGAGGTGCACGGGGAGCTTCTGCCGTGGTTGCCGGACCTCCCTGGGCGGGTGCTCGACATCGGTTCCGGCAGCGGGCGGGACGCCGCCGCGCTGGCCGCGCGTGGGTATGAGGTGGTGGCGGTGGAGCCCGTTCCGGCGCTGCGGCGGATCGCACGGCGGCTGCACGGCGACACGGCCGTTACGTGGGTGGACGCCGCTCTGCCCGCGCTGACCGGGGTTCGGGGGACCTTCGACTTGGTGTTGCTGTCCGCGGTGTGGATGCACCTGGACGAGCGGGAGCGTGTCGAGGGCATGCGGCGGGTGGCCGAACTGACCGCGCCCGGAGGGATCGTGGCCATGTCACTGCGGCATGGACCGCCCCCGGCGGGGCGGCGGATGTTCGCGGTGTCCGCGGCCGAGACCGTGGGTCTGGCCGGGCGCTGCGGTCTGGCCGTGGTGCACCGTGCGGAGGGCCCGGACCTGCTGGGCCGGGCGGATGTGCGCTGGAGCGCGCTGGTCTTCCGTGCGCGGCACCGCACCACCGTGGAGGGGAAGGGATGACGGTGGAGTTCTACCGGGTCGAGCCGAGCGCTCGGACCTCCTGGCGGCTGGCGGTGCTGATGGGCGCCAACACCCGCACCTACAAGTTCGCCCTCGGCTCCGCCCTGCTGGAGTACGCCGCCCAGGATCGCACCGAGGTGACGCTGGACGAGCTCGCCGCACCCTACGCCATGGGCCTGGTCGCGCACCTGGCCGAAGCGCCCCAGGCGCCGTCCGGGGCACCGCTCGGCGAGTCGGACTTCCTGTCGGTGGCCCGGCGGGAGGCCGAGGAGTCCAGCAGGCTGGGCCGTCCCACCGAACGGCTCATGCAGGCCGCCGTGCGATCCATGCCCGCGATGGTGATGCGGAAGTTCCACAACCTGGGCGGTGGCACCGAGGTGGCCCACCGCTTCTACGAGCTGGGCGGCAGCCCGCGTGAGCGGATCGTACGTCTGACTCCCGACCTGCGCCGGGTGGCCCGGTCCGAGCAGGCCGCCGGGCTGCGCGCCGAGTTGGGCGCGCGGTGGAGCATCGTCGAGAGTTCCTTCGCCGCCGGCGTCGGCCGCAGCCTCGTCGCCGACGGCGTCGCGGTGGACTGGGCCACGCTGAAGCTCACGGACAAGCTCCGCCGCCGCTCGGTCACCGGAGTCGCCGAGGCCCTGATCGGCTTCCAGCACGGCCGGTGCCTGATCTGCACCGACCCCATCGCCGCCGACGACAAGACGGCCGTCGACCACGTCTTCCCCCACTCGCTGATGCGGCGCTTCGGTTCCGTCTCCGGCTGGCAAGGGCCCGACCTGGACGTCATCTGGAACCTCGCCCCCGCCCACGACACGTGCAACGGCGCCAAGAGCGACCGGCTCCCCACCGCTGGTGAACTCCACCGCCTGGCCCGGCGCAACGAGGCGATCCTGCAGTCTCCCCACCCCCTCAGGAAGACCCTGCTGCTCACTCTTCGGAGCGCGGGACACCGCGGCGGGCCCGGACAGTGGCCGTTCTTCCTGCGTCAGGTTCAGACGCTCCTCGGGAGGTGACGCACGCCGCCCCCGGTGAGCTCCGGCCACCCGGGTTCAGGCACTCCCCTTGTGTGCCGTGCCCGTGTCAAAGTGGGGGATTGCACCGCATACCCGCATCGGCCTCCCCGCGAGCGAACGGAGTACCGCGTGCCCGCCACCCCGGACAGAGACGTTGTGAGGCCGGACGGCTCACCCGCACCCGAGGACCGGTCGGCCCCGGCGGAACCCGCAGGCACCGGTGCGCCGCAACAGGCGGGCGCGGCGGCGGGCAGTGACGGTGGCGCCCGGTCGGCCGGGGGTGCACCGGGCGCCGCCGGTCAGCCCGCCGGGTCGGCCGGGGGCGCCGCTACGGTGGGGAGTGCCGGGACAGCCGGAGGCGCCGCCGGTACGACCGGGGGTGCACCGGAGGCCGCCGGGTCGCAGCCCGCTGAGCAGGCGGCCTCGACCGGCGGGGTCAGGACGGTGGTCATCGCGGCGCTCGGTGTCGTCCTGAGCACCTTGCTGGCGGCGGCCGTGACCACGTACTTCGACGTGTGGACCAGCAGCCGCTCGCCGGTTCCCGCCGACCGGGCGATCCACGCGGAGTCCGAGGTGTGGTGGGACCTGACACGGGATGTGAAGGCGGTACGGGTGGCCGGTCCCGTGGACGTCGGCAAGCTCGAACGGGCCTACCCGGACGGCGACACGGCTCTCGACGGACTGGTCGAGGGCGGCGGGGTCTACGCGGGGATGATGCGTATCCGGCTCACGCTGATGAACTTCACCAAGGTGCCCGTCTCCATCACCGGGGTCCGTGCCCGCGTCATCGACGAAGAGCCCGCGCCCAAGGGGGCGTTGCTCTCCTGCGGAGGCCCTCAGGGCGGTGTCGGCATCACGCGCGTGCGGATCGATCTGGGCAGCGCGAGCAAGGCCGCCCAGGAGTACGACGGGGACGACATCGTCGGGCAGTACCCGGCGCAGGAGATGCAACTGGCCAAGCAGGACGAGCCGGCGCTCTTCGACATCCGCGTCGAGGACGGCAAGGCCTCCTACTCCTTCGTGATCGACGTCGCGTACACGCAGGGCACGAAGAAGGGGCGGCTCGTCGTCGACGACGCCGGGAAGCCCTTCCGGCTGGCTCCCGCCGAGGGCGACGCCGATGCCACGTACCGGTGCGACCACACCACCACCCGCTGGGCGAAGCAGCGATGAGCGGCCGCCGGGTCTTCCTCCTCGCCTTCTTCGTCACCGGTGTCCTGGTGGCGGGACTGGTGGCCGTCCTGGCGCCGCAGGAGCCCCGCGGTACGGCTTCCCCGGCCACGTCACCCGGTTCCGTCCCGCCGGCGGAGCCGGGTGGCGCGGCGGACGGGCGGAGCAGGGGAACGGGCAAACCGATCCTGGGAGTGTCCTGGTCCAGCATCTGGTCCGCCACCGTCCCGAAGGGCGAGGCCGTCCCCGGGCGGGTGCTGGGCACCGGGCGCTGCGCCGCCCTGCACCGGTGGGCCACCGCCCGCGCCGCCGTCCCCCGGGGCACGGCCGCCGTCGCCTTCACCCTGGCCGCGCCCGAGGACCGGGGGCTGGTGGTGCGTTCGCTGCGCGTCGTCGAGGGACGCGCGATCGCCGTGCCGCGGGGGCGGGACGTGGAGTGCGTGGGGGCCGACGACCGGACGGTCGCCCGTGGTCTCGGGCTGTGGGGGAAGCTGAGCCTCGACGCGCCGCGGGACCTCGGCCTGAGCCGCTACGCGCGTCCCGGCGCCACCGTCGGAGGCGTCGTCGAGACCAGGACCACCGGCTGCTCCTGCGAGTGGTGGATCGAGGTGGAAGTACTGGAGGGCGACGCGCCGCGGACCGTTCGGATCGACGACGGCGGGCGGCCCTTCACCATCGCCCCACCGGTGGCCCGGATCGGGACCGACGCCCAGGACGCCACGCAGCAGTACGGCGCTGCGGACATCGCCCTGGCCCGCGGGTCCGTCGCCCTGGCCCGGGGCGCCGCCGCTCCTGCACGCGGCACCGCCGCGACGGCCCGCGACGCCGCCGCCCCGGCCCGCATCCCGAGAGGGTCCTCGGCGCATGCCGTGCGGCTGCTCGAGGGCGGCGCCCAGACGGTGTGGATGGCGGCCGACCGGGAGGTGCCGGCCGTGGACCGCATCACCGGCAACCTGGACGTTCCCGGCACCGTCTGCGGGCGGGTGGAGCGGGTCCTCATGGCCGCCGGTGCGCGCCGGGCGGGGTACACGACCTATGGCCTGGTGCTGGCCGACAGATCTCCGCCCGGCCCCGAGGAGGCCGTCGCGGACGTCTCCCTGCGCGTCCAGAAGGTGGAGCGGCCGCGGACCGAGCCGGCGCAGTACGACTGCTATGGGGGCGGCCGGTCCGAGTGGCAGCGCGATACGAGGGAGCGCACCTACGTCGAGCTTCCCCCGGACGTCCCCGACCTCCCCGTCTTCACCGCGGAACCCCTGAGGTTCCACGAGGACAGGGCCGGCGCACCGGGCACGGACGTCCTCTACTTCGGCGTCAGCCCGATGGGGCCCGGCCACCTCACCTACCACTTCACCATCGAAGTGACCGTCCGGACCCCGTCGGGCGAGTTCACCCGTTACACGCTGGATGACGCCGGGCGGCCGTTCGTCCTGGCCACACGACCGGACGGCGTCTCTCCGTCGGACGGGGAGCACACCTACCGCGAGATCGGGCAGCGGTTCGGCTGAGGCGCTGCGCCGGTCGTCCTCGGTCAGGAGGACCCGTCATTCCCGGCCTCGCGGGTCTCGGGAATCCCGTGCGACGTGCCTCGCGATCTCATGGGAAAACGTTTAGTCGCTGAAAAATATTACCTATCTGATTAGTTATCCCTATGGGCCCGCATTACCCCCGGGGTAATCGACCGGCCTGCTCCCCCCTGACATCATCGAGCACATCAACGGGTCCCCCGGGACCCGGTCGCAACCGCAGGGAGAGCACCATGCACGACCAGTCCCCTGAGACCGTGGCGAGTTCACCCGGCACCGCGCAGTCCGTCACCGATGCCACACGGGCCGTCGTTCAGGAGTTCCTTTCCGCCCGGGTGGCCGGCGACACCGAGCGGCTCGTCGAGCTTTTCGCCGACAAGGTCGACTGGATGCTCGCCGACAATCCCTCCGTCCCCTGGATCCGTCCGCGGTCGACCCCCACCGAATGCGCGGCGCAGTTCACGGAGTTGATGGAGCACACCGTGCCCGAGGACATGCGCGCCTCCGTCGAGACCGTCCTCGTCGACGGCAGTGACGCCGCCCTGTTCGGGCACCTCTCGGGGACCGTGCGCGCCACGGGCAAGACCTTCGAGGGGCCCTACGCACTGCGCCTCACGGTCGAGGACGGCCGGATCACACGGCACCATCTCTACGAGAACAGTCTTTCGATCTCGCAGGCGTGCACTCCATAGCGCCCGCAGGAGGAGACAAGGACGAGAAGAGACAGGGAGGGGGCGGCCCGGTGGGCCCGCCCCCCTTTTTTTCGTTATCGGTTATCGATATCGGATCACTGATGGCGGAGTAGGCGATGTAAGGGTGTAGGGATGCAGGCGATACGGGCGGGAAGGCGGTAAGGCGGGAATCCTCCGCCGGAATCAGTCGGATATTCGGGAGGGTTGCCGCCACGTCCCCCTCACCGGCCCAACCGGCTCCACCGGCTCGACCGCCTCGCCGTCTCGCCGTCTCGCCCTCTTGCCGGCTCGTCGTCCCGTCGACACGCAGGCGATCCCCCTTTTTCGCTCCCCTCGGGTTTCGGGGGGGCCGCCCGTTTAGCCCGCCGCGGGCCGCGCACCCCCTCGACCCTGTCTCTTATACAAATCTGAC
>NZ_WYCT01000196.1 GCF_011008945.1 Streptomyces harenosi
CCCCCGCACCGCAGGGCGGCCCCTTCACGCCTCCGGGCGGCCCGTTCACGCCGCCTCCGGGCGCCGTGGCACCCCCCGGGGGCCCCTTCACGCCTCCACCGGGTGTTCCCGCCTTCCCCGGCCAGGCCCCGGCCTTCGGCGGGGCGGCGGTGCTCGCGCCCGTGCCCCCGGAGGCCGGTCTGCGGGCCGTTCTGACGAAGTACGCCGAGGCCCCGGTGGGCGACCGCTGGACCGAGCAGAATCCGCAGCTCGTCCGGGCGACCCTCACCAAGGGCGCGAACATCCTCGCCAAGCAGGGCAGCATGGTCGCCTACCAGGGCGACATCGACTTCGCCCACAAGGGCTCCGGGCTGCTCGGCAAGGTGACCGGGCAGCTCACCGGCCAGGGCATGTCCCTGATGCGGTGCTCCGGCGACGGCGAGGTGTTCCTCGCCGACGAGGCCAGCCGCCTGTTCGTGATCCGGCTCCAGGGCGAGCAGCTCTACACCAGCGCGCGCGGGGTCCTCGCCTTCGACGAGGGGCTGGAGACCGAGGTCCGCCGCATCGAGGGCGCCGGCCTGCCGGGCGGCGGCCTGTTCAGCATGCTCTTCTCCGGCACGGGCGCCGTCGTCGTCAAGACGCGGGGCATTCCCGTGGTGCTCCCGGTGGGCCCGGCGACGTACGTCGACGGCAACGCCGTCATCGCCTGGTCCGCGGGAGCGCAGGCCGTGACCACGACGTCGGTGCGGCTGCGCCGTTCCGGGTACGCGCGGCAGACCTCGGAGGCCGTGAACCTCCAGTTCCGGGGCGCCCCGGGCAACTTCGTCGTCGTCCAGCCCTTCGAGGTGTGAGGCAGTCCATGGACCTCCAGACACTCAACGAGCACCGCCCCGCGGCCACCGGCGTCCGGATGAGCGTGCACAGCTCCAAGACGCTCAAGGTCACCATGGTCACCGGCCAGGACCTGTACGCGAAGGCCGGCTCGATGATCGCCTACGACGGGTACGTCCAGTTCGAGGGGGCCCCGGCCGGGCTGCGCCGCACGGCGGAGGAGATGGTGACCGGCGAGGGCGGCAGGCTGATGCTCTGCCGCGGCGACGGCGACCTCTACCTCGCCGACTACGGCGGCGAGGTGCTCGTCGTCCACCTGGACGACGAGGCCCTGTCCGTCAACGGCCCCACGCTGCTGGCCTGCGACGCCTCGCTGCACCTGACCATCGAACCGGTCAAGGGCCTGGCGAAGCTGTCCGGCTCGGGGCTGACCAACCTGGTGATCCGGGGGACCGGATGGGTGGCCCTGGTCAGCCGGGGCATGCCCATCTCCCTCGACTGCGCCGAGCGGGAGACCTACGTCGACCCGGACGCGCTGATCGCCTGGACCGACGGCCTCGACATGAAGGCCCGGCGCACGATCAAGGCGGGCGCCCTGATCGGCCGGGGCAGCGGCGAGGCGTTCCAGGTCGGCTTCCGGGGGCAGGGCTTCGTGGTCGTCCAGCCCAGCGAGGACACCGGCGACCGCTTCAAGATCCGTGGCTGACCGGGGCTGAGGGGAGCACCAGCACACATGCACAGCACACTCTTCGCGCACATCCCGGTGGAGTCCACCGGGCGCTACACACTGCAGAACCCGCAGTTGCTCAAGACCGCCGTCGACCGGGGCGGGAACCCGGTCCTGGCCCGCCAGGGCGCCATGGTCGCCTTCGAGGGGCACATCGAGTTCGACAGCCAGTACCGCAACCGCGGCTGGCGCAATGTCGAGCGCATGACCGGCGAGCGGTTGGAGCTGATGCGCTGCAAGGGCGACGGCGTCGTCTACCTGGCCAACTTCGCCCAGCACCTGCACATCATGGACGTCGGCCGCGGCATCACCGCCGACTCCTCGGCGATCCTGGCCTTCGACGGCTCCCTCAACGTGGGCATCGTCGCCGTGGACAGCGCCGTGGAGATCACCGCCGCGGGCGCGTACAACCTGGAACTGTCCGGCTCGGGCCAGGTCGTCCTGATGACCTCCGGCGAGCCGCTGGTCCTGGAGGTGACACCGGAGCGGAACGTCTGCTGCGACGCCGACGCGGTCATCGCCTGGTCCACGTCCCTGCGGACCCAGCTCCAGGCGCCCACCTCCACCTCCGCCGTGTGGCGCCGCCGCGGCTCCACCGGCGAGGGGTGGGAGATGCAGTTCTCGGGCAGCGGGCACGTCCTGGTGCAGCCGAGCGAGCTGCTGCCGCCGCAGCACCTGCGCGGCTCGGGGCTGCTCGGGCAGTTCGGCATGGGCTCCGGCGGTCTCAGCGGGAACTCGCTCGGCGGCAGCCGTAGCTGAGCACCGACCCGCTCACCCGTCCGCGCGGGCGCACGGGTAAGGGGCGACCGCCTGGCGGTCGCCCCTTACCCGGCGCCTCGGTTCCCGCCCGTCTCCGGTCAGGCACCGAGCCGGGCGCGCGTCGCCTCCACCAGCTGTACGACCGACTCGTCGGCCACCTCAGCGACCTGCGCGTAGGGGAACCAGCGGAGGTCGAGGGACTCGTCGCTGATCGCCTCCACGGCCCCGGCCGGGGCCAGGGCGGCGTACTGCACGTCCAGATGCCAGGCGCAGGGCGTGTGATGGCGGTCCAGCCGCACCGGGCCCCCGGGCAGCAGGGTCAGCCCGGCGACGCCGGACTCCTCGGTCGCCTCCCGCAGGGCCGCCGCCGCCAGGCTCGCGTCGCCGGGCTCGCAGTGGCCGCCCATCTGGAGCCACATCCGCAGCTTGCGGTGCAGGGTGAGCAGCACCCGGCCGCGTTCGGCGTCCACGACCAGCGCGCTCGCCGTGATGTGCCCGTCCGCGCAGGACTTCCACATGCCGTCCGGATGGGCCGCCAGGTGGTCCAGATAGAGCTGCCGGAGCTCCTGCTGGCCCTCGTACGCCTTCAGTACGAGGGCCGCGTCGTCGTGCAGGCTCACTCGGCGCCGTCGCCCTCGGCCTCGCCCTCGCCCGGCTTCTTCCCGAGGTCGGGCTTCTTGCCGGACTCGGGCTTCCTGCCGGCCGCCTCGCCCAGCATCTTGTCCAGCTCCGAGAAGTCGAGCTGCTCGCGGTGGACGAAGCCGTCCGGGTCGTCCAGGTCGGTCGCCGTCGGCAGCATGTCCGGGTGGGCCCACAGGCCGTCCCGGCCGTCGACCCCGCGCGCGTCCGTCAGGGACGCCCACAGGCGCGAGGCGTCCCGCAGCCGGCGCGGGCGCAGCTCCAGGCCGATCAGCGTGGCGAAGGTCTGCTCGGCCGGGCCGCCCGAGGCGCGGCGGCGGCGCAGCGTCTCGCGCAGCGCGTCGGCGGAGCCCAGGCGCGGCTTGGCGGCGGCGTGCACCACCGCGTCCACCCAGCCCTCGACCAGCGCCAGCGCCGTCTCCAGACGGGCCAGGGCGGCCTTCTGCTCCGGCGTGTCCTCCGGCTGGAACATGCCCTGCTGGAGCGCTTCCTGCAACTGCTCGGGGTTCTGCGGGTCGAACTGGCCGACCACGTCCTCCAGCTTGGCGGTGTCCACCTTGATGCCGCGGGCGTAGCCGTCGACCGCGCCGAACAGGTGCGAGCGCAGCCACGGCACATGCGTGAACAGGCGCTGGTGGGCGGCCTCGCGCAGGGCGAGGTACAGCCGCACCTCGTCCTGCGGCACGCCCAGGTCCTTGCCGAACGTCTCGATGTTCGCCGGCAGCAGCGCGGCCCTGCCGGCCGGGCCGAGCGGCAGGCCGATGTCGGACGAGCCGACGACCTCACCGGCGAGCACGCCGACGGCCTGCCCGATCTGGGTGCCGAACATGGCGCCGCCCATCGAGCGCATCATGCCGATCAGCGGGCCGGCCATGGCCTGCATCTCCTCGGGCAGCACGTCGCCCATGGCGGTGCCGACGCGCTCGGCGACCGGGTCGACCAGCTCACGCCAGGCCGGCAGGGTCGCCTCGACCCACTCCGCGCGGCTCCAGGCCACCGCGGAGCCGGCCCCGGAGGGCAGCGCCGTCACATCGTCCAGCCACAGGTCGGCCAGGCGCACGGCCTCCTGGACCGCGGACCGCTCGGCGGGGCCGACGCTGGCGTCCTTGGTGCCGTCCGGGGCGCCCTGGGCGACCGTCTGGCGGGCGATCTGCTTGGCCATGTCCCAGTTCACCGGGCCGCCCTCGTAGGAGAGCATCTGGCCCAGTTGCTGGAACGCGGCGCCCAGATCGGTGGGGTTCAGCGAACCGAACATGGCAGCGAACGGATTGTCCGCTCCGGGGCCACCCAGGCCGCCTCCGGCGCCGGGCAGCGACCCGAAACCGAACGGATTGGCCGGTCCCTGCCCACCACCGCTCTGCTGGTCCTTCTTCTTGCCTTCGTCGCCGTCGTCCGGCTCCTCCGGCGGAAGGCCGAATCCGAATGGGGTGTCACTCACGGGGTTCCTCGGCTGGTAGGGCCACCGGTTCTTTCCGGCGGCACGGCTGCCCGACAACACCACCCAGCGTAGACACCCGGGGCGCATCGGGCCTCGGTGCTTGGCCGGCCGGCGGCCTGCGGCAGGATGGATGCCACCTGGTACGTACGCGTCACCCGCGCCCGTACTGAAGACAACCGCTGGAGACGCCCGGTGAGTTCCCCAGATCCGCAGGTTCGCGCAGCGCGAAACCAGTCAACCAGTCCCGCCGGCCCGAACGCACGCGGACCCGTCGTCGCGGTGACCGGCGCGGCCTCCGGCGTCGGCGCGCTGCTCACGGCGCGGCTGGCCGCATCGGACGAGGTCAGGAGGGTCGTCGCCCTCGACGAGAGGCGCGGCGAGTGCGCCGCCGCGCAGTGGCACGTCCTGGACGTGCGGGACCCGGCCATCGCGGACAGACTGCGTGGTGCGGACGTGGTCGTGCACCTGGCGCTCGACCTCGACCTGGAGACCGACGCGGCCGCCCGGACGGCCTACAACGTCCGGGGGACGCAGACCGTCCTGACCGCCGCCGCGGCGGCCGGCGTCCACCGGGTCGTGCTGTGCACCTCGGCGATGGTCTACGGCGCGCTGCCCGACAACGAGCTGCCGCTGTCGGAGGACGCCGAGCTGCGCGCGACGGCCGAGGCCACCGGCGTAGGGGACCTGCTGGAGATCGAGCGGCTGGCCCGCCGGGCCCCGCGCGCCCACCCCGGGCTCAACGTCACCGTCGTCCGGCCCGCCATCCTGGTCGGCGGCACGGACACCGCCCTGACCAGGTACTTCGAGTCGCCCCGGCTGCTGGTCGTGGCCGGGTCGCGCCCCGCGTGGCAGTTCTGCCACGTCGAGGACCTGTGCAGCGCCCTGGAGTACGCGGTGCTGGAGAAGGTCGAAGGGGAGCTGGCCGTCGGCTGCGAGGGCTGGCTGGAGCAGGAGGAGGTCGAGGAGCTCAGCGGCATCCGGCGCATGGAGCTGCCGTCGGCGGTCGCCCTGGGCGCGGCGGCCCGGCTGCACCGGATCGGGCTCACCCCGTCCCCGGCCGGTGACCTGGCCTACACGATGTACCCCTGGGTGGTCAGCGGCAGCCGGCTGCACGAGGCCGGGTGGCGGCCCGCGTACACCAACGAGGAGGTGCTCGCCGAGCTGCTGGAGGAGGTGTCCGGGCGGCACACGGTGGCCGGGCGGCGCCTGGGCCGCAAGGACGCCACGGCGGCGGGTGCCGCGGGCGCCACGGTGGCGCTGCTGGGCGCCGCGGCGGTGGTGCGGCGGGCGCGCAAGGCCCGGCGGCGGATCTGAGGCCCGGGCCCCGTGGCCGTACCCGGGCACCTGTAGAAGGCTCCAAACGGGTACGCGCGCGTGCCGGGTGATGACGCTATTCCGCGCCGCCGCCGCGGTGGGGCACGATGGGCCCATGGCATCCACGAACGACCACCCCGGTGAGCTGGCCGCGCAGGACCCCGTCAGGCTGATCGGCATCCGCGAGACGCCCCTGTCCGTGGACGAGGTCTTCCGGGCGGTCGGGGACGACGCGGCCGGCGGGACCGCGCTGTTCGTGGGGACCGTGCGCAACCACGACGGGGGCGCCGACGTCGACGCGCTCGGCTACTCCTGCCACCCCAGCGCCGAGGCCGAGATGCGGCGGATCGCCGAGAAGGTCGCCGCCGAGTACCCGGTGCGGGCGCTGGCGGCCGTGCACCGCGTGGGAGACCTCCGGGTCGGGGACCTCGCCGTCGTCGTCGCCGTCTCCTGCCCCCACCGCGGCGAGGCGTTCGAGGCCTGCCGCAAGCTGATCGACGACCTGAAGCACGAGGTGCCGATCTGGAAGCACCAGCGGTTCTCCGACGGCACCGAGGAGTGGGTGGGCGCCTGCTGACGGCCCCGGGCGCGCCGGCGCCGGGGGCGCCCCGCCGCACCCAGGCGTACTCAGCCGGACCCAGGCGTCCACGGGCGGCGCACCAGCCTTCCCCGCCGTCCGGGTTGCGTAACCGCCCCCCGGGCGTGAGCGTTGTCACTGCGGATGGTTAATCTGCTGATCAGTCAGTGGGGACGCCCATCGGGGTTGGAGGTCGGCATGGCGGCGCTTGCCTGGTTGCTGATTCCGCTCGTCGCTGCGATCGGCGCGGGTCTGTGGGGAAGCTGGGCCCACCGCACCCGCAAGGTGCGCGGCGACGGTCCCGAGCTCGACGGGTATGCCCGTTTCTGCGCGGCCATGGAGAGGTCCCACTCCCGCACCTGAGCGGACGGCCCTGACGGTGCGCCGACAGAACCGTCCCTTACTGTCGTGACATGCCACGCCGCACCGCGACGATGCTCGCCTCCACCCTGATGCTGATCGCGCTCCTGTGCGCGGGGGTGTTCCTCCCCGTGCCGTACGCGGAGATGACCCCGGGGCCGACGGTGAACACGCTCGGGGAGCACGACGGCGAGCCGGTGCTGCAGGTCACCGGGCGCAAGACCTACCCGGCCGACGGGCACCTCAACATGACCACGGTCAGGGTCACCAGAGCCGACTACAAGATGAACCTGGTGGAGGCCGTTTACGGCTGGCTCGCCCACGACAACAAGGTCGTACCGCACGACACGCTGTACCCGAACGGCAAGACGGAGGAGGAGTCCTCCCAGGAGACCGCCGAGGAGTTCAGCCAGTCCCAGGAGAGCGCCAAGGTCGCCGCCCTGAAGGAGCTGGGCATTCCGGTGAGCTCCTGGGTGGTCGTCTCCACGGTCGTCAAGGACTCCCCGGCGCAGGGCAGGCTGCACGCCGGAGATGTGATCAAGGCCGTCGACGGCACGGCGGTGAAGGAGCCCGCGGACGTGGCGAAGCTGGTGACCCGGCACCGCCCCGGCCAGGAGGTCGTCTTCACGATCGTGCCCGCCAAGGAGCAGGCCGCCGCCGAGAAGGAGAACCGCGCGGCGACGCGGACCGAGAAGGTGACGATCACCACGGAGGCGTCCGACGACGCCGGTGAGAAGCGCGCCATCGTCGGCATCTCCGCCGGGACCGACCACACCTTCCCGTTCACCATCGACATCAAGCTCGCCGACGTCGGCGGCCCGAGCGCCGGTCTGATGTTCGCGCTGGGCATCTACGACAAGCTCACCCCGGGCAGCCTGACCGGCGGCGCGTTCGTCGCCGGTACCGGCACCATCGACGACGCGGGCGAGGTGGGGCCGATCGGCGGGATCGAGATGAAGATCGTCGGCGCCAGCGACAAGGGCGCGCGGTACTTCCTGACCCCCGCCGACAACTGCGCGGCGGCCGCCAGGGACACCCCGAAGGGGCTCACCCTGGTCAAGGTGGGCTCCATCGGCGACGCCCTGGACGCGCTCGCGGACATCCGCGCCGGGAAGACCGCCGGGCTGCCGCGCTGCGCGGCGCGGTGACCGCGGGGACTACTCCTCGAAGGTCGCCGCCAGCGCCTCCGCCAGGCCCGGCACCAGGTCGGAGCCGGTGAGGACCTCGGTGGGGGAGTCCTTCTCGCGCAGCCGCAGCGCCGACTCGCGGGCGCCGTCGCGCAGTACCGCGACCGTCATGCGGACCTCCTGGCGCTCCGGGTGCTCCGCCACCCACCGGGCCAGCTTGGCCTCGTCCCAGCCCTGCGGGACCTGTGCCTCGGCGGACGGCGGCAGCATCAGGCGCTCCACGGTGAGCGCGCAGCCGGCCACCGAGTCCGGCCAGGCGATGGTGGCGAGGAACTCGTCCAGCGGCCGCTCCGCCGGGATCTCCTCCTGTTCGATCGGGGTGAGGCCGGGGGCGGCCTCCCCCTCGGCGAGGCCGAGCCGGTCCGCGAGCGAGGGCTGCTCGGCGCGCAGGCGCGCGGTGTCGACGAGGGCGAAGAGGCGGGCGGGCCGGTCCCAGCCGAGGCCGGAGACGTACTCGTCGATCTCGAGTACGGCCCGAGTGAGCGGGCTCGCCGCCATGGGAGTGTTGGACATGGTCACAATCCTGCCTCGTTCCGGCCCGGAATCGGGAACCGAGTAAACGGTGAGTAAGTTGCATAGGTGTGGGCCCACGATCAGGGGGGCGCACGGGAGGTCCACGAACCCGAGGGCCTGACGGATCAACAGCGAACTTCGAGGTGCGCACCTTGGCTTTCCAGATGCCGGACCGCGGCGGAGGCCCGACAGGGCCGCGGATCAGAGTGGGCCGCCCGTCCCGGCGTGCCCGGACCCTGCTCATGACACTGGGCGTGCTGGCCGTCCTGGGCATGGCGTTCACCATGTTCGCGGGCTTCTGGACGGACTGGCTGTGGTACCGGTCGGTCAAGTACTCGTCGGTGTTCACGACGACCCTGTGGACCAAGATCGGTCTCTTCTTCGTCTTCGGCCTGCTGATGGCCCTGGCCGTCGGATTCAACATCTGGCTGGCCCACCGGCTGCGTCCGCCGCTGAGCGCGATGTCGACGGAACAGCAGAACCTCGACCGCTACCGGATGGGCATCGCCCCGTTCAAGAAGTGGCTGCTGTTCGGCATCACCGCCCTGGTCGGCCTGATCGCCGGAGCCTCGGCCGCGGGCCAGTGGCGGACCTGGCTGATGTGGGTCAACGGCGTGCCCTTCGGGAAGGAGGACCCGCAGTTCCACCTGGACGTGGCCTTCTTCGCCTTCGACCTGCCCTGGTACCGCTTCCTGCTCGGCTTCGGCTTCGCCGCCGTGATCCTGTCGGTGATCGCGGCCGCGATCACCCACTACCTGTACGGCGGGCTGCGCCTGACCAGCCCCGGCGCGCGCGCCACGGCCGCGGCCACCGGGCACCTGTCGGTGCTCATCGGCGTCTTCGTCGCCTTCAAGGCGGTCGCCTACTGGCTCGACCGCTACGGGCTCGCGGTCAAGTCCAGCGACTTCAAGGCCACCGACAACTGGACGGGCCTGCGGTACGTCGACGCCAACGCCTACCTGCCGGCCAAGACGATCCTGTTCTGCATCGCCGTCATCTGCGCGCTGCTGTTCTTCGCCACGCTGTGGCGGCGCACCTGGCAACTGCCGGTGATCGGCTTCGGCCTGATGGTGCTGTCCGCCATCCTCATCGGCGGCCTCTACCCGGCGATCGTGCAGAAGTTCCAGGTCCAGCCCAACGAGCAGGCCAAGGAAGCCCCGTACGTCGAGAAGAACCTCAGCGCGACGCGTGAGGCGTACGGCATCGACGGCACCGAGGTCACCGAGTACCCGGGCCGGAGCCAGACCGAGGACAAGTCCCGGCTCCGCGACGACGCCGACGCCGCGGCGAGCATCCGGATCATGGACCCGAACATCGTCTCGCCGACGTTCCAGCAGCTCCAGCAGATGCGGAACTACTACGCGTTCCCGACCAACCTGGACGTCGACCGCTACGCGAAGGACGGCAAGGACCAGGACACGGTCGTCGGCCTGCGCGAGCTGAACCTGGCCGGCATCCCCAAGAAGAACTGGATCAACAACCACTTCCGCTACACCCACGGCTACGGCGTGGTGGCGGCCAAGGGCACCGAGGTCGACCCCGAGGGCCGCCCGGTGTTCACGGAGTCCGACCTGCCCTCCAAGGGCGACCTCGGCACGTACGAGCAGCGGATCTACTACGGCGAGAAGACCACCACGTACTCGATCGTCGGCGGTCCCCAGAAGGAGATCGACTACTCCGACGACAGCGGCGAGAAGACCACCAGCTACAAGGGCGGCGGCGGCATCAACCTCGCCAACCCGGTCAACCGGGCCGCGTACGCGGTGGCGTTCAACGAGCCGCAGATCCTGTACTCGGGCGCGATCGGCGACGGCTCGCGCATCCTGTACAACCGCACCCCCAAGGAGCGCGTCGAGGCGGTCGCCCCGTGGCTGACCATCGACGGCGACGCCTACCCGGCGGTGGTGGGCAACCGCATCCAGTGGATCGTCGACGCGTACACGACCACCAACGGCTACCCGTACGCCTCGCGCACCACGCTGGGCGACACCACGGCCGACTCGCTGACCGCGGCCAACGACAACCGTGCGGTGGTGGCCCAGCAGAACCAGGTCAACTACATCCGCAACTCGGTGAAGGCGACCGTCGACGCGTACACCGGCGACGTCAAGCTCTACCAGTGGGACACCAAGGACCCGGTCCTGAAGACCTGGATGAAGGCGTTCCCGGACACGGTGCAGCCCAAGAGCGAGATCTCCGGCGACCTGATGGCGCATCTGCGCTACCCGCAGGACCTGTTCAAGGTGCAGCGCGAGCTGCTGACCCGCTACCACGTGAAGGACGCCGACACGTTCCTCAGCGGCAGCGAGGTGTGGCAGGTGCCGGATGACCCGACCAACAAGTCGGGCGACGCGGTGCCGCCGTACTACCTGAGCATGAAGATGCCCGGCCAGAAGGAACAGGCGTTCTCGCTGACGACGACGTTCACGCCCAACGGACGCGACAACCTCAGCGCGTTCATGGCGGTGGACGCCGAGGCGGGCACCGGCGGCTACGGGAAGATCAGAATTCTGAAGGTGCCGACGAGCACGACCGTCGACGGTCCCAAGCAGGTGCAGAGCCAGTTCAACTCCGAACAGGACATCGCCGAGTCCATCAGGCTGCTCAGAGGCGGTGACTCCGAGGTCGAGTACGGCAACCTGCTGACGGTGCCGCTCGACGGCGGACTGCTGTACGTGGAGCCGGTCTACGTGCGCGGTGGTGGCCTCAAGTACCCGCTGCTGCGCAAGGTGCTGGTCACCTACGGCGGCAACACCGCCTTCGAGAACACGCTGGAGGAGGCCCTCAACAAGGTCTTCGGCGCGAAGGGTTCGGCCCCCGAGCCGCCGGGCGAGGACCAGGACCGGGACCGGGACGAGGGCACCACCCCGCCGCCGACGACCGGCGACCCGACGGTCCAGGACGCGCTGGACGACGCGCAGAAGGCGTTCGAAGCCGGGCAGGAAGCCCTGCAGAAGAACGACTGGGCGGCGTACGGCGAGGCGCAGAAGGACCTGGAGGACGCGCTGCGCCGGGCCGAGGAGGCCCAGGCCCGGGCCGGCCGGAGCACCGGCGGTGAGAAGAACGGGGACGGCAGGTCCGGCCCCGCTCCCACACCGAGTGGCAGCGCCACCGGCGGTCCGGACGGCGGCTGACCCGGCCGGTCACCGGCCCCACCCGCGCCGTGGTACGGTTGAAAACACAACGGCGCGGGGTGGAGCAGCTCGGTAGCTCGCTGGGCTCATAACCCAGAGGTCGCAGGTTCAAATCCTGTCCCCGCTACTGGAGTCGGACGCGGCACGCGAACGACGGCGAAGGCCCGGGTCCCGAAAGGGATCCGGGCCTTCGTGTTGTGCGTACACCGGTGCGCCGACGGCCGCGCCGACGGGGTGAGTTGGGCGATCTGTGTTTGACTTGTCTCTCTGTGGGCATGTCGACAAAACGCTGAAGTGACCTCACTGGCTGCGGTATACCAGGTGTACCCGGGTTGCAGGTGGTGCGACGATGGACGTTATGGGGGACAAGGCAGATCTGTTCGGGACAGGGCGATTTGTGCAGCCGTCCGATCTGGACGAGACCGGAGACGAGGCCGGCGAGGCCGCGGACGAGGCGGCCGAGGAGGTGCGCCGGCGCCTCGCGGCGGAATCCGGTGATGTGGAGGCGATGAGCGTCCTCGGGGCGATGCTGCTGCGCCGCGGCGATCTCGACGGAGCCGAACCCCATCTGCGTGCCGCGACCGCGGCCGGCGACCGCGCCGCCGCCAACAACCTGGGTGTCCTCCTCCATCAGCGCGGGTACGCCGACGAGGCCGCCGGCTGGTGGCGCGTCGCCGCCGTCGCGGGCTCGGCCCCGGCCGCCCACGCGCTGGGCCGGTACCACCGCGAGCGGGGCGACGAGCCCGCCGCCGAGTACTGGCTGCGCCAGTCCGCCGAGCAGGGCCATGTCCTCGGTGCCTACGCCCTCGCCGACCTGCTGGAGCACCGCGGCGACTCCGGCGCCGAGCGCTGGATGCGGTCCGCGGCGGAACGCGGGCACCGGGAGGCCGCCTACCGGCTGGCCCGGGCGCTGGACCGGCGGGCCGCGCGGCGTTCCGGCGCCGACGGCGGCGGCACGGAGGCCGCCGACGAGGCCGAGCAGTGGTACCGGCAGGCCGCGGCGCGCGGCCACCGGCGGGCCGCGCTGCACCTGGGGACCATCCTGGAGAAGCGGGGCGAACTGCAGGAGGCCGGGCGCTGGTACCTGACCTCCGCCAAGGACGGGGAGCCGCGGGCCGCCTGCGCGCTGGGATTCCTGCTGCGGGACGCCGGGGACTCCGACAGCGCCGCCGTGTGGTGGCTGCGCGCCGCCCAGGAGGGCGACGGCAACGCCGCCAACGCGCTGGGCGCGCTGCACGCCGAGCGCGGGGAGACCCAGACCGCCGAGCGGTGGTACCGGGCCGCGCTGGACGCGGGGGACGACAACGGCGCCTACAACCTCGGCCTGCTCTGCGCCGAGCAGGGGCGGACCGCCCAGGCCGAGCAGTGGTACCGCCGCGCGGCCTACGCCGGGCACCGCGAGGCGGCCAACGCGCTGGCCATCCTGCTCCTGCACGGCGGCGACGAGACCGGGGCCGAGCCGTGGTTCTCCAAGGCCGCGGAGGCCGGCAGCGTCGACGCCGCCTTCAACCTGGGCATCCTCTACGCCGGGCGCGGCGAGACGGAGTCCGCCCTGCGGTGGTACGAGGTGGCCGCCGCCGCCGGGCACACGGAGGCCGCCCTCCAGGTCGGCATGGCCCGGCTGCGCGACGGGGACGAGCGTGAGGCCGAGCGGTACCTGCGGTGCGCGGCCGGGGGCGGCAGCGCCGAGGCGGCGTACCGGCTGGCCACCGTGCTCGACGCGCGCCGGCCGCCGGAGCCCGCGCACGGGCTGGGCGAGTCGGCGCACCACAAGACGGAGTGCGAGGAGTGGTACGAGCGGGCCGCCTCGCAGGGCCACCGGCGGGCACAGGTCCGGGTCGGGATGCTGGCCGCGGCCCGCGGCGACGTGGTGGAGGCGGCGCGGTGGTACCGCGAGGCGGCGGAGGCCGGCTCCCGCAACGGGGCCTTCAACCTCGGCCTGCTGCTCGCCCGCGAGGGCAGCGAGCCGGAGGCCGCCGTGTGGTGGGCCCGGGCCGCCGACGCCGGGCACGGCCGGGCGGCGCTGCGGCTCGCCCTCGTCTACGCGCGCCGGGGCGAGCTGGACGAGGGGCAGCGCTGGGCGGACCGGGCGGTGGAGCTGGGACCGGCGGAGGTGGCGGAGCGGGCCGCCCGGCTGCGGGACGCGCTGCGCCAGGAACTGTCGGCGTGAGGCCACCGGGCCCGGCGCCGACCGGGCCCGGCCCCGCCCGGCCGCCCCCGGCC
>NZ_WYCT01000197.1 GCF_011008945.1 Streptomyces harenosi
GCCATGCTCCCCTCATGCCCGAGCCCACCCCCGTGGTCGACGACTTACGTGAGGAAGGCCGCGAACTCGACCTGCTCGTCGCCGGTCTGAGTCCCGAGCAGTGGTCGCTGCCCACCCCCGCCCCCCGCTGGACCATCGCCCACCAGATCGCGCATCTCGCCTGGACCGACCGCGCGGCCCTGACCGCGGTCACCGACCGGGACGGCTTCCGCGCCCTCGCCGCCCAGGCCCTCGCCGCGCCGGACTCCTTCGTGGACGAGGGCGCCGAGGAGGGCGCCGCGCTCCCGCCCGCCGCGCTGCTCTCGGCCTGGCGCGAGGGACGCGAGGCCCTGGACGGGGCGCTGCGCGCCGCCGCCCCCGGCGCCCGCTTCCCCTGGTACGGGCCGCCCATGTCGGCCGCGTCCATGGCGACCGCCCGGCTCATGGAGACCTGGGCCCACGGACGGGACGTCGCCGACGCCCTCGGTGTCACCCGCGCCCCCACGGACCGCATCCGGCACATCGCCCGGCTCGGCGTCCGCACCCGGGACTTCGCCCACGCCGTGCACGGGCTCCCGGCCCCCGCCGAGCCCTTCCGCGTCGAGCTGACCGGCCCCGCCGGGGACGTGTGGGCCTACGGTCCGCAGGACGCCCCCCAGCGCGTCACCGGCCCCGCCCTCGACTTCTGCCTCCTCGTCACCCGGCGGGCCCACCGCGCCGACCTCGCGCTGCGGGCCCGGGGCCCGGACGCCGACCGCTGGCTGGACCTCGCCCAGGCGTTCGCGGGACCGCCCGGCACCGGCCGCCCGCCGAAGGGGGCCGCGCCGTGACGGTCTTGCGGATCGGCAACGCCTCCGGCTTCTACGGCGACCGCTTCGACGCGCTGCGCGAGATGCTGACCGGCGGTGACCTGGACGTCCTCACCGGGGACTACCTCGCCGAGCTGACCATGCTGATCCTCGCCCGGGACCGGCTGAAGGACCCGGCCGCCGGGTACGCGCGCACCTTCCCGCGGCAGCTCGAGGACACGCTCGGACTCGCCCACGAGCGGGGCGTGCGGATCGTCACCAACGCGGGCGGGCTCAACCCGGCCGGGCTCGCCGGCGCCGTGCGGGAACTGGCCGGCCGGCTCGGCATCCCGGTCCGCATCGCCCACGTCGAGGGGGACGACCTCACCGCCGCCCACCCCGGCAGCCTCGCCGCCCACGCCTACCTCGGCGGGTTCGGTATCGCCGCCGCCCTGCGCGCGGGAGCCGACATCGTCGTGACCGGCCGGGTGACGGACGCCGCCCTGGTCACCGGGCCCGCCGCCGCCCACTTCGGCTGGGGCCCGGCGGACCACGACCGGCTCGCGGGCGCCGTCGTCGCCGGGCATGTGCTGGAGTGCGGGACGCAGGCGACCGGCGGGAACTACGCCTTCTTCCGGGACGGCGACGCGCGCCGGCCCGGGTTCCCGCTGGCCGAGATCGGCCCGGACGGCAGCTCGGTCGTCACCAAGCACCCCGGCACGGGCGGGTTCGTCGACGTCGGCACGGTCACCGCGCAGTTGCTCTACGAGACCGGCGGCGCCCGGTACGCCGGACCCGATGTCACCGCGCGGCTGGACACCGTACGGCTCACCCAGGAGGGACCCGACCGGGTGCGGATCGACGGCGCGCGCGGTGAGGCGCCCCCGCCCGCCCTCAAAGTGGGCGTGAACCGGCTCGGCGGCTTCCGCAACGAGGTCACCTTCGTCCTGACCGGCCTGGACATCGAGGCCAAGGCCGCGCTCGTACGGGAGCAGATGGCCGGCGCCCTCGCCGAGTCGCCGCCCGCCGAGGCCCACTGGGAGCTCGTCCGCACCGACCGGCCCGACGCCCCCACCGAGGAGACCGCGAGCGCACTGCTGCGGCTGGTGGTCCGCGACCCCGGCCAGGAGACCGTCGGGCGCCCCCTGACCGCCGCCGCCGTGGAACTCGCCCTCGCCAGCTATCCCGGCTTCCATGTGCTCGCGCCACCGGAAAAGGGCTCGCCCTATGGGGTGTTCGAGGATGTGTACGTCCCCCAGGGCGCCGTCGACCATGTGGCCGTCCTCTACGACGGGCGGCGGATCACCGTAGCCCCGCCCCAGGACACGCGCGCCCTTCACCCGGTCGGGGAACCGCCCCTGCCGGAGCCCCTGCCGCCCGGACCCACCCGCCGCGCGCCCCTCGGACTCGTCCTCGGCGCCCGCAGCGGCGACAAGGGCGGCGACGCCAACGTCGGCGTGTGGGCGCGCACGGAGGAGGGCTGGCGCTGGCTCGCCCACACGCTCACCACCGGCCTCTTCCGGCACCTGCTGCCCGAGACCGCCGGCCTGACCGTCGTACGCCACGCACTGCCGAACCTGCGCGCCCTGAACTTCGTCGTCGAGGGGATCCTCGGCGCGGGCGCCGCCTCGCGGGCCCGCTTCGACCCGCAGGCCAAGGCCCTCGGCGAATGGCTGCGCTCCCGCCACCTGGACATCCCGGAGGCCCTGCTGTGACGGTTCTCCCGTCCGCGCTGGACACCCGCGACCCCGCCTACGCGGCCAACCGCGAGGCCATGCTCGCCAAGCTCGCCGGAGTCGACGCCGAGCACGCCAAGGCGCTCGCGGGCGGCGGCGAGAAGTACGTCGAGCGGCACCGGCGGCGCGGCAAGCTCCTCGCCCGCGAACGCGTCGAGCTGCTGCTCGACCCGGACACCCCCTTCCTGGAGCTGTCGCCGCTGGCCGCCTGGGGCAGCGAGTACGCCGTGGGGGCCTCCCTCGTCACCGGGATCGGGGTCGTCGAGGGCGTCGAATGCCTGATCACCGCCAACGACCCGACCGTGCGCGGCGGCGCCAGCAACCCCTGGAGCCTGCGCAAGGCGCTGCGCGCCAACGACATCGCCCTCGCCAACCGGTTGCCCTGCATCAGCCTGGTGGAGTCCGGCGGCGCCGACCTGCCCGCGCAGAAGGAGATCTTCATCCCCGGCGGCGCGATCTTCCGCGACCTGACGAGGCTGTCCGCCGCCGGGATCCCGACCGTCGCCGTCGTCTTCGGCAACTCCACCGCCGGCGGCGCCTACATCCCCGGCATGTCCGACCACGTGATCATGGTCGAGGAGCGGGCGAAGGTGTTCCTCGGCGGGCCGCCGCTGGTGAAGATGGCCACCGGCGAGGAGAGCGACGACGAGTCCCTGGGCGGCGCCGCGATGCACGCGCGCGTGTCCGGCCTCGCCGACCACTTCGCCGTCGACGAGACGGACGCCCTGCGGCAGGCCCGGCGGGTGGTCGCCCGGCTCAACCACCGCAAGGCGTACCCGGACCCGGGCCCCGCCGAGCCGCCGAAGTACGACCCGGAGGAACTGCTGGGCATCGTCCCCGGCGACCTGAGGACCCCCTTCGACCCGCGCGAGGTGATCGCCCGGCTCGTCGACGGCTCCGACTTCGACGAGTTCAAGCCGCTGTACGGCACCAGCCTGGTCACCGGATGGGCGAGCCTGCACGGCTACCCGGTCGGCATCCTCGCCAACGCCCGGGGCGTCCTGTTCAGCGAGGAGTCCCAGAAGGCCGCCCAGTTCATCCAGCTCGCCAACCAGCGCGACATCCCGCTGCTGTTCCTGCACAACACCACCGGCTACATGGTCGGCCGCCGCTACGAGCAGGGCGGGATCATCAAACACGGCGCGATGATGATCAACGCGGTGAGCAACTCGACCGTCCCGCACCTGTCCGTCCTCATGGGCGCCTCCTACGGCGCCGGGCACTACGGCATGTGCGGACGCGCCTACGACCCGCGCTTCCTGTTCGCCTGGCCCAGCGCCAAGTCGGCCGTCATGGGCCCCCAGCAGCTCGCCGGCGTCCTGTCGATCGTCGCCCGGCAGTCCGCCGCCGCCAAGGGGCAGCCCTACGACGAGGAGGCGGACGCCGCCCTGCGCGCCCTGGTGGAGCAGCAGATCGAGTCGGAGTCGCTGCCGATGTTCCTGTCCGGGCGGCTGTACGACGACGGCGTCATCGACCCGCGCGACACCCGCACCGTCCTCGGCCTGTGCCTGTCCGCCGTCCACACCGCGCCCTACGAGGGCGTGCGCGGCGGCTTCGGCGTCTTCCGGATGTGAGGGAACCCAGTGATCACCTCTGTGCTCGTCGCCAACCGGGGCGAGATCGCCTGCCGGATCTTCCGTACCTGCCGGGAACTGGGCATCCGCACGGTCGCGGTGTACTCCGACGCCGACGGCGACGCCCTGCACACGCGCGTGGCCGACGCCGCCGTACGGCTGCCGGGGGCGGCCCCCGCCGACACCTATCTGCGCGGCGACCTGATCGTGCGGGCCGCCCGTGCGGCCGGCGCCGACGCCGTGCACCCCGGCTACGGCTTCCTCTCCGAGAACCCCGGCTTCGCCCGCGAGGTCCTCGGCGCGGGCCTGGTCTGGATCGGCCCGCCACCGGAGGCCGTCGAGGCCATGGCGTCCAAGACCCGCGCCAAGGAACTGCTGGGGATCTCCCCCCTGCGCGAGGTCACCGAGGCCGACCTCCCCGTGCTGGTGAAGGCGGCGGCGGGCGGCGGCGGACGCGGCATGCGCGTCGTACGGCGCCTGGCCGACCTGGCGGGGGAGCTGACCGCCGCCCGCGCGGAGGCACGGGCCGCCTTCGGCGACGACGAGGTGTTCGTGGAGCCGTACGTCGAGGACGGACGGCACGTGGAGGTCCAGATCCTCGCCGACGTCCACGGCACGGTGTGGGCGCTCGGCACCCGCGACTGCTCCCTCCAGCGCCGCCACCAGAAGGTCGTCGAGGAGGCCCCGGCGCCCGGCCTGGGCCCCGAGCTGACCCGCGAGCTGCACCGGACCGCCGTACGCGCCGCCCGCGCGGTCGGCTACACCGGCGCCGGAACCGTCGAGTTCCTCGTCGCGGGCGACCGGGCGCACTTCCTGGAGATGAACACCCGCCTCCAGGTCGAACACCCCGTCACCGAGGCCGTCTACGGCATCGACCTGGTCGCCCTCCAGATCCGCGTCGCCGAAGGCCACCGTCTGGAGGGCGAGCCCCCGCGCGCGCGGGGCCACGCCGTCGAGGCCCGCCTCTACGCCGAGGACCCGGCACACCGGTGGGCCCCCCAGACCGGCACCCTGCACCGCCTCGCCGTCCCGGACACCGTCCGCCTCGACACCGGCTACACCGACGGCGACCCGATCGGCGTCCACTACGACCCGCTGATCGCCAAGGCCGTCGCCCACGCGCCCACCCGCGCGGAGGCGATCCGCAAGCTCTCCGGCGCGCTGGAGCGGGCCGCGATCCACGGCCCGGTCACCAACCGCGACCTCCTCGTCCGCTCCCTGCGCCACGAGGAGTTCGCCTCCGGCCGGATGGACACCGGCTTCTACGACCGGCACCTGGCCGAGCTGACCGAGCCCGCCCCCGACCCGTACGCCCCGCTCGCCGCCGCCCTCGCCGACGCCCGCGGCCGCTCGCGCCTGGGCGGCTGGCGCAACCTGCCCTCCCAGCCGCAGACCAAGCGGTACGCCATGGCCGGCCAGGAGCACGAGGTCCGCTACCGGCACACCCGCGCGGGCGGCCTGGAAGCCGACGGGGTCCGCGTCCTGCACGCCGACGAGCGGCTCGTCGTCCTGGAGGCCGACGGCGTCCGGCGCACCTACCCGGTGGCCCGCTACGGCGACGAGGTCCACGTCGGCGCGACGGCCCTGCGCGCCCTGCCCCGCTTCCCCGACCCGGCCTCCCGGCACGCGCCGGGCTCCCTGCTCGCCCCCATGCCCGGCACGGTCGTGCGCATCGCCGACGGCCTGTCCGAGGGAGCACCCGTCCGGGCCGGACAGCCCCTCCTCTGGCTGGAGGCGATGAAGATGCAGCACCGGATCCCGGCCCCGGCGACGGGGACCCTGCACGCCCTGCACGTCACCCAAGGCCAGCAAGTGGAACTCGGCACCCTCCTGGCGGTCGTCACGACGACCGGCTAGGGACGCGGGGAACCGCGGCAGGCCACCCACGACCCGCAGACCGAAGGACTCCGATGACCACGCCCGTCGAATCCGAGGAACACCGAGCCCTGCGCGCCGCCGTGTCAGCCCTCGGCACCCGCCACGGCCGCGACCACGACCACCGCACGCTCTGGGCCGAGGCAGGCGAACTCGGCTACCTGGGCGTCAACCTGCCGGAGGCGTACGGCGGCGGAGGCGCCGGCATCACCGAACTGGCCATCGTCCTGGAGGAACTGGGCGCCGCCGGCTGCCCCCTGCTCATGCTGGTCGTCTCCCCGGCGATCTGCGGCAACGTGATCGCCCGCTTCGGCACCGAGGCCCAGAAGCGCGCCTGGCTGCCCGGCCTGGCCGACGGCACCCGCCTGATGGCCTTCGGCATCACCGAACCCGACGCGGGCTCCAACAGCCACCGCATCACCACCACCGCCCGCCGCGACGGCGGCGACTGGGTCCTCACCGGCCGCAAGGTCTTCATCTCCGGCGTCGACATCGCCGACGCCACCCTGATCGTCGCCCGCACCGAGGACGCCCGCACCGGCAAGCTCAAGCCCTGCCTGTTCATCGTCCCGCGCGACACCCCCGGCTTCCGTCGCCGCCCGATCGACATGGACATCGCCGCGCACGAGAAGCAGTTCGAGCTGACCCTCGACGAGGTCCGGCTGCCCGCCGAGGCGCTGGTGGGCGGGGGCCCCTCCCACGCGTCGGGCAGTGGGGGAGAGGACGCGGGACTGCTCCAGCTCTTCGCCGGCCTCAACCCCGAGCGGATCATGACCGCGGCGTTCGCGATCGGCATGGGACGGTACGCCGTCGCCCGGGCCGTCGCCTACGCGCGCGAGCGCACCGTGTGGCAGACCCCCATCGGCGCCCACCAGGCCATCGCCCATCCCCTCGCACAGGCCCACATCGACCTGGAGCTGGCCCGGCTGATGATGCAGAAGGCCGCGCGGCTCTACGACGCCGGCGACGACCTGGGCGCGGGGGAGGCCGCCAACATGGCCAAGTACGCCGCCGCGGAAGCCTGCGTCAGGGCCGTCGACCAGGCCGTGCACACCCTCGGCGGCAACGGCCTCACCCGCGAGTTCGGCCTGGCCTCGCTCGTCACGGCCGCCCGGGTGGCCCGCATCGCCCCGGTGAGCCGGGAAATGATCCTCAACTACGTCTCCCACCAGAGCCTCGGACTGCCCAAGTCGTACTGAGGCCCCGCGCCCGCCCGTCCCCCCGGAGGAACCGAACCCGAGGAGGAACCGTGCCCCCAGGACGGACCCCGCCCGCACCGGGGCGGCGCCCGTGACGGCGATCCGCCGCTCCCGCGCGCGGGGCGTCGCCACGCTCGCCCTCGACGCCCCGCACCACCGCAACGCCCTGTCGGCGGCGCTCGTCGCCGAACTGGCCGGTGCCCTGGCCGACTGCGCCGGGGACGACGGCGTCCGCGCGGTCGTCCTCACCCACACCGGCACCGCCTTCAGCGCCGGCGCCGACCTGCGCGACCCGCCCGAGCCGGGGGCGGTGGCCGCGCTGCTCCGGCAGATCGTCGCACTGCCCCGGCCCGTCATCGCCCGCGTCACCGGCCACACCCGCGCGGGCGGCCTCGGACTGGTCGCCGCCTGCGACATCGCCGCCGCCTCCACCGCGGCCACCTTCGCCTTCACCGAGGTCCGCATCGGCGTCGCCCCCGCCCTGATCTCCCTGCCCCTGCTGCCCCGGGCCGACCCGCGGGCCCTGGCCCGCCACTGCCTCACCGGGGAGCGCTTCGACGCCGCCGAGGCCGTCCGCATGGGCCTGCTCACCGCCTGCGGCGACGACGTGGACGCCGTACTGGAGCCCGTCCTGGACGGGGTGCGCCGGGCCTCGCCCCGGGCCCTGGCCGCGACCAAGCGGCTGCTCACGGCTAGGGTGCTGGAGTCCTTCGACCGGGAGGCGGCCGGCCTGACCGCGCTCTCGGCGCGGCTGTTCTCCTCGGCGGACGCCCGCGAGGGGATGACGGCCTTCCTCGAACGACGGGATCCGGAATGGGTGGTGTGAGCACAGTCGACCGCACGGAACGCGTCCCCAAGCAGGACCGCAGCCGGGCCACCCGGCAGCGGCTCCTGGAAGCCGCCGTGGCCTGCCTCGCCGAACACGGCTGGGCCGGCTCGACGGTGCTGGTCGTCGCCGAGCGCGCGGGCGTCTCCCGCGGCGCCGCCCAGCACCACTTCCCCACCCGCGAGGACCTGTTCACCGCGGCCGTGGAGTACGTCGCCGAGGAACGCTCCCTCGCCCTGCGCGCCCTGTTCCCGCAGGGCGCCGGGGCGGGCGGCCGCCGGGCCGTCGTCGCCGCCCTCGTCGACCTCTACACCGGCCCCCTCTTCCGCGCCGCTCTCCACCTGTGGGTGGCCGCCGGCGACGAGGAGCAGTTGCGGCCCCGGGTCACCGAGCTGGAGGCCCGCGTCGGCCGCGAGACCCACCGCATCGCCGTGGAACTGCTCGGCGCCGACGAGTCCCGCCCCGGCGTCCGCGAGACCGTCCAGGGCCTGCTGGACATGGCCCGCGGCCTCGGCCTCGCCAACCTCCTCACCGACGACGGGGCGCGCCGCGAGCGGGTGGTGGCGCAGTGGGCGCGGCTGCTGGACGAGGCCCTGGACGGCTGACGCGGGCCCGGCGCGGCGGCACGCCACACCACGGCACCGCACGCACGCCACGTCACCGCACGCACGCCACGGCGCGGCTCGCACGCCACGGCGCGGCTCGCGCGAACACGGAGCCGGCGCCGCCGGGCGTCACGGGCCGAGCCGCTCCACCCGCCAGCCCCCGTCCGGGCCGGCCACGTACCGCAGCCGGTCGTGCAGCCGGTTCTCCCGCCCCTGCCAGAACTCCACCGACCGCGGCACCACCCGGAACCCGCCCCAGTGCGGCGGCACCGGCACCTGCTCGCCCTCCGGGTACCGGGCGGCCAGCTCCGCGTACGCGGCGTCCAGCTCCTCCCGGCCGGCGACCACCGACGACTGGGAACTGGCCCAGGCGCCGAGCTGGGAGCCGTGCGGCCGGGTGCGGAAGTAGGCGGCCGTCTCGTCCCGCCCGGTGCGCCGCGCCACGCCCGCGACGATGACCTGCCGGGCCATCGGGTGCCACGGGAACAACAGCGAGACCTGCGGGTTCTCCGCCAGGTCGCGGGCCTTGCGGGAGCCGTAGTTGGTGTAGAAGACGAAGCCCCGCTCGTCGAAGTGCTTCAGCAGCACCGTGCGGGAGCTGGGCCGCCCCTCGGCGTCGGCCGTGGAGACGACCATGGCGTTCGGCTCGAACATCCCGCCCTCCGTCGCGGCCTGCCGGAACCAGCGCGCGAACTGCTCGACGGGGGTGGCGGCCAGGTCGGCCTCGGCAAGCCCCTCGGCCCGGTACTGCTTGCGCATCGAGGCGAGATCGAAGGGGACGGCGTCTCGGTCGGTCACGCGGGTCATCTTGCCCCATGCCCCCCGGCCCGCCCCAGGCCCGGTGGCCTACGTCACTGCATGGCACTGAGTGCCGCGAACCCTCCCCAACGGTGGCACTCGGAGATATCGTGCTGGTACCGGGCCGGCGGGATGACCGCCGCCCGCGCGGGGCATCACAGGAGGACCGTCCGGGACCGCGAGTCACGCCAGGGCCGTGGAACCCGGGGACGGCCGCCACATCCGCCAGCCGACCGCCACATCACGAGGAGCCGCCTGATGTCCGACTTCGTACCCGGGCTCGAAGGAGTCGTCGCGTTCGAGACGGAGATCGCCGAACCCGACAAGGAGGGCGGTGCCCTGCGCTACCGCGGCGTCGACATCGAGGACCTCGTCGGCCACGTCTCGTTCGGCAACGTCTGGGGCCTGCTCGTCGACGGCGCCTTCAACCCCGGCCTGCCGCCCGCCGAGCCCTTCCCCATCCCCGTGCACTCCGGCGACATCCGCGTCGACGTCCAGTCCGCGCTGGCCATGCTCGCACCCGTGTGGGGCCTCAAGCCCCTGCTCGACATCGACGCCGAGCAGGCCCGCGACGACCTCGCCCGCGCCGCCGTGATGGCCCTGTCCTACGTCGCCCAGTCCGCGCGCGGCCAGGGCCTGCCCATGGTCCCGCAGCGCGAGATCGACAAGGCGCGGTCGGTCGTCGAACGCTTCATGATCCGCTGGCGGGGCGAGCCCGACCCCAAGCACGTCGCCGCCGTCGACGCCTACTGGACCTCCGCCGCCGAGCACGGCATGAACGCCTCCACCTTCACGGCCCGTGTCATCGCCTCCACCGGCGCGGACGTCGCCGCCGCCCTCTCGGGGGCCGTGGGCGCCATGTCGGGCCCCCTGCACGGCGGCGCCCCCTCCCGCGTGCTGCACATGATCGAGGAGATCGAGCGCACCGGGGACGCCGGGGCGTACGTCAGGCGCACCCTCGACAAGGGCGAGCGCCTCATGGGCTTCGGCCACCGGGTCTACCGCGCCGAGGACCCCCGCGCCCGCGTCCTGCGCCGCACCGCCCGGGAGCTGGGCGCCCCCCGCTTCGAGGTCGCCGAGGCCCTGGAGAAGGCGGCCCTGGAGGAGCTCCACAACCGCCGCCCGGACCGGGTGCTGGCCACCAACGTCGAGTTCTGGGCGGCCATCGTCCTGGACTTCGCCGAGGTCCCGGCCCACATGTTCACGTCCATGTTCACCTGCGCCCGTACGGCCGGCTGGTCGGCGCACATCCTCGAGCAGAAGCGCACCGGCCGCCTGGTCCGCCCCTCCGCCCGCTACATCGGCCCGGGCCCCCGCGACCCCCGCGAGATCGAGGGGTACGAAGAGATCTCGGCCGGCGCCGCGGCCGGCGCCGGCACCCGCTGACGGGGGGCCGCGGAACGCAGACGACCCGCGAGTCTGGTTCCTCCGGGGAGGAGCCGGCCGGACGTACCGGCGACTCGCGGGTCGGGTGACTGCTTGGGATTGGGCCGGCTGCACGCACCTGTCACGTGCTGGTCCGGCACCGCACTCGGTGTGGTGCCGGGCCGCTAGCCCGCAGCCACCTCACGCGTCCGGTTTTCATACATCTGCCGAACCACCTCCCTTCTCGTGTACTCCACACCCTAGGAACCGGGCCTGGCACGGATCAACCCTTTTTTTCCGGGACCGCCGGGAGCCCCTGCGGGGCGGCGGGGGCGGTTGGGGCGCGGGCCGTTCCCGCCGGACCGCGATTCGCGGCAATCTTGCGGGAACCTGCTGTGTGCTGGGTCACGTTCGAGTTGAATGAACACCAGTGAGCGAACCGACGTGCCGAACGGCGGACGCAGCCTGCAGGGGGGTCCGGGTGAGTGCATCGCGGCGGAGTGGGACCACCGACGAACTGGGGCCGGACGAGCCGGAGCAGCCCGACCGCGACGGGTCGGACCTGCTCGCCGCGCTCCTGGACGGGATGGACGCGGCCCTGTGCGCCTTCGACGCCGACGGCGTGGTCACGCACTGGAACCGGGAGGCGGAGCGCATCCTGGGCTGGACCGCGGCCGAGGCCGTGGGGCGGCAGGGGTTCGCCGGATGGGCCGTGCGCAGCGAGGACGCCGGGGAGGTCCAGGGGCGGCTGATGTCGTCCATGCGCGCCCCGGGGCGTCAGGTGCACGAGTTCGCGCTGCTGACCAAGGACGGCGGACGGGTGCTGGTGCGCACGCAGTCCGCCGCCGTGCGCGGCCCCGACGGCGAGCCCGCGGGCGTGTACTGCGCCTTCAGCGAGGTGCACGCGCAGATCGACCTGGAGCGGTCCATAGCGCTGAGCGAGGCGCTGCTGGAGGACGCGAGCTGGGGCGTGGTGCTCGTGGACGCCGATCTGCGGCCCGCGGTCGTCAACGCCCACGCCGCCCGGGCGCTGGGCACCCGGCGCACGTCCGTGCTGGGGCGGCCGCTCGGGGAGTTGCTCTCCCAGGGCGTGGAGGACGTGGAGAGCACGCTGACGCATGTCCTGGCCGAGGGCCCGCCGCCCGCGCCCGCCGAGATCTGGGTGGGCGTGCGCACCCCGGAGGGCGAGCGGCGGCGGTGCTGGCGCAGCGGCTTCCTGCGGCTGTCGTCCCCGCTCGCGGAGGAGCCGGTGCCGCTCGGGGTGGCCTGGCTGTTCCAGGACGTCACCGAGGCCAAGCAGAGCGAGCAGGAGGCCGCCCTGCTGCGGTTCCGCACCAACCAGCTGCACCGGGCGGCCCGCGCGGCGGCCGAGTGCGAGGACCCGCTGGAGGCGGCGACGGTCCATCTGGACTTCGCGCTCGCCGGGTTCGCCGACCACGCGCTGATCGACCGGGTGGTGGGGCCCGCGCCGACGGACACGGACGGGTCGGAACCGGTGCGTCTGGTCCGGGTCGCCGCCACACCGTCCGGTGCGCCCGGCCCGAGCCGGCGGCCCGGTGTGGCGGGGGTCCCGCTGCGGTACGGCGAGGGGCACCCGGCGGTGCGGTGCGTAGAGCGGGCCGGGTCGGTGCGGACCGGCGCCGGGGCCGGTCCGGCCGAGCGGGCGCGCGCGTGGGCGCTGGCCCGGCAGTGGCCGCCGGACGCGGTGCACGCCCTGTGCGCGGTGCTGCGCAGCCGGGGGCGGACGCTGGGCGTCGTCACCTTCCTGCGGGGCGCCGGGCGCGGCCCGTTCGAGCGGTCGGACTCGGCGTACGCGGAGGACGTGGCGGTCCGGATCGCGGCGGCGCTGGACCTGGCGGGCGCCCTGGAGGAGGAGGGCGGGGCCGGAAGGTCGGCCGGGACCGCCGGGACCACAGGGACCGGCGGGAGCACCGAGACCGGGGCCCGGGAGCAGGAGCAGAAGTAGGGGCAGGGGCGGGAGCGGCCGCAGGCGGCAGGAGCGGCGGCGGGAGCGGGGCCGGCGGGAGCCGGGCGTCCGCGGCCGGCTCAGTGCCGGTAGAAGATCCGGTCCCGGTACTGCTCCAGCACCCGCCCGTTCCACTCGTGGCCGCCGTCCACGTTGCCGGAGCGCAGCAGCGGCGGCTCGATGCCGCGGTCGGCCAGCGCGCCGGCCGTCGTGGCCAGCACGGCCTGGAGCACGGCCGTGGTGACGACCGTGGAGGCGGGGGCGAAGGGGGCGGGGACGGTGCCGAGGGTCAGTTCCGCGTCCCCGACCGCGATCTTGGAGTCGACGACGACGTCGCAGTGGTCCTTCAGGAAGGTGCCCGAGGCGTGCCGGGACTTGGTCTCGGCGGCGTAGGCGACCGAGGTGACGCCGATGACGCGCAGGCCCAGGGCGCGGGCGTTCATCGCCATCTCCACGGGGAGGGCGTTGCGGCCGGAGAGGGAGACGATCACCAGGGCGTCGCCCGCGCGGACCGGGGAGGAGTCCAGGACGGCGCCGGCCAGGCCGTCGACGCGTTCGAGGGCGGAGCCGAGGGTGGCGGGCATCACGTCGACGCCGACGGTGCCGGGCACGGCGAGCAGGTTCATCAGGGCCAGGCCGCCGGCGCGGTAGACGACGTCCTGGGCGGCGAGGGAGGAATGACCGGCGCCGAAGGCGAACAGCCGGCCCCCGTCGGCGACCGTGTCGGCCAGCAGCGTCCCGGCGGCCGTGATCGAGTCGGCTTCCTCGTCGCGGACGCGTTCCAGCAGGCCGATCGCCGCGTCCAGGAACTGGCCGGCCAGCTTGCGGTCGCTCATGCGGGGCCCCTTCGGTGTGGCTGTGTCGCGGATCACGGTGCGGTCTGGACCAGCGCGCTGTCAATACGGCCGGGGCGGGGG
>NZ_WYCT01000198.1 GCF_011008945.1 Streptomyces harenosi
AGATGGGTATAAGAGACAGGCCCAGCCCCGCCCCCGGGGGGTGTCGGTACCGGTTACGACTCCTGCTCGGAGGTCTCCAGGAACTGTGCCAGGACCTCGGTGACGTACTCCTCGGTCTTCGCCTTGCCGATGCCGAGGCCGCTCAGTACGCCCGTGCCGTTCTCGTGCTCCAGCAGGGCGAGCAGCAGGTGCTCGGTGCCGACGTAGTTGTGGCCGAGGCGGAGTGCCTCGCGGAAGGTGAGTTCCAGGACCTTCTTGGCCGCCGGGCCGTACGGAATCAGCTCCGGCACCTCGGCGGCGGCCGGCGGGAGCGCCGCGGTCGCGGCCTCGCGCACCGTCTCCAGGGGTACGCCCTGCGCGGCGATCGCCTTCGCCGCGAGGCCCTCGTCCTCGGCGAGCAGCCCGAGGACGAGGTGCTCGGGCAGTCCCTCGGTGCTGCCGGCGGCCTGGGCCGCGTTGTGGGCGGCCACCACGGCGTTGCGCGCGCGGGGCGTGTACCGGCTGAAGCCCTGGCTCTCGTCGAGGTCCGCGGACTCCTTCGGCACGAAGCGCTTCTGCGCCGCCTGCCGGGTCACGCCCATGCTCTTGCCGATGTCCGTCCAGGAGGCGCCGGAGCGCCGGGCCTGGTCCACGAAGTGGCCGATCAGGTGGTCGGCCACCTCGCCGAGGTGCTCCCCGGCGATCACCGCGTCCTGGAGCTGCTCCAGGGGCTCGGCGTGGACCTTCTTGATCGCTGTGATGAGGTCGTCGAGACGCACGGACGACTTGATGGTCGTGTTCTTCGCCATGCGTCAACCGTAGGTTGACACCCCGGGGGCGTCAACCCTTGGTTGACGGTTGGTCGGGGAGGGCGGCTCTGGCCGACCCGCCCGCGGCCGTGGGCCGGTTCCGGTCCGGTTCCGGCCCGGTTCCGGGGAGCGAGGCGTCCCCGGTGCCGTGACACCATCGCCGGGTGAGCACGCCCAGTACCGTCGACCGCGCCCTGCGCACCGCCCTGTACGACACCACCGACGCCACCCTCGACACGGCCGCCTCCCTGCTCGCCGCGGATCCGGCCGCGGACGCCGGACTCCAGGCCCGGGGACAGGAGTTCGTGGCCACGGCCTGGCGGCGCGGCTGGCAGCCCGCCGACCTGGTCCGGATCGTGCGGCGCGAGCTGGACGACGTGCACGTGCGGCTGGCCGCCGCGCTGATCCGGGCGCAGGCTCCGCACGACCGCCCGCGCGGGCACCGCTGGGCCGCCCAGCTCGACGCGCTGCCCGCCGGGGACCCGCCCCGCACCGACCGCTTCTCGCGCGCCACCGCCGTGCTGGAGCTGTACCGGCTGCTGCTGCGCCTGCCCGACCTGGAGCCCCTGGACGCGTCCGCCCCCGCGGCGTCCGCCGGTACGCGCGAGGCGCGCCCCGAGTCCCGGAACCTCGGCCGGATCCGCGCCCTGCTCGCCAAGGCGGAGGCGACCGCGTACCCGGAGGAGGCCGAGGCCCTCAGCGCCAAGGCGCAGGAGCTGATGGCCCGCTACAGCATCGACGCGGCGCTGCTGTCGGCCCGGGAAGCGGCGCCGGACGCCCCGGGCGCCTGCCGGATCGGCGTCGAGCCGCCCTACGAGCAGGCCAAGGCGGTGCTGCTGGACGCGGTCGCCGCCGCCAACCACTGCCGGGCGGTGTGGAACGAGCCCCTCGGCTTCTCCACCGTCGTCGGCTTCGAGGCCGACCTGGAGGCGGTCGAGCTGCTCTACACCTCCCTCCTCGTCCAGGCCGAGGCGGCGATGACCAGGGCGGAGGCGGGCCAGCGCGCCGGCGGCCGGAAGCGGACCAAGACCTTCCGTCAGTCGTTCCTCGCCGCCTACGCCCATCGCGCCGGGACCCGGCTGCGCGCCGCCGGACAGGCCGCCGTCAAGCAGGCCGCCGAAGAGGGGACGGCGGGTTCCGCCGGGCCGGCCGCGGACCTGCTCCCGGTCCTGGCCTCCCGCGAGGCCGCCGTCACCGACCGTCTGGAGCGGATGTTCCCGGAGACGACCACGACCCGGCTGCGCGGGGTGAGCGACGCGGCGGGCTGGGCGGAGGGCACCCGCGCGGCCGACCGCGCCCGGCTCCGGTCGCGGCCCCCGCTTCCCTAGGGCGCGCCGGTCCGGGCGCGGGGCCGGCCCGGTGCCCGCGCGAGGGGCGGCGTCAGTCGCCCGCCTGCTGGAACGGCCCCACCGTGGCGTCGGGCGCCCCGTCCCCGCCGTCCTTCAGGGAGACGTCTCCGTACGACCACGGGAAGTCGCGGGTGTCCGCGGCTCCCGGGAGGGCGACCCGTGCCGTCGTCACGGCGAGGGCGCGCCCGTCGCCCGCCTCGCCGCGCACATAGGTGAGGGTGAAGGAGACCGCGGTGTCCTCGGCGAGCGTCACCTTCCGCTGCGGGGCGGCGGCGTCGGCGGGCACCTTCACCGCGGTGCCGCCGGCCGACAGGGTGACGGCGGGGAGGCCGTCCAGGGTGCAGGCGGCACCGCGGTTGGTGACGGTGAAGGAGACGGTGCCCGTGTCCCCGGCGGCCGGCGCGGCACTCGCGACGGCGTCCACGGCCACCTCGCCGATCCGGCAGGCGACACCGGCGCGGCCGCTCTCCCGGTCCTCGGTGCCGGAGCCGCCGCCACCGTCGTCGCAGGCGGTCAGGGCGAGGGCCGCGGCGAAGGCGAAGGCGGCGGTGATCGGGGCGGAGGCGCGCATGCGTGTCCTCTGGTGCGGTACGGGCGGGGAGACGGCGCCGCGGCGGCCGTCGGGAGCCGAGACCGGAGGCCGGCAACCCGCTCGGGAACTTACCGCCTCCGGCCCCGGCGCACGTCCTCCCCGCCACCAGGACGCCCTGCGGACCCCCGGCAGGCAGATACCCGGCGCACGTCCTCCCCGCTACCAGGACGCCTTGCGGACCCCCGGCAGATACCCGGCGTGCGCCTGCTCCCGCAGGCTCACGCGGGACAGCCCGAAGGCGCGGAGGTAACCCCGGGGCCGGCCGTCGGTCTGGTCGCGGTTGCGTACGCGGGTGGCGCTGGCGTCCCGGGGCTGGCGGCGCAGCTCCCGCAGAGCGGCGAGCCGTTCGGCCTCCGTGGAGGACGGGCGCCGGATGATCTCCTTCAGCTCGGCCCGGCGGGCGGCGTACCGGGCGACGATCTCCTGCCGCTTCTCGTTCTTCGCGATCTTGCTCTTCTTGGCCATCAGACCCGCACCCCCCGGGCGCGGATGCGGGCCACGGCCGCCTCGACGCCGATCGTGTCGACCGTCTTGACCGCCCTGGCGCTCAGCTTCAGCCGTACGTACCGCCCCTCGCTCGGCAGCCAGTAGCGCTTGGTCTGGATGTTGGGGTCGAAGCGGCGGGAGGTGCGCCGGTGGGAGTGGGAGATGCGGTTGCCGAAGCCCGGCCGGGCCCCGGTCAGCATGCAGTGGGCGGACACGGTGACGTACCTCTCCTCAGTCGGTTTCGTTAATGGAATTCATTTTCAGTAAGATAGCAGCATGGCACGCAACGAACTCCGCCCGGTCATCAAACTCCGGTCCACCGCCGGGACCGGCTTCACCTACGTGACCCGCAAGAACCGCCGCAACGACCCGGACCGCCTGGTCCTGCGCAAGTACGACCCGGTCGCCGGCCGCCACGTCGACTTCCGAGAGGAGCGCTGAGCCCGCCGTGCGCAAGGGAATCCACCCCGCCTACGGCCCCGTCGTCTTCCGTGACCGGGCCGCGAACCACGCCTTCCTCACCCGCTCGACCATGACCAGCGACAAGACGATCGAGTGGGAGGACGGCAACACCTACCCGGTCGTCGACGTCGAGATCTCGAACGTCAGCCACCCCTTCTACACCGGCACCGCCCGCGTCCTGGACACCGCCGGGCGCGTGGAGCGCTTCGAGCGCCGGTACGGGAAGCGGGGCGGGGCATGAGTCCGCCGGTGGTGATCGTCGGCGGGCTGCACGCCGACGCCCGCCGGGCGGCCGTGGACCGGCTGCTCGCCGACGTGCCCGGCAGCGTCGTCCTCCACCACGACCTGGCGACCGCCGCCGCGGGCACCGTCGTGCGGACGGTACGGGACGCGGCCGGCGTCCGCTCCGCCGGCGAGGCCCCGCTCGTCAACGACTGCGCCTGCTGCGCCCTGCGCGAGGACCTGGTCCCCGAGCTCGCGCGGCTGGCGGACGCGGGCGGCACCCCGCTGGCGATCGTGGAGCTGTGGGACTCCGTCGAGCCCAAGGCGATGGCGGAGGTGATGACCGCCGGCGGCTTCACCGTCACCGGTGTGATCACCGCCGTCGACCCGGCGCTGGTGCTGCCGTACCTGGGCAACGGCGACGACCTCGCCGAGGGCGGGCTGGCCGCCGCGGCCACCGACCAGCGCACGGTCGCCGACACCTTCGCGCGCCAGCTCGAGTACGCCCCCGTCCTGGCCGTGGCGGAGTCGGCGGAGGCCGACGACGAGGACCGCGAGCTGCTGGCCCAGCTCCACCCGACGGCCCGCCGGGTCCCGATCGGCCACGGCGACCCGGCGGGCGCCTCCTCGCGGCCGTCCCTCCTGGCCGAGGCGGCCCTCGCCGGCTTCGACGTGGAGGCCGCCGCGGCGGCCCAGCACCCGGCCTGCGCGCTGCTGCCCGCCGAGGCCGACGCGCACGGGGTCGCCACCTTCGTCTGGCGCCGGCGCCGCCCCTTCCACCCGGAGCGGCTGTACGCCGCGCTGGAGGACCTGACCTGCGCCGCCGCCCGCAGCCGGGGCCGGTTCTGGCTCGCCGACAAGCCGGACACGCTGCTGCACTGGGACGCGGCCGGCGGCGCCCTGTGCGTGGAGAGCGCGGGCCCGTGGCTGGCCTCCCTGCCCGACGCGGCCTGGGAGATGGTCCCGCCGGTGCGCCGCGCCGCCGCCGCGCTGGACTGGCACCCCGAGCACGGCGACCGCTGCCAGCACCTCGTCTTCACCTCCCCCGGCCTCGACCGGGACGGGCTGGCCCACCTGCTGGAGTCCTGCCTGCTCACCGACGCCGAGTACGCCGCCGGGCGCGACGCCTGGAAGCGGCTGCCGCCCGCCTTCGACACCCTCCTGGAGGTCTGACCGCCCATGCCCCGCAAGACGGACCGCAAGCCGGCCAGGTCCCGGCCGAACCCGCTGGACCAGGCCGGGATCACGTACGTCGACTACAAGGACACCGACCTGCTGCGGAAGTTCATCTCCGACCGCGGCAAGATCCGCAGCCGCCGCGTCACCCGGGTCTCGGCCCAGCAGCAGCGGCAGCTCGCCCGGGCGATCAAGAACGCCCGGGAGATGGCTCTGCTGCCCTACGCCACCCGCTGACCAGCGCATCCGCACCACCCGTCACCGAAGTGACGAAGTGTCACATGAGGGGCCCGCTCCGCCGAGCGGGCCCCTCATGTTGTTGCATATTCATAGAAATTGCGGGCATAGCAGGAACGAGTCCGCCGCAATCGGCGTCAAAGAGGTCGGGGTTTTCGCTACAGCGGCCGTCAGGGCTGTAATCGCAGGAGCACACCGCGTGCACGTGCATTTGCTCATGCAGATGCATGTGAAAGCGGGCTATGATCCGGAACAGTTGACCACTGCATCAATGGCCACACCAGCCAGTGCACCACCGGGGAGCGACCTGTGGACCACGACGTGTACGACGGTGACGTGTACGACGGTGAGGTGTACGACGGTGCCCGCGCGTCCGCCGTGTACAACGGGATGGCGGCCACGGAACTGCACGGCGTGGCCTGGCAGAAGAGCCGGCACAGCAACTCCCAGGGAAGCTGCGTGGAGTTCGCGCGCCTGCCCGGCGGAGACGTCGCCGTGCGCAACTCCCGCTTTCCCGACGGGCCCGCGCTCGTCTACACCCGCGCCGAGATCGAGGCGATGCTGCTGGGGGTCAAGGACGGGGAGTTCGACCATCTGGTCGCGGGCTGACCGCGCCCGCACCCGCGCCCGTCTCCCCGCCCGGACCTGAGCCCGGGCCTGCGCCCGTGTCCGGAGCTGCGCCCGTGTCCGGAGCTGCGCCCGGACCCGTGCCCGGCCCTGGGCCCGTGCCCGGTCCTGAGCCCGTGCCCGGTCCGGCATCCGGAGCGGTACCCGGTCCTGTGCCGGGTCCTGCTTCCGGACCCGTACCCGGTCCCGGACCCATGCCCGGCCCTGCGCCCGGCCCCGCGGCCGGACGGTCTTGGTCCCCGCCGCGCACCGCACCGGCCCCGCGCCGGGGTGCAGGGCCGTCCGTGCGGTCCCCGCACCCCGGTGTGCCGCCCGCTGCGGCCGGCCCCCGTCACCGGCCGCAGCGGAGTCGTCGCGCGCCGTGACGCGCGTAGAAGCGCGGCGCCCGGAAGCGCCGCGGCGGGTCACACGCCGGGCGGCCGCAGCCGGAACAGCGCCCAGACGACCTTGCCCTCCAGCGGACCGGCGAGCGGGTGCCAGCCCCAGCCGTCGCTGAAGGAGCCGACGAGGAAGAGCCCCCGGCCGGATTCCGCGGAGAAGTCGTCGGCCTCCCGGGCGACCGGCCCCTCGTGGCTGCGGTCGCGCACGGCGCACACCAGCCGGTCGGTCCAGCGCATCAGGTGCAGCCGCACCGGCGGCTCCTGGTCGTCCGGTCCCGGACCGTCGGCCGGCAGGGCGTGCCGCAGGGCGTTGGTGACCAGTTCCGAGACGACCAGGCAGACGTCCTCGAAGCGGTCGTCGAGCTCCCACTGGCCGAGCGTTCTGCGGGTGAACCGCCGGGCCTCGCCCACCGCCTCGTAGCGGGCGGGGAGGGCACAGGAGGCGGCGTTGTCGACGGCCGCGGGGTCCAGTGGCGGAAGGCCCTGCCTTAACGGCTCGAGCATGGTCGATCCATTCGTCCCCATGCGAGGCACTCCCGGAATTCGCGGTCGTAGCGATGCGGCGGTGGTGCGGGGACCATGGTTTCCGATGCGCAGACCAGATGCAAGGGCAGATGCACGTGCACGTGACCGAAATGGACCCTCCCGCACCGCTTGTTGGTCAATTTTTCCACCATTTCCGCGGACGTGAAGGGGCCGGGACGGGGCCGGGAAGGGCCTGGGAGGGCCCGGTGAGCCCCGGGAAAGCCCCGGGGGAGCCCGGAAGGGGTCCGGAAAGGCGGACCGCGAGAGGATCGCGGAGGGGAGGTCGGCCCCGGCCCGTTCGCCTGCGGAGCGCCCTACGCGTTTCCGTCTGCGTAACCGGGCGAGTACAGCTCGGAGTGTTTTAGTGGCAGACTTCGGCCCTTGAAGACGGTTGGGGAGGCTGGCGAACGTGAGCGCGGGAGAGCCGGGATCGGTGGTGCGGCGCATGCTGCTCGGATCACACCTCAGGCGACTGCGTGAGGCGAAGGGGATCACCCGCGAGGCGGCGGGCTACTCGATCCGCGCCTCGGAGTCGAAGATCAGCCGGATGGAGCTGGGCCGGGTGAGCTTCAAGACCAGGGACGTGGAGGACTTGCTGACGCTGTACGGCGTCACGGACGAGCAGGAGCGTTCCTCCCTGCTGTCGCTGGCCAAGGAGGCCAACGTCGCCGGCTGGTGGCACAGTTACTCCGACGTGCTGCCGAGCTGGTTCCCCACCTACGTGGGCCTGGAGGGCGCCGCCTCGCTGATCCGCGTCTACGAGGTGCAGTTCGTACACGGGCTGCTGCAGACCGAGGAGTACGCCCGCGCGGTGGTCCGGCGCGGGATGAAGGGCGCGAGCCAGGCCGACGTCGAGCGGCGGGTCGCGCTGCGCCTGGAGCGGCAGAAGTGCCTCGACGCGGAGAACGCGCCCGAGTTCCACATCGTCCTGGACGAGGCCGCCCTGCGCCGCCCGTACGGCGACCGCGCGGTGATGCGCGGCCAGTTCCGGCATCTGATCGAGATGTCCGAGCGCCCCAACGTGCGGCTCCAGGTCATGCCGTTCAGCTTCGGCGGGCACTCCGGCGAGAGCGGCGCCTTCACGATCCTCAGCTTCCCGGAGTCCGATCTGTCCGACGTCGTCTACCTGGAGCAGCTCACCAGCGCCCTGTACCTCGACAAGCGCGAGGACGTCGCCCAGTACGAGGCGGCGCTGAAGGAACTCCAGCAGGACAGCCCCGGCCCGGAGGAGAGCCGGGACCTGCTGCGGGGGCTTCTCCAACTCTCCTGAATCAGAAGTACGATGACGCCCCATCAGACATCCGCTGGCGGCCGCCAGGAGATTGAGGGATCACATGTCGTCGTACTTCACGGACCTGGCTCAGCAGTACATCGACGGTGACTGGCGCCCGGGCACCGGTTCCTGGGACATCATCGACTTCAACCCGTACGACAACGAGAAGCTGGCGTCGATCACCATCGCCACGGTCGACGAGGTCGACGCCGCCTACCGGGCCGCCGAGCGCGCCCAGAAGCAGTGGGCGGCGACCAGCCCGTACGCCCGCCGCGCGGTGTTCGAGAAGGCGCTGAAGCTGGTCGAGGAGCGCGAGCGGGAGATCACCGAGGCGATCATCGCCGAGCTGGGCGGCACCCACCTCAAGGCCGCCTTCGAGCTGCACCTCGCCAAGGAGTTCCTGCGCGAGGCGGTCCACCTGGCGCTGCGGCCCGAGGGCCGGATCATCCCCTCGCCCATCGACGGCAAGGAGAACCGCGTCTACCGGGTGCCCGTCGGCGTCGTGGGCGTGATCAGCCCCTTCAACTTCCCCTTCCTGCTCTCCCTCAAGTCGGTCGCCCCGGCCCTCGCCCTCGGCAACGGCGTCGTGCTCAAGCCGCACCAGAACACACCGATCGTCGGCGGCACGCTGATCGGCAAGATATTCGAGGACGCCGGCCTGCCCGGCGGTCTGCTCAACGTCGTCGTCACGGACATCGCGGAGATCGGCGACACGTTCCTGGAGCACCCGGTCCCCAAGGTCATCTCCTTCACCGGTTCCGACCAGGTCGGCCGTCACGTCGCCACCGTCTGCGCCTCCCACTTCAAGCGCTCGGTCCTGGAACTGGGCGGCAACAGCGCCCTGGTGGTCCTCGACGACGCCGACATCGACTACGCGGTCGACGCCGCCGTCTTCAGCCGGTACGTCCACCAGGGCCAGGTCTGCATGGCCGCCAACCGCATCCTGGTCGACCGGTCGGTCTCCGAGGAGTTCACCGGCAAGTTCGTCGCCAAGGTCAGGTCCCTGAAGGTGGGCGACCCGAGCGACCCGCAGACGATCATCGGCCCGGTGATCAACTCGCAGCAGGCGGACGCGCTCACCGCCACCGTCGAGCAGGCGCTCGCCGAGGGCGCGACGGCCCTGGTGCGCGGCACGACCACCGACAATCTGGTCGAGCCGTCCGTCCTCACGGACATCCCCGCCGGCTCCGCCCTGCTCCGGCGGGAGGTGTTCGGCCCGGTCGCCTTCCTCGTCCCCTTCGACGGCGAGGAGGAGGCCGTGCGCATCGTCAACGACACCCCCTACGGCCTGAGCGGGGCGGTCCACACCGGGGACGTCGAGCGCGGCGTGCGCTTCGCCCAGCGGATCGACACGGGCATGTTCCACGTGAACGACGGCACCGTCCACGACGAGCCGATCGTCCCCTTCGGCGGGGAGAAGCACTCCGGTCTGGGCCGGCTGAACGGCGAGTCGATGCTGGACGCCTTCACCACCCAGAAGTGGATCTCGGTGCAGCACGGACGGAGCGGCTTCCCGTTCTGACGCCGCCCCGAAGCGGTCCGGGCGTTCCGGCTGCCCGCACTGTTCCTTCCGGCTCCGGGGCCATGGCGGACAGTCCCTGTCCTCTATGGCCCCTAGCGTCGTCCGGGTCAGGCAGAAAGACGATCCGAACGAAAGGGGCCGGTCATGGTCACTCATGTGCGAGCCGAGGACTGCGTCGACGAGCGCGGGGCGCTGCTGGCGTTCCTGGCGGAGCAGCGCGGCGGTCTGCGCCGGTCGGTGCTCGGCCTGACGGAGGAGCAGGCGGCCGGCACGCCCAGCGCCAGCGAGCTGTCGCTCGCCGGGCTGGTCAAGCACGTCGCCGAGGTCGAGCAGTACTGGGTGGCCCGCGCCCGGGGCGAGGCCCCGGCCGTCCACCGGGACGCGTCGAACTGGCACGAGTGCTTCACGCTCGTCGGCGGGGAGACCGTCGCCTCGCAGCTCGCGTACTGGGAGAAGATCGCGGCGGAGACGGAGGCGTTCATCCGCTCCGCGCCCGGTCTGGACGCCACCTTCGCGCTCCCGGACCAGCCCTGGTTCCCGCCCGGGGAGCGCGTCTCGCTGCGGTGGCTGCTGCTCCACCTGATCCGCGAGACCGCCCGCCACGCGGGCCACGCGGACATTATCCGCGAGTCGCTGGACGGCGCCACCGCCTTCGAACTGGTGGCGAAGGAGCGAGGCGGCCCCCAGGGCTGACCGCCCGCGTCCTACGCTGGCCCCATGTCAGCGATCCGTCTCCTCGTGCTGGGCGCCGTCCGCCAGCACGGGCGGGCCCACGGGTACCAGGTGCGCAACGACCTGGAGTACTGGGGCGCGCACGAGTGGTCCAACGCCAAGCCGGGCTCGATCTACCACGCCCTGAAGCAGATGGCGAAGCAGGGGCTGCTGCACGCGCACGAGATCGCCCCGTCCACGGCCGGCGGCCCGCCGCGCACCGAGTACGAGATCACCGAGGCGGGGACGGCCGAGTACTTCCGGCTGCTCAGGGAGTCCCTCACCGCCCACGACCAGAAGCCGGACGTGCTCTCCGCCGCGCTCGGCTTCATGGTCGACCTGCCCCGCGAGGAGGTCCTGGACCTGCTCCGGGAGCGGGTGCGGGGGATCGAGGAGTGGCGCAGGTCCGTCACCGAGTACTACACGCCCGAGGAAGGCCCCGCCGGGCTCGGCCACATCGGCGAGATCATGCACTTCTGGGTCGACTCCGCCGACGCCGGCGCCCGGTGGACCCGGGGCCTGATCGAGCGCATCGGCGGCGGCGCGTACACCTTCGCCGGGGAGGGCGAGCCCTTCGTCGGCGTCCTGGCCGAGGGCCAGGAGAACCCGTACGCGACGGGGGAGCACCACCCCGGGGACGACGGCCGCTGACCCCGCCGCTTGCACCTCACGCCACGTGAGGCGGCAGCGTGGAGGGCGTCGGACGAAGGGAGCGGACGTTGGGCTACTCCGTGGGACAGGTCGCCGGTTTCGCCGGCGTGACGGTGCGCACCCTGCACCACTACGACGAGATCGGCCTGCTCGTACCCGGCGAGCGCAGCCATGCGGGTCACCGGCGCTACAGCGACGCCGACCTGGACCGGTTGCAGCGGATCCTGTTCTACCGCGAGCTCGGCTTCCCGCTCGACGAGGTCGCCGTCCTCCTCGACGACCCGGACGCGGACCCGCGCGCGCACCTGCGCCGCCAGCACGAGCTGCTGACCGCCCGGATCGAGAAGCTGCGGAAGATGGCGGCGGCCGTGGAACACGCCATGGAGGCACGCAGCATGGGAATCGATCTCACCCCCGAGGAGAGGTTCGAGGTCTTCGGGGACCACGACCCGGAGCAGTACGAGGACGAGGTGCGCCGGCGCTGGGGCGACACCGAGGCCTACCGCCAGTCGCGGGAGCGCACGGCCTCGTACACCAAGGAGGACTGGAAGCGCGTCACGGCCGAGCTGGACGCCATCCACCGGCGGATGGCCGCCCTGCTGGACGAGGGCCTCCCGGCCGACTCCGAGGCGGCCATGGACACGGCGGAGGAACACCGCCGGTTCATCACCGGCTCGTACTACGACTGCGGGTACGAGATGCACACCTGCCTGGGCGAGATGTACGTCGGCGACCCGCGCTTCACCGCGACCTACGACGCGATCCGCCCCGGTCTCGCGGTCTACCTGCGGGACGCGATCGCCGCCAACGCGGCCCGGCACACCTCCTGAGCCCCGAGCGGCGGTGGTCCCGGCCCGGTCACTCCCGGGCCAGGACCACCGCCGTGCCGTAGGCGCAGACCTCGGTGCCCGCGTCCGCCGCCTCCGTCACATCGAAGCGGAACGCCAGTACCGCGTTGGCGCCCCGCGCGCGTGCCTGCTCCACGAGCCGCTCCATGGCCTGGCTGCGGGTCTCCACCAGCGTCTTCGTCAGCCCGCGCAGCTCGCCGCCGACCAGGGACTTCAGCCCGGCCCCGATCTGGCTGCCCAGGTGCCGGGAGCGCACGGTGAGCCCGAAGACCTCGCCGATGACCTCCTGCACGCGGTAGCCGGGTGCGTCGTTCGTGGTCAGGACCAGTACGTCGGGCCGCGGGCCCTGGCCGCCGCCGTATTCCTCGATACCCATGGTTCCCGGGGTTCCCCGGCGGGCGCCGGTCCCACCCTGGGTACCCTCGTGGAACCCGGATCCGCAGGGCTGCGTTGATACTTTTGGGCAGCCAGCCCCAGCCCGCCCCCAGCAGCAGGAGCCACATTCCCGTGACCACGCTTGCGCTCGGCCCCGAGTGGCTCAGCCCCGACTATCTGATCGAGACCTTCAGCCTCCCCGGCATCCTGCTGATCGTCTTCGCCGAGTCGGGGCTCTTCGCGTTCCTGCCCGGTGACTCGCTGCTGTTCACCGCGGGCCTCTTCGTGGCCCAGGGCGAGTACATCAGCCAGCCGCTGTGGCTGGTCTGCCTGCTGATCGTGCTGGCCGCCGTCATCGGCGACCAGGTCGGCTACATGATCGGCAAGTTCTTCGGGCCCAGGCTCTTCAACCGGCCAGGCTCCAGGCTCTTCAAGCAGGAGAACCTGGAGAAGGCCCACGAGTTCATGGAGAAGTACGGGCCCAAGGCGATCGTCCTGGCGCGCTTCGTCCCGATCGTGCGCACCTTCGCCCCCATCGTGGCCGGCGCCGGGCGCATGAAGTACCGCACGTTCCTCACGTACAACGTCATCGGCGGCATCGCCTGGGGCACCGGTGTCACCCTCGCGGGCTACTGGCTCGGCCAGATCGAGCTCATCCGCGCGAACGTCGAGGCGATCCTCGTCCTGATCGTCCTGGTCTCCGTGGTGCCGATCATCATCGAGTACCTCCGCGAGCGCGGGAAGAAGAAGCGCGCCGCCGCCGAGGGGCCCGCCCAGCCGGCCCCGGCCCCGGCCGGGTGGCAGCAGCCGCAGCACGCCGTCATGGACGACGCGACCACCCAGTTGCGCCGCGTGGAACCGGCCCACCGGCCCCAGCAGCCGCACCACCCCCAGCAGCAGCCGCAGTACCCCCAGCAGCAGGCCCCGTACCCCCAGCAGGGCCAGGGCTACGGCGGCCACCCGGGCTACGGCGACCAGGGCTACGGGAACCAGGGCTACGGGAACCAGGGCTACGGGAACCAGGCGTACGGCGGGCAGGGCCACGGCCAGGGCTACGGCCAGGGCCGGCCGCAGGGCGACGACCCGTACTACGGCCGGCAGCACCCGCAGCAGCCCCAGCAGCCGTACGCCCCGCAGAACCCGCAGGGCTACCCGCAGGGCCAGGGCCATCCGCAGGGCGGGCAGAACCCGAACCCGTACCGCCAGGGGTACTGAGCCGGGCGGCGCGGGCGCGGTCCGGGCGGCCTCGGCGGTCCGCCGCCCGCCCGGCGCCGGCCCCTCCGGCCTGTCTCTTATACACCTCTGACGCTGCCGACGAAGCTAGAAGTGTAGATCTCGGTGGGCGGCG
>NZ_WYCT01000199.1 GCF_011008945.1 Streptomyces harenosi
CTTCGAAGCCCCGGCCCCACCCAGGGCGCCCCACCCGCACCCGGGCGGGCACGGTGTACCACCCTCCCGTTGTCAGGAACACACTGAAGGAGAGCCGCACCATGTCCTACCTCCGCCCCAGAGCCCGCGCCGCCAGCCACCACCCTCAACCCCTCCATCCGGTTCATGGGCTCCCCCTGGTCCCCGCCCGCCTGGATGAAGACCGGCAACTCCCTCAACGGCGGCGAGCTGAAGACCGACCAGTACCAGGCGTACGCCGACTACCTGGTCAAGGCGATCAAGGCATACAGGCAGCAGGGCATCACCCTGACCGACCTCACGGTCCAAAACGAGCCCGAGTTCGCCACCAGCTACCCCTCCATCAGCATGACTGCCCCGCAGCAGGCAGAATTCTTCAAGGTCCTGGACCGCACCCTCACGGCCAACAACCTGCCCACCAACCTGCTGGCCTACGACCACAACTGGGACCACCCGAACTACCCGGTCGAGGTCTTCAACTCCACCCAGGGCATCAGCCGCGTCATCGGCGCCGCCTTCCACTGCTACGGCGGCGCCCCCTCCGCGCAGCAGCAGATCGTCAACGCCGGCAAGCGTGTCTTCTTCACCGAGTGCTCCGGCACCGACACCGCCAACACCTTCGCCGACACCCTGTCGTGGCACGCAGAGAACCTCGTCGTGCAGAACATGCGCAACGGCGGCGAGACCGTCATCAACTGGACCCTCGCCCTCGACCAGAATGGCGGCCCCCACCAGGGCCACTGCACCACCCGCTGCAACGGCGTCGTCGAGATCGCGAACGGCAACGTCACCCGCGGCGCCGAGTACATCGGGCGAAGCCCCTGCGCGAGCTCGTTGAGCAGGACGTCGCGTTCGCTCATGACTGCCTCCCGTGGGACGGACGCCGCTCCGCAGCAGTGATCAGGATTCCGAGCAGCACCGCCAAATCGGCCACGCCGCCTGCGTCGTCGGCCCAGCGGGTGATCCCTGCAGTGGGTGAACCTGGTCGAGGAGGACGCCTTCGCGTGCCAGGACGAAGGCCAACGCCAGCACCGACGGGGATCCGCGGGAAGTCGGACCGGGGACGGCGGCGTAGGGCCAGTCAGTCAGCTTCGGAGATGGCCCACTCCAGGGAGTCGAGCCCTTCAGGGCTGTACACCACGCGCTCGGGCCGCTTACTCCCGTCGACTGGATAAGCGATCAGGCCGGCGGCGCAACGACCCGTCTTCACGGCCTTATCCATTGGGTACTCGGGCTTCGGCATGTCCCCTCCTGACAGACCGGTGCTCTCCACGCTGGTGCCGTCCGCGTACTCCAGGGACCACACGCTCTGGTCAACGGAGAAGGTCTCGCCTCCCTCGTTGCAGATCTTGATACTGGCGGTGGCCCACGTGTCGCCGCCTTGGAAGTCGGAGGGTTTCTGGGGCTGGGGGCCTTGGTAGGGCTGCTGGTATTCGACGACCCGAGCCGTGAAGCGGATGTTGCTCTCGGTGTCGTTGATGGTGGCCTTGTCACCCATCTTGTAGATGCCGTCGTCTGGCGCGGTGGCGGGCTTGCTGCTGGGGTGGGCGGTGACGGTCTGGGTGACGGTTACACGGATGGTGTCGGGTTCTCCGCTGCTGTTTCCACATCCTGCGAGGGCGGCGAGGCTGGTGATGAGCAGGATGGTAGTGCGGCGGCGCATGGGGTCCCCCTGAGTGGCTGATGTGTCAGGGGAATCATGCGCTCGTGTGGGAGGATCGTGAAAGTCGGATGCTTGGATCGTGACCAGACCCGAACGTGCCGAAGCCCGGCCGCCGTGGGGTGCGGCCGGAAAAACGAGCTGTTTCCCTGTTCAGCCGAGGTCAGGAACGTACAGGCCAGCAGCACGGCCGAGTTGTATCACGTCCATCGCCGGCTGCAACGGGGACGGCTTCCATCCCGTCACCTCCTGAATGAACCCGCCCGTGTCCGCGGTGGTGGCGTTCCATCCGCGGTCCAGGACAGGTAGGCGCAGCCAGTTGATCCGCTCCCCGGTATCCTCGTTCGTGGGGACCTTAAAGTGCGTGAGGAAGTCCTCAGGCTCGTACGCCCGTCCGAACATGCGCACCAGCTCAGGGTCCGGCGGCAGGGGCCGTGTGTGGGGCGCAGCCTCGAAAACGTTCCCCAAGGCCGGCGTGGTCAGGGTCCACGGGATGGTGACCTCGCCCGGCCGGTACAGGTCCGGCCATCGCTCGTGCGCCTTGTTCGCGACCTTGTCGATCCAGATCCACCACAATTCGTGGGCACTGATCTCGTCGGGTGTGTAGTCGTCAGTGATCGTGGAGTAGTTCGGCTCGGCGTACAGAACGAGCTCAGTGGTCTGGGTGTAGCCGTTCCGGGCGGTGACGGCCCAGCGGGTGCCGGACGGGTAGGGCTGGGTGGTGGTTTTGGGTCGCATGGCGGAAGCCTGCCTATCCGGTGGGCGGTGTGGGCGGGTTCAGACGGATCTGGGCGTGCTGGCCGTTCCCCGGCGTTCCCGAGCCCGCAAACTCAAGGAAGTCACGACGCGATCGTCCCAACCGGCACGCAGAACGTTCGTCCGGTCCCTCACAGCTCTCGAACCCGGTGAACCTTCGCGGTCACAGCACGAGACACTGTCACCGACACCAGCCGAGCCCTGCCGGCCCCCTCCTGCAAGCTCAACACTCCACAATGCGCGTTCGGACAACAACCCGAGACGGGGCTTCAAGGGACGGCAAGGGCCTGAAGCGCTGAGCAGTGATTTCACACTCCACGCGGGACGCTCCGTTCAAGGCGTGCAGCAAACGATCCTGCTCGTCAGCAGGGAGAGGCTCCAGCATCTGGACCATCTCCCCAAGCTTGTCCCCGACCGACGTCACCTCTCCCCCGCGAGGTCGAGATCGTTCTTGGTCGTCCCGGCCACGCCTTCGACGATCCGGGGACGGCGCCACAGGTGCGCGATCGGACCCGACACCGCCCGCCACCACGCCTCCACCGGCAGCTCCCCCGCCGGCTCGAACGGCTCGCCCGGACACGGGAACGCCACCACCTGACCGACCTCCTCGGACGCGTCCTTCGTCCACTCCCCCGGCTCCGCCCACGGATGCGGAGCCAGGTTGAACGTGCCCCAGTGGATCGGCAGCAGCACTCCTCCTGGAGCACCTCCCTGCAGGTCAAGATGGGCCTGCACCCCCTGGGCAGGCGTCATGTGAATGTCTGGCCACATGCCGGGCAGCGGCGTATAGTCCGTGTGGTTCTTGGGCCAAAAGCCGTTCTTGATTCTTGGAGTCAACAAAGGCCCAACGGGCCGCCGTTTCGCGGCTTCGCCCCCAGCGAGATCATCCTGCTCGTCCTCCGCTCCCCGCAGCGCTGAACGGGCCGGTACGTCCGCCGGGCCGGAGCGGGCCGAAGGATCTGCCCCCGGGACGAAGGGGGTCGCCCCGAGCATTCCGCTACGCGGGCCGTAAGCACTGGGACAAGATCGCCAAGGTCCTCAGGCCCGTCTACACCGCGGCGACCGAGGATGCCGCGGTGGAGCGGTTCACGGAGTTCGCCGACGTCCGGGGCAAAGAGTATCCGGCGCTCGTGAAGCCATCGACAAGGTATCGGCCAGCACCGGCCCGCCGCTGACCGGGCCCGTCCCGTCCGGTGGCGGGCCATCCTGACACCGAAAGCAGCCAGGACGTCGCTGGCCGCTGCGCCTGGGAGCGGTGTCCCCGGGGGTAGGGCGTGGCGTTGGACCGCTCGCTCTTCCGCTTCGTACACGCCGATCTGATGGAGCGGCTGCGTGAGGAGGGTCCGGTGTTTCCCGCTCCGCTCGGCTATCGACAGGGCCGTGAGGGTCGCCGTCCCACGCCGCCGGGGCGTCGTCGTCGAGACCGGCAAGGACATCGAGGTCGTGCTTCAGGGCCATGCGCGCGTCGACGAGCTGAGGACTGTGCTCCAGCGTGGCCCCGTACGGATGAGTGGCCACCTCAATCGAAGGCTCCCGGATCCTGGTCCAGAGGTCATCCTCATGGGCGGCGCGCAAGGAGCAGCCGGCGGCACGGCGGCCGGAGGGGCCGAGGTCTTCCGGATAGGGCTCGGCGGCCACGGGGCGCGACCACTCGCCGCCGGTGTCCGCCCCTGGACCACCTCGTGGTCCAGGATGTCCTCGCCGAACTGTGCGAACCGCTGCTCTCCAGCACGTTGCTGCCCCACGGGGACGAGCGGCTAACCCAGGTCTGGGAGATCAAGCAGCGCCTGGGCCACGAGGTGGACATCGTCATCGGCTCCGGCGACTGCGGGGGGCGGCACGTGTGTGCGTGCCGCCCCCGGTGGGTGCCGGGACTCAGTTGAGGGTCAGGAAGGTGCCCGCCCCGTTGCCATACTCGATCCAGGCGCCGGACCGGGTGTCCGCCGGGACGCCGGACCAGGCGGCGGTCAGGTCGGTCGGCACGCCGGGGGTGACGCGGGCCCGGTCGGGCGTGACCGTGACCCTGCCGGTGGCGGGGCTGTCCGCGGTGATGTGGTTCGCCTGATAGGTGTACGGGGTGACGGTCTCGTCGTCCGTCCCCATGGCGACCAGGGATACGAAGAGGGCGTCGGCCGTGGGATGCGGCACGGTGATGGTGACCGTCCCGTCACTGTCGGGGACGGCGACTTGGACGTCCTGAAGGACCCCGTCGACCTTGTTGCCCCACAGGACGCCCGTGATCGTGTCGTCCGCCGCGTCGAAGCGGACCGTGATCTGCGACGCCTTGGTGCCGGACGGGATCTCGGCGTCGTAGGAGATCTGCTGCATCTGGGTCAGGGTGCCCTCGGTGACCGGCGAGGTGACCGGTCCGTAGGCGGTGGCCGTCAGGGTGCTGGTGGCCGGGGTGACCGGGAACTTGGTCGAGCCGCTGGAGCCGGAGCCCTTGATCTCGGCGGGGGCGCGGACGATCTGCGGGGTGACGACGATCGGGCTGCGGACGGTGGTGCGGCCGGAGGTCCAGGTGAGGGCCCCGGTGCCGACGCGTCCGGCGGGCGCGGTGGTCACGTCCAGGGTGACGGTGAAGGTGCGCTTCTGGCCGGGGTGGCTGAAGTGCAGTACGGACGGGCTCACGGTGGCCTTGATGCCGGGGAGGTCCACCCGGGCGCGGTATGTGCCGGCCGTGGTCGCGGTGACGGTGCGGGTGACGGTCTGCTTGCCGAACAGGTCGCCGATGGCTATGGACGGGTAGTTGAGGTCGCTCGGGTCGATAGCCTTGACGCCGGTTCCGGTGTCCACGCCGGAGCCTTCGAGGTACGCGAGCCAGTCCCGCTCGCCCGAGTCGTAGACGAGTCCGGGCCGCAGCATGGCCCGTGCGTCCACCTCGCCCGCGCCCTGCGCGAAGGCGTCGACGCTGTCCTTGCCGTCCGCGGTCTTCGTCGGCGTGGCGGTGGTCATCATGGCCGACTTGATGCTCATCGGGGACCAGATGGGGTGCTCCGAGAGGTAGAGCGCCGCCAGGCCGCTGATGTGCGGGGTGGCCATGGAGGTGCCGGAGTAGTAGTCGAAGTCGTGTCCGTCGTTGCCGACCGGGGACACGGCCGCGAGGATCGTGACGCCGGGCGCGGTGATGTCGGGTTTGAGCAGGTCGCCGTTGCCGGTGAGCGAGGGGCCGCGCGAGGAGAAGCCGGCCACCTGCGGGTAGACGTCCGAGGTGCCTCCCTCGGTGAGGGTGGCGGTGGCTCCGTCCGTAGCGGCGTAGGTGCGCACGGGGGCCGCGTCCGCGTTGTCGAGGTGGACGGTCGGCACGCTGTGCAGGTCGCCGTCCGTGCTCTCGTTGCCGGGGTTCACCAGGACGAGGCCGATGCCGCCGGCCCGCTTGACCTCGGCGGACTTGTCGAGGCGGGAGTTGTGGCCCCGTTCGCAGACGACGATCTTCCCGGCCGTGCGGGCGGGGTCGAGGGAGTCCGGCATGCAGTAGTCCGCGTAGACGTCCACGGTGTCGGGGACTCGGACCGCGGAGCCCCGGACGAGCGGGGCGGGGCCGACCTGCCGGTGCACGGTGGTGCTGATGCCGGTGTGGCTCGCGCCGTTGCCGAGGGTCACCGTGCCGGTGTGCGACTTGATGGTGCCGGCAGCGACCGTGGTGGTCCAGGGCGCGGTGTTGTCGAGGCTGGACGCCCCCGGGCCGGAGTTGCCCGCGGCGGTGGCGACGAAGACTCCGGCCGCGGCGGCGTTGCGGAGCGCGACCTGTGCCGGGTTGTCGTACGCGCTCTCGAACGTGCCGCCGAGCGAGTAGTTGATGACGTCCACGCCGTCGGCGACGGCCTGGTCGATGGCGGCGACGATGTCGCTGGTCAGACCGCCGTCCGCTTGGCCGTCCTTGCTCTGCCAGAGGGCTTTGTAGACGGCGATGGTGGCTGCGGGGGCCACGCCGGAGACGGTGCCGAGGTCCTCACCGTCGACCTTGGCGCGGACGTCGGCGTTGCCGGCCGCGGTGGCCGCCGTGTGGGTGCCGTGGCCCTGGCTGTCGCGCGGGGAGACGTATCCGGCCCGGTTGGACTCCGGGACGGCGTCCAACCATGCCTTGCCGAAGTAGCGGGCGCTGATGACCTTCTCGTTGCAGGCCGCGGCGGTGAAGCTGTCGCCGGTCTGGCAGGTGCCCTTGAAGGTTCCGCCGTCCGCCTTGTGCATCACCGTGGTCGTGCCCACGCGGTAGGGGCGGTGGCGGTCCTTCTTGCCGGGCTTGCGGGAACTCAGGGCCGGGGCGGCGAAGGAGGGGTTCTCGGGCCAGATGCCCGTGTCGATGTCGCCGATGACGATGCCCTTGCCGGCTTCGGCGGTTCCGCCGAGGGCCTTCCACAGCCCCTTGCGGCCGGAGAGTCCGAGGAAGTCGGTGGAGTTCCGGTCGTCGGTGGCCTGGTGGAAGCGGTCGGGGGCGATGTGCACGACGTTACCGGTGTGGGCGAGGCGCACCAGTTGGCGGGCGTCGAGCCGGGCGCTGAAGGTGTTGGTGGTGACCGCGTAGTGCTGCCGGACGGTGGCGCCGACCTTCTTGGCGACGCGGACCTGCTGGTCCGTCAGGTGGGCGCGGTACCGCTTGGCGGCGGCCGAGGCGACATCGAGCTTGCCGCCCTCGGCGGGCTTCGTGGCGGGGAGGTCGCCCACCCCGCCGTCGTAGGTGACCAGGGGCTCGCCCGCGAGGGTGACCAGGTAGATGCGCGTGGCGGATTCGGCGATCGGAGCGGCGGCGGGGACGGCCATGGCGCTCGAGGCGAGGGGAAGGCTGAGCGAGGCAAGGGCGGTGGTGAGCAAGCCGGCGAGGCCGGCTCGCCGGTTGCGCGATGTTCTACGCGGCAGGAGTGACACGGACTCTCCTCATGGATTTCCACGCACGCCGGAGAGACGAGCGTGGGGGCTCGCCTGCGGTGTGCGCTGGGGGCGGGAATTTCCGAACCGCCTGGCACCAGGCGGTGACTGACGGGTAGTCCGGGATGAGTGAACGCCGAGCGAATACCGACTGTCCAGATAATGTGATGGCGTCTTTGGCGTGGTGACCAAACGCGCCACGCGTGGGAAGACCGGTCGGCCCCGCACCGGGGCATGGGCCTCCCGGCGCTGTCTTCTCGTGTGGCAAGGAGGGCTGGCTGTGCTGGAAGCCGTGGGTGTGAGCGCGTTCGACGAGAACGTGTACCGGGCGGTGCTGTCGGGGCAGCAGTGCACGGTGGCCGATCTCGCGGAGAACGCGGGCGCCGGAGTGGCGCGTACCGGGCAGGCGTTGAAGCGGCTGGCTGACCTCGGCCTCGTGCGGCGGGTGGGCCGGGGCCGCTGGGAAGCGGTAAGCCCCCGGTCGGCGCTCTCGGCCCTGCTGCACCGGCGTCGGTCCGAAGCGGAGACGATGTACGGCGAGGTGGAGGCGGAGCTCTCGGCACTTCATCGCCTTTACTGGGCTAATCAGCTGCAGTCGGACCCGGAAGCCCTGGTGGAGGTGCTCTCGGACCCGGAGACGATCGCCCGGCGGATCGACGAGGTGAACCGGTCCGTCACCACCCATTTGTGGACGCTGGACAAGCCGCCGTACCTGGACGCGGTCGGTCAGCCGCACTTCCACGAGCAGGAGAAGACGACCACCCGTGAATGGGTGGAGCGCGGCGTGGACATCCGGGGCGTGTACTGCCTGGAGTCGATCGATCCACCCGGCCGGATGGAGACCGTCCTGCGGCTCGCTGCGCTCGGCGAGAAGTCACGGCTGCTGCGTCATCTCCCCTTCAAGGCGCGGATCGTGGACCGCAGAGTGGCGATGGTGCCGCTGACCGGTGGCAGCAAGGAATCCATCGTCCTCGTGCATCCGTCGGGCTTGCTGGACGGGCTGATCGAGCTGTTCGAGGCGTACTGGGAACGCGCCGAACCCCTGCTCGCCCCCCAGGTGGAGGAGGTGGAGGAGGGGCCCAGCGAGGAGGAGCTGGTGCTCGTGTGTCTGCTGCACGCCGGCTTCAAGGACCAGGCGATAGCCCGGCAGTTGGGGGTCAGCGTACGCACGGCGACGCGGCGGGTGGCGGCTCTGATGCGCACACTGGGCGCCGATACGCGGTTCCAGGCGGGGGTCCGGGCGCGGGAGCGCGGCTGGATCTGAGCCTGCCCGACGGTTGCCCGGCCTTCGCCCCCTCGTGCGTCCGGTCCTTGGAAGCCAGCTCATGTGGCTGGCTCGGTAGACTACGAGCCCTGGTCGGGATCGTTGAACGGCAGGCGCCGGACGAGTTGTGAGAACTGTTCCAGCGGTGCTGCCGGCGGCTCCATCGCGGCCTCAGGGTGGCGGCCGGCAGCGGCGTGGCGGCCGAGAGGTGCTGGCCACGATCGTGTTCGTGACCACCTCGGGCTGCACGTGGCAGCAGTCGCCGTCCGCGTCGTTCGGGCCATCGAAAGCGACAGCCCACAGGCGTTTCACCGAGTGAACGAAGGCCCGCGTGGGGGCCAAGTTCCATCGCCTGGTCCTCGACGAGCTCGGGCTCCGAGGGGAACTGGGCTGCTCCGCTGTGCGATCGACTCAGTGAGCTTCTTCAGCGTTGCCGCTCCAGAATGAGGACGGCCTTGGCGATTGACGTCATGTGGTTGGCGCTGCACCGGCATCTGCGGAACATCCGCCAGGACTTCAGACGGGCGACGCCGCGCTCGACCAATGCCCGTGCCGCATCCACGGCACGGTTGGTGAGTTCCTGCCGCGGTCTGCGCCTGATGCCGGTGGTCAGCCACTCTCGTGGCCCTCCCCGACCACGGTGTCCGGATCCTCGCCGACCCCGTCTGGACCGCTGTGACCACCGCCCCGGCCCAGGCCGAGCCCGCCGGCCGCGATCCCCGACGTCTCCTGTGGCCGAGGTGAGCGCCCAGCGGGAGCTCGAGCGCCGAGCGCCCCGCCGAGGTCCCCAAGTGGCGCAACGCCGCTCAGCCTCCGCCACCACACCCGCGTGATCGTGATCGCCGCCTGCGGCACGGGCAAAACCCTGATCGCCGCCCGCAATCGGACGGTGACGGATCGCGCGCGTGCACGCGGAGCTACAGTCTCGCAGCGTGGGTGCGCGGCAGAAGCAAATGGCTCGCAGCCGAAGGGGCAGCGGCAGTAGCTCGGCCCTATCCGCCACGTCACACCATTCGACCGCGCCAGTGGCCACGAGGCCCGAAGCGCAGCCGATACCACTGACACCCCGATCCCATACTCACCACGCGCCGTGAGGGCGCCACGGATCAGGTACAGCACAGCTTCGTGATCGTGTCGTCGAAGCCGGCTCTTGTGGCCCGCGCGATGGCCGCTGCTGATGGACCTGGTTCGGTGCCCGGCCGGCCCCAGGATGTGGGGCCGGCCGCGGGGTGCCGGGGATACCCGCGCACCTGTCACCTGGTCGGAGTCCGCGCCGTAGGGGTTGGCCGGTGCGGTCCTCCTGCCGGGGATCACCCGGACGCCATGACGATGACAGGGCGACGTTCCCCAGGCGATAGGCCGGGCATCATCACGCACATGTTGAGCGTGATTCACTCGGTTTATAACGAGCAGTGGAGCTTTCGGCGCGTGACTTGTGCGTGACGCGCATGATTCGGGGAGTTGGCCGTGGACGCGATCGACCGTCACATACTGAACATCCTCCGCAAGGACGGGCGGGCGCCCGTGTCGGAGATCGCGCGTGCTGTGGGACTCTCGGCGGCTCCGTGCGCGCGCCGCATCGAGCGCATGGAGAGGGCGGGTGTGATCCGCGGCTACACCGCGGTCATCGAGGACAGCCGGGCGGGCATGCTCCAGGCGTTCATCGAGATCCGCCTGCTCGGCGCGACCGACAGTGACGAGATCGAGGGCATCGCCGAGAGCATCCCGGAGATCGAGGAGAGCCACAGCATCGCCGGCACCTCCGACGCTCTGCTCAAGCTCTGGGTCAGGGACGTGAAGCATCTTCAGCAGGTGATCAACGCCGTACGCCGGACCGGCAAGGTGGAGGGCACCAAGACCTTCATCATCATGAACACCTGGACCCGCGCGACCGCGCGTGCCGGCACCCCGTAACCCCGAAACGACGTCGTGCTGTGGCCCGGAGGCCGTCCGCCTGCCGACGGCGGACTCGATCGGTGGTGCGGGCCCGACGTCGTCGCCCGGTACGCGGCTGAGATCGGCGGCTCCCGCAGCGGTACGGGCGGGTCACTCACGTGCTGGTGTGACGGTGTGCGCCAACTGGAAGCGTGAGTGCAGGCCGAGTTTCCGGTAGACGCGGGTGAGGGTCGCTTCGACCGTCTTGACGCTGACGGTGAGGGTGGTGGCGATGTCGCGGTTGCTCACTCCGGCGGCGGCGAGTTCGGCGCAGCGTTGTTCGGCCGGGGTGAGACGGGGGCGGTCGTTGTGGTCCGTGGGCGCGTCTTCCAGTCGGCCGAGGGTGTGCGCGGCGGTTTCGGCCCAGGGGTGTGCCCGGTGGGCGGTGAAGAGGTCGGCGGCGCTTTGCGCGGCGGCGCGGGCGCTGGCGCGGCGGCGTCCGCGTCGTTCGGTGTGGCTGAGCGCCAGGAGGGTCCGGCCCCGTTCGAGGGGAAGGTGGCGGAGCCGGTCGGCCGCTTCGGTGAGGCGCCGGGCCGCGGTGCCGTAGTGGCCGCGGGCGGCGTCCAGGAGCGCCTGGGAGCGTTCGAGGGAGGGAAGCACGGTGTCCCTGCCGAGGTCGGTCGCGGTGCGGCGGGTGTCGTCCAGGAGGCTCTGTGCCTGGTCGAGGCGCCCGAGGGCGATGAGGGTCTCGGCGAGCTCGGGATGCCAGCGCAGGACGGACGGGTCGCGGACCTGCTGAAGTCCCTCCAGGTCCCGCACCTCCTCCAGGGCCTCCAGGGCTTCCTTGGGGCGGCCGGTGGCCAGGAGGAGGTGGCCGAGGGCGAAGAGGTTGCGGGAGAGGAAGACCTTGTTGTCCTCCTGCCGGGCGGTGTCCACACCGCGGCGCGCGTGGACGAGGGCGAGGTCGGTGCGCCGGGCGGCGCCCTCGACGAGGGCGGAGGTGTAACAGGCCGGTGCGGCCGACAGGGCGGTCCCGTCGGTCAGCGCCTGCGCGCGGTGGGCGTGGTCGAGTGCTCTGGCGCACCGTCCGGCGCGGAGTTCGGCCTCGGCGAGGCTGCGCAGGACGTCCACGGTCGCCTCGGCGTCTCCCGTCCGCTCGGCTTCGACGAGCAGGGGAAGCAGAGCGGTGCGGGCCTCGTCCGGGCGGTCGTCGAAGAGGGCGTGCCGGGCGGCGAGGTGCTGAGGTGTGCCGTTGACGGGGATGGAGGCGGCGCGTGGCAGGGACAGGGCACGGCTGAGCGTGGTCCCGGCGTCGGGATGGCCGAGGACGCGTTGGAGGCGGGCCTGCATCGTGAGGGCCATGACGGCGGTGGTGGTGTCGCCGGCGCTCTCGGCGAGGGCGGTGGCCCGGCCGGCCAGGGCACACGCCCGGTGGGGGGGCGCCCTCGTTGACGTTGGCCCAGACGGACTGGCGGATGAGGATCCGCGCGGTGAGGTCGGATCGTCCGGCCGCCGCGCGGAGTGCGGCGGCGAACAGTTCGTCCGCGCTGTACAGGTGCTGGCCGCTCGCGTCGAGCAGCGCGACGAGGGCATCGACGCGCTGGTCCGGGGTGGTGTCCTGGCCCAGGACAAGGCGGGCGGCGGCCCGAGCGCGGGGGAGGTCACCGTAGTGGGCGGCGTCGCGTACGGCGGTCAGGGCCCGTTCGATGAGCAGGTCGCCGTCGTCCTGAGGGGTGCGCTGGGCGGCGAGGAGGGAGAGCTCCGCCGCGAGCACGTGGTCGCCGCGCTGCCGGGCGCGTACGGCGGCGCGGGCGGCGCGGCGGGCCGACCGCGGATCGTCGGCGTCGGCCGCCAGCACGGTGTGCCGGTCGCGGCGGACGCTGTCGCGGCTGGCCTCGGCCAGGCGAGCGTGCAGGAGCCTGCGCGCGTCGCCCGGCAGCCGGGCCACGAGTTCCGTGCCGATCGCGGAGGCGGTGAACCGCACGCTCCCGTCCACCCGTCCGATGTCGAACAGTCCCGCCGCCTCGGCCTGGGCGAGGAGGGCCTCGGCTGCCGGGCCGGCGAGGCGGCCGAGCAGTTCGAGGTCGGGCCGGTCATCGAGTGCGGCGAACGTCAGCAGTTCCTGTACCTGGACCGGTAGCTCGTCCAGCCACTCACCCACCAGTCGGCGGACCGTCGGCGGAAGGGCCGACTCGCTGACACCGTCCCGGTCCGGGAGCGGGCGCGAGGCGTCGGCCAGCGCCAGGGCCAGGGCCGGATTCCCGCCGCTGTACGCGTGGATGCGCGTGACCTCGCGGGGGGCGAGCCGGTACGGGGACAGCAAGGTCGCGACCTGAGGGGCCGTCAGGGGCGGGACGCGTACCGCGCACGCGTCCTCTCCGCACCAGTGGCTTCCGGTCCCCGGGCGCCAGGTGCGCTCGGCCGCGATGACGGGAAGGTCCGGAGCCAGGCGCAACGCCCAGCCCAGGACGGCCGCACTGGCCGGGTCCAGCCACTGGGCGTTGTCCACCACCAGCGTCATGGGCGGTGCCTCCCGCAGCAGATCAGCGGTCAGGCGGCGCAGCCGAAGTGCCCGACCGGCATCGTCCGGAGAACCGGACCGGCCGGCGGTCTCGTCGAGTGCCGCCGTCAGCTCCCGTGAAGCGGGCAGGGCCGGGAAGGCCAGCGCGAGTTCGAGCAGCCCGGTGTACGGGATCCCGGTGTCCTGTGGGCCCGGGGCCAGCCGGAGAACCGGCAGGCCCGACCGCCGTCCCAGGACACCGGCCGCGGTGGTCTTGCCGCTTCCGGGCGGCCCGAACAGGACCACCCGGCGGATGCCGTGCACGTCTTCCGGCACCACCGGCAGCACGGGACCGGCCTCGTGGGACGCGTTCATCCACACCGCAGAGTCTGGCATCGGGCCATGGTGCGCCCGCCGGGCCTCCCCGTCCAGATCAAGGGGTTACCCCGATGTCGGCCGCTCTCCGCATCTCTAGCCTCATGGCCACAACCGAGCCAACTGCCGCCGAACACCCCCCGCACTCCAGGTGACGCCCTGCGGCAATCCCCGACGAGGCCCGGTGGAAGGGTTTGTCATGTACCGCAAAAACGCCTTGGCTGCCGGTGTCGCGGCAGCCCTCGCATTGGGTTCCGTGACCATGGTGGCCACCCAGTCCCCCGCCGCCCCCCAGCC
>NZ_WYCT01000019.1 GCF_011008945.1 Streptomyces harenosi
ACGACAAAAGCCACACTACGGGATCAAAGAGACGGCTCTCCAGGCGGCACTCCGCGTGCCCGCCGGGGGGCCGAGCACTCCGCGTGCCCGCCGGGGGGCCGAGCACCCCGAGTGCCCGCCGGGGGGGGGCCGAGGAGGCGGGCCCTACCGCCTCCCGGCGATTACCCACCGGCCGCCGCTCCAGTCCCGCCCCGTCGTCGCTTCCCGTCCGTCACACGCTCCGGGAACCCCGCGACTCCTTCGAGGCCCCCCACCGTACGCCCCAACTCCGGTCGCCCGCAGCCGGATCCCCCTGCCGGAGACCCTTGCCGGGACTCCCGCCGGGACCCCTGCCGGAAAACGAGCACAGGCCCCACGGCGTGACCACCGGGAGCCTGAGATGTTGTACAGTAGGCGAGCGTCCGGACACCGGTTCCAACCGGAGTCTTACGCGGGTGTAGTTTAATGGTAGAACATCAGCTTCCCAAGCTGAGAGCGCGAGTTCGATTCTCGTCACCCGCTCCATGAAGAAGGCCCAGGTCGGAGACCTGGGCCTTGTTGTTGTGTCCAGCGATCAGTCGCCGCGTGCCAGATCCGTGCCAGAGGGCTTGTCGGCTGTCTTCTTGGCAGCCTCCGCCCGGGCCTTCCGGACGGTGGCGTCGAGGCCGGCGGCGACCTCTTCCTGCCGCTCCTCGTCGGAGTGCTGGTAGATCAGCGCGGCCTTCTCGGAGGACTGCCCGGCGCGGACCATCGTGTCCTTGAGGGTGGCACCGGACCGGGTGGAAAGCGTGTGGCCGGTGTGCCGGAGGTCGTAGAAGCGGAAGCCTTCGGGCATGCCGACGATCTCCCGTGCCCTGCGCCACTTCCGGCCGAAGGTGCTGCGCCGGAAGGGCGCCCCCTTCTCGCCGACGAAGAGGAGCCCGTCCGGCCCCGGCTCGGCGTAGCTCTCCAGGTGCCAGCGGAGTTCCCGGCGGAGGAATGCGGGAAGGATCACAGTCCGGGTTCCGGCCTCGCTCTTGGTGTCGCCCTGGACCCGTCGCCCGTCCATCCGTTCAGGCTCGGCGCGGCGAACGTGGATGCGCAAGGTGTCGACATCCACGTCCCGGCGGCGGAGGCCGGCCAGCTCCTCCGGCCGCATCGGGCCATAAGCACCGAGATACACCATCAGCCTCCACCTCATCCCCACGGCGTCGGCGAGCGCGTCGACCTGGGCAACGGTGGCGATGCGCCGTTCGGCCGCCTTCTCCTTGCCGGCACCTTTGATCCGGCACGGGTTGCGACTGATCAGCTCATCGTCCACTGCCGTCTCCATGATGGCCTTGAGGAGGCGGTACGCCTTGGCCGTGATGGTCTTGGCACCGGTCACCCGAAGCCGCTCGGCCCGCCACTCACGCACGCGCGGCGCCGTGATCTCGTCCAGGTCCACGTCGGCAAAGGCGCCCAGGTGCTTGTCGAGGAGGTAGCGGTACAGGTCCCTGGTGAGCGGGGCCAGCTCCCGTTCCTCCACCCACTTGTCGGCGTAGGCCCGGAAGCTCACCGCACCGGCGTCCGGGTCCCGCCACTCTCCCCTTCGGATCTCGGTCTGCTTCTCCGCGAGCCAGTCGTCCGCGTCAACGATCGTCGCGAAGGTCTCGGGGGCCGGGCGCATCACACCGTCCGGTCCGGGATACCGCGCCTGATAGCGGCCGGAGGGGAGCCGTCTGATCGCGCCGAAACGGCGGCGCCTGCCCTTGCTGTTGGCCATCAGGCAGCCCGCCCGTAGCGCGTACGAGGACGCCTCAGCGGCTCCACCGTGCGAGCCTTGATGAACTCCTCGACCGCGCTCTGTGGGATGCGCACATGCCGGCCGACCTTCACGTACCGGATGCGCCGCTCCTCGATCAGCCGCCGGGGAAAGCGAGCGGTCGTGCCGAGCAGTTCGGCGACCTGGTCCACGGACAGGTAGCGGTCTTTCATGCGGTGGGCTCTCCTTCCGTACCGGGAGCGGGTTCGAGAGATGCGGCAAGCCAGGCTTCGGTGTCGGACAGGCCGGTGCCGGCGAAGACCCAGTGCGCGAGGACGTACGTCGTGTCGGGCTCGGGGCCGTTGGCTTCCGCTGCTTGTGCTCGGCGCCATTCGGCGCGGGCGTCGCGGAGGGCGCCGAGGGTGGTGGAGTAGCGGCGGGACTTGGTGGAGAAGTGGCCGCGGAATCCGAGCATGTGGGCCCAGGCGCGCAGGTGGAGGTGTTCCAGGTCCTTGCGGGCGCCGAGGGTCCAGGCGGTGCGGATGAGGCGGCGGGCGTGGTCGCTGATGTCGAGCTGGGCGAGTTCGGCGGCGAACTTCAGGGGCCGGTCGAGGGCGCCCGTCGCGGTCTCGGCGCCCTTGGTGGCGTACTTGGCGATGTACGCGGCGACGGCGCGCTCGGTCAGCTCCTGGCCGTCGTTGAAGTCGGCGGAGCGGATGGTGCGTACGTCGAGCTGGCGGCCGAAGGTGAAGGTGTGGGCGCGGCCGTCGATGACCGGGCCGTCGACGCGTGCCTTGGTCGCTGCCGCGTGGATGGCGTCGGTGAGCAGGTCGGCGGTGGCCCAGGACGGGGGCGGGGTGTCCGCGCCGCCGGGGCCGTCGAGGCGGATGACCGCGTGGAAGTGGACCGCGCCGCGCTTCTGGTACTCGGCGACCTTGGCGAAGGACACGCGGGCGTGGTCGCGGAAGTGGCGCTGTGACAAGCCGGCGCGCTTGGCGACTTCCCGGCGGAGGTAGGTGGAGAAGCGGCGCCAGAGCTGTCCGGCGTGGGCGTTCCACAGCACGGCCGCTTCGTAGTCGTAGGTGTCCGGGTCGAGCGGGGTGCCGAGTGTGGTGTCGTCCTTGTCGTGGTGGGTGCCGCAGCGGCAGGGGCGGCCGTCGGTGCGGCGGTTGTGGACCGGGCCGAAGCCGGGGGCGGTGAAGGTGGCGAAGACGCGGGGGTGTGCGGCGACGTGTTCCGGGGTGCCTTTGCCGCCGCGCAGTCCGGCGGTGATCAGGTGGAAGGTGTCGCGGCGGTAGACCTCGGCACAGGCCGGGCAGCGGGTGGTGCGGCGGTTGTTGCAGCGGACGAGGAGCTGGCCGACCGGGAGGGTGGTCGAGTCGAGGTGGTGGAGGACGCGGCCGATCTCTCCGGTGGTGGTGTCGATGTCGTACTCGGTGCGGTGGCCGTCGAGGCGGATCGGGTGGGTGCAGCCGCCGAGCCCGGAGAGCTGCCCCAGGATTCCCGGCAGGCTACCGTTCTCGGCCAGCCTCGCGAGTTCCGGGAGCGGGGGCGGGGTGGTGCGGGTGAAGATGGCGGTCTCCTTCTGACTGGATCGGTCAGGAGTGATGAGCCCGGGGCGGCCGGATGCTTGGCCGTGTCGCGGCCGTCCCGGGTGCGGTCGGACAGGTCAGCGCCGGTGCTGCTCGCGGAGCAGCGAGCGCAGGACGACGGCGGCGACGGCCACGGAGATGGCCGTGACGGCGACGGCGGCCAGGAGCGCAGTGAGGACGACCCCGCCGACGAGCAGGGCCACGACGGTCTTCTGGTCGACGGGGAGGGACGCGAGGCCGCGTCGGGCGGGTGCCGGATCGGTGGGCGCGTGGGTGTGGGCGGACGGCGGGGTCGGGTTGTCCGGGTACTTGGGCAGGAACACGGCTTGTCCTTCCTTATCTACTCGTCTAGTCATGCGAGCCGTTTACGACGGCGACGCCGGACCGCGTGCCGGACTCGATGGCGGGGGCGAGGAAGGTGTGCGAGAGCCAGAAACCGAACAGCGCGATGAGGACGACGATCCAGGGGCGGACGCCGAGGAACTTGATCGCTCCCCAGGCGAAGAACCCGAGGATGAGGACGAGCGGCAGGCTGACGGTCACGGTGGTCCGGTCCTTTCAGCGGACGGGGCAGCGGTGGGTGCGGGCGGCCAGTTCGGCGGCGGCGCGGCTGTCGTAGTCGGCGGAGAAGCCGCAGCGCGGTGCGGTGCAGGCGGCGGTGTGCTTCTCGCGGCCCCGGTTGTCGTAGGAGGTGCCGACCTGGACGGGGCCGATGCGGGTGACGTTGCGGAAGCTGTGGTTGGCGGACACGCGGTCTCCTCTCAGAGGTGGGCGGCGATGGCTTCGGCCATCGGCGCGGGGACGCCGAGACGGGCGCGGAGGGTCAGGGTGTCGATAGGGGCGCCGGTACGGGCGTGGTGCTCGGCGGCGACCTTGCGGGCGTGGTTGACCAAGGCGGACGGGACGGGTACGGGTGTCGGTCGCGGCGGTGTCTCGATGGCGGGTGGGACAGGCGCTTCTGGTTCGGGGGCGGTTTCGGGCTCGTCCACCTGGTCCTCGACGACTTCCGCGCCAGCGTCTGGCTTGGGTGCGGAGTGGGCGAGGAGTGTCCCGCCGAGGAAGGCGATGGCGGGCCAGCCCGCAACGAGGATGCGCAGCCAGGGCGGGACGTTGCCGAGGTCGAGGAGGCCGGCGGTCGCGACGTTGGCGCCGAGGGAGGCGGCGAGGGCGATGATGAACCAGCACCAGGCCGCGGCTTTGCCGTGTCCGGTCCGCAGTCGTCGCCAGGCGGCGACCAAGAGCAGGTCGACGGAGACGGGGTAGGCCCATGCCTTCCAGCCGTCCTGTCCGGCGGCCACCGCGAGGTCGTGAAGGTGGGCGAAGGACAGCGCGGCGGCGATGAACGCCTGGACGAGCACCGCGTCGACGCGGGCCAGGCGGGCACGCATGAGGCGGCTCCTTCCGAAGTTGGGCGGGGGAAGGTCAGTCGGTTACCGGGTGGGGCAGGACGACCGGGGCCGCGTGCTCGGCCGGACGCACGGGCACGGCGGGCCGGAAGGGCTCCAACGCGGGAAGGTCGGGCACCAGTCCGGCCCACGCGTGGCAGGTCTCGGCCGCGTCCGTGAGGGAGAGGTACGGCGTGCGGATGCGGGACCAGCCGCCTGAGGTGTCACCAGCCACGGCCAGGCCGGGCCGTTCCGGTGCGATGGAGCAGGCGGCCATGACCGCCTCGGGGGCGATGTCGCCGAGGGCCATCTTGGCGGAGGCTTCGTCGTTGACGCGGTGGCAGACGCGGCCGGTGAGCTGGGCACGGAGCATGGTGGCGCCCTTGCCGAGTTCGGCGCCGAAGCGCTGCCCGCACACCTCCAGGTATATGCCGGCGGCGCGGCCGAGCTGGGCGAGGCGGATGAGCTGGGTGACCATCTCGTCGCGGCGTTCCTCGTCCTTCTTCGTGGCGACGAGGAAGAGTTCGGCCACCTCGTCCACGAACAGCACGACGGGTACGGGGCGCTTGTGCTCGGGCAGGCCCCAGATGTCGGAGGTGATCTCCTCGTCCGGGGTGCCGGGGGCGATGCCCTGCCGGGCCTTGATCAGGTCGTATCGGTCCTCCATTTCCTTGACCAGGACGGGCAGCAGTTCGGCCGCCTGTTCCGGGTCGGTGGCCAGGGCGGAGAGCCGGGGAGCGAAGGGGGCCAGTTCGACGCCCCGCTTGCAGTCGATGCCGACCAAGGCGACAGGCTGAGGGGCGAGGCCGGCGATGAGGTGGCGCAGGTACATGGACTTGCCGGACAGGGTGGCGCCGAGGGTGAGCTGGTGGGGGATGGTGCGGTAGTCGCGTACGAACGGCGTGGCGTCCTCGCGCAGGGCGACCGGCACTTGGAGGAAGCCGTCCGCGATCTTGCGCGGCATGCGGACCCGCCGTAAGACGTCGTAGCCGACGAGCCGCAGCTCGATGACACCCGGCTTGACCGGGGTGACGTAAACGGCGTGGACGCCCCAGGCGTGCCGTAGCCGTTCGGTCGAGGCTGCGAAGTCGGCGGGTTCCTGGCCAGGGGCCAGGCGGAGGCGTATCCGCAGCCCGGTCGTGGTGGGCCGGAGCAGGCCCCGGCGAGGCGGTACGGGCCGCACCTCACGCCGGGTCATGGCCCTGGCGGCGAGCACCCGGAGTCGGGAGGGCGCCACGGTGAGGCCACATGCCTCCATCACCGAGCCGTAGGTGCTGAGCAGCCGGACCGTGGACACCGGGAGGCCGACCGTGGACCAGTACGCCGCCGGGTGCTTGGCCCGGGCGTAGGCGGCCCCGCCGCCGAGCGCGGCGACAGGACCACCCACTTCGAGAAGCGTCGTCAGGTCGGACATCAGGCGGCGGCCCCGGTGGCGGCCGGGAAGGCAGCGGGGGTGACGGCGGCGGCGCGGTAGGCGATGCCGTGGCGCTGCTGGCCGTTGAAGACGGACTCCCACGGTCGGGCGACCAGGCCCGGCAGCGAGACCGGTGCGCCCAGGGTCAGTCCCTCGGAGATGCCGCCCTCCGGGACGGTGACCTTGATCAGCGAGGACTCGCCGTCCTCGATGTAGACGACGCCGATGGTCATCAGCGCCTCGCCGCTGTTGGCGTCCTTGGCGATCTCGCCGGTCTGCCGGTCGCGGACCTTCGGTTCGGGAGCCTCGGTGAGCAGGATCGTCGCTCCGGAAGTCTCCACGCGGATGGTGCGCAAGACACACTCCTATCTACTCGTCTATACAAGATGGGTCCTGCGAACCCCTTGATCGGGATCGCGCACTCACCTTGCCACACAACTCGCTAACTCGTCTATACGAGTAAGCGTGTTGGGGTGTACGAGTTCGGGAGGACGTCCCCGCGCACCACCGCAAATCGTGACGATCAGGTCGCCGGAAGCTGGTACGAGAGGACGTACGCGTCCGCCGCCATCACCGTGTCGCAGACCTCGACGGCCCGCCCCTCGGTGTCGAAGGCGGTCCGGATGAGGTGGATGACCGGGACGCCGGCGGCCAGCCGCAGCGTCTTGACCTCGGCGGGCGAGGGCATCCGGGCACGGATCTCCTCGTCGAAGTGGTCAAGGCGGTGGCCCAGCTCTTCCAGGCGGGCGTAGATGCCGCCGGGGCCGGGATTGGGTTCGGCGATCGGTGTGCCGCGGGCGATGTCGAGCGGGAGGTAGGAGGTGGCGAACTCCACCGGCCGCCCGTCGAGCAGGTACCGGCGCCGACGGGCCAGCACGCGCCGCACGGAGCCGAGCCGGGTGGAGATGTCCTGGCTGGCCTTCTCCTCCTTGACCTCCAGGCTGTCCACCTGGGGGTGGCCGCCAGCCGCGTCGGCCTCCACGATGAACGCGGACTTGCCCTGTTCCCGGTGGCGGCGGGCGAAGCGGTCGGAGGCGAGGCGCCTGACGGGCGGTCGTGGCCGTACGAAGACTCCCCTGCCGTGCTCGGCGTGCACCAGGCCCTCGCCCTGGAGGATGGAGAAGGCGTTGCGGACCGTCATCCGGGACACACCGAAGTGGTCGACAAGGTCGGCTTCGGAGGGCAGCTTCTCGCCCTCGCGGAATCGCCCACGGTCGATGGCCTCGCGAAGCTGGTCGGCGATCTGCCGGAAGACCGCACGATCGCTCGTGGGGTCGAGATCACCGAGGAGGCCCGAAGATAGAGGGCTCACGTGAGTACTCCTTTAGGTATCTAGACGAGTGGGCGAGTGCTGTTGCTACGGTGGAGAGCCTAGCCAGCCGAGAGGGCCGAGGAACGTGAGCACTGAACGCCCGCACTCCGTGAGCGTCGCCGGGGTCGTCGTGGACGACCAGGGCCGGGCCCTCCTGATCCAGCGCCGGGACAACGGTCACTGGGAGCCGCCGGGCGGTGTCCTCGAACGCGAGGAGACCATTCCGGAAGCCCTCCAGCGTGAAGTCCTCGAAGAGACCGGCATCAAGATCGCACTTCCCGCGACCCTGACCGGCGTCTACAAGAACATGAAGGGCCTGATCGTCTCGCTGGTCTTCCGCTGCGAAGCCGCCGACGGTGCGCCCACCACCGGTGACGAGACCCGCGCACTGCGCTGGGCCACCCGCGAAGAGGTCACCGAGCTTGCCGACGAGGCGTACGCGATACGCGTGCTTGACGCACTCGACGCGGTGACCCCGCCGGCCGTTCGCGCCCACGACGGCGTGAAACTCGTCTAGCCCGAACCCGCTACACATGGCGGCCTACCAGCACGAAGGAACTTGTATGCACGAGTATACGAGTACAGCCCGGGTCTGGGGGCTGAGCTGCCCAGGATTCCCGGAAGAAGTGAGCCGGGCCCGCCGCTGGACCCGCGACATCCTGCGCGACTCCCCCCTGGCCGACGACGCCGAGCTGATCGTGAGCGAGCTGAGCACGAACGCGATCCGCCACACGGCCAGCGGCTGGGAGCCCGGCAGCTTCCACCTGGCCGTCGCGGTCTCGGCTCAGGTGGTCGCGGTCTCGGTGACGGACGACGGCGGCACGGCCACGGCCCCCAAGGTCGAGCACCAGGACCAGGACGCCGAACGCGGCCGGGGGCTGGGCATGGTCAGCGCCCTCGCCCACCGGGTCGTGGTCCACGACAGCGACCAGGGTCACACGGTCACCGCGGAGTTGTACGCCGACATCCGGTCGGGAGGCCAGTGATGCTGATGAAGCCGCCGCAGTGGGGTTACTGGTGCGAGTGCTGGACCGAGGACCTGACCGAGCAACGGGGGCCGGCGCTGCTGGCATCGTTCGACGCGCACTCGGCGCCCCAGGCGGACCGCTGGGTAGCGGTCGCACTCCGCACGATCTCACCGGCCCTGGACGCGGACACCTCCGACGAAGCGTGGGAGTGGCTGTACGAGGGCCGCATCGAGACCCGACGAGCTCTGCTTCGCGCCGAACCGTGCACGGTCTCACTGACCCACGCCCAGACCCGCATCACATGGACGATACGACCGGTGCTCTTCCTGCCCCTCGCGCACCGTCAGGCGGCAGCACTTCCACCGTGCGCCTACGAGTTCAAGCCCCGCCCGGCCAACTGAGTTACAACTTTCTCTACTAGTTCAAGGCGGCTCGCTCCGCTCCCCGCGCGCGGCCCGGCCCCCGGCCGGGCCTGCGCTCCAGCCTCCGTCCCGCTCCAGCCCGGCCGGCGCCCGTGCCGCGCGCACAGCGAGCCGAAGATCACGCTTCGTGTGCCACCGGAGAGGCCCCCACGGTCAGAACGATGCCTCCGGCGGGGGATCGGCCAGCACCGGGATGGAGGGGGCGCCGTCGCCGACTGCGGGTCCGTTGTGGCGTGCGTGAGGAGCTCCCATCCCGTACGCCGTCGACCCAGGCAGAGCCGAGCAGACGCGGCCCCTGGCGTCCAGGTCGTTCGTACAGTGGCGCGCTCCACCTGGACGCCAGGAACCACGCCCGCTCCACGGTGTGTGGGTCGACGGCGTACGGGATGGGAGCTGGGGAGGTTGATGGGTAGAGGTCTTCGGCAGTGACAGAATCGAACTGACATGCGATGATGACCTAGGTTTCAAAAATGGCACCTCGGATGAGGTATGGTTTTTGAAACCACGGTTGTCTGGAGGGGCTGTGCAGAACCTGGATCCTGAGTGGTACGAAGAGCGGCTGACGCAGCTCGACTTCTCGGTTGATCTCTTCTACGGCGCGCTTGACCTGGCCGCCGCAGATGTCCGTACTTGCACTGATTTTGATGCGCCGGCCATGCGTGGCTTCATGTTCTGGAGCCGCACCAACCGGTACATCGCTGAAGGTCTCGACCCGGAAGGCTGGCAGCGCACCTCCAGGGATAGCATCCTCCGGATGATCCACCCCAGCATGAGTCACGCTGTGACGGCTATCAGCGCCAAGGGGGGCGTGGGGGACCTCAACGCCAAGGTTCGGTCTAAGAACCCGAAGGGTGCAGCAATGGCCCGCATGGTTGAGAAGAACGGGCAGTTCGCTCTGCTCAGCCACGACGAGGTTCTCTACGGTCGCGAACTCGACCAGATCCCGACCTGGTGCCTGCTGTACGAGTGGGACAAGGGAGTGATCTCTGCCGAGCTGTCCCTGCCGATCAAGATGAACGGGAAGTTCGTCGATGAGTGGCAGGAGCGCATCCCGCTGCGGTTGCCCGATCTGGGTGACCCGGGCGCGGACATCGCGCTTCTGGACGACCCGGGCGATGGCAGCGGCCCGGAAGTTGTCGTGGAGCTGCTGGGGGGCTAAACGGTATGTAGAGTGCGGACGTGGGAGCTGAGGAAAGTGTTCACCCCAGAACGACTGGTCGTTGCCCGCAAACGACGGCGAATGACTCTAGCAGAGTTGGCTCAACGGTCTGGAGTATCGGCACAGAGCATCACTGCGTTTGAGAATCACCGTAAGGTGCCCTCACCGGAGACGATTTCCTCTCTTGCGTCCGCACTCCATTATCCCGTCAGCTTCTTTGGGGCACCCGCGCCGGCGCAGTTGCAGCTGGACGCCGTTAGCTTCCGTGCCCCATCAAAAATGACTGCCGCAGAACGTGATAGCGCCCTGAGTTCGGGAACAGTAGCCGTTGCTCTGAATGAGTGGATGGAAGGCTTGTTCAAGCTTCCATCCGTTAACGTGCCAACATACCCGCACTTGACGCCCGAGGCTGCGGCAGAGCAGGTCCGTGCCGCGTGGGGACTCGGAGAAGCACCGGTACCAAACGCCCTACATTTGATTGAATCAAATGGGGTCCGCGTATTCTCGCTGCCATCCGACTGCCTCGACATCGACGCCTTTTCTACCATCAAATGCGGCACGCCGTACGTATTCTTGAACACACGGAAGACAGGCGAGCGGGGGCGATTCGATGTCGCCCACGAGCTCGGCCACCTTGTGTTGCACTGTGAGCACCGCATCCCCCACGGCCGCGACTCGGAGGGCGAAGCGAATGACTTCGCGTCGGCCTTCCTTATGCCCCGCGCAGGCGTCGTTGCTCAACGGCTACACAATGCGTCTATCGACCGGATACTGAGCGCGAAGCGCAAGTGGGGAGTGTCGGCCATGGCACTCACCTACAGGTTGCGCAAATTGGGCCTACTTTCTGAATGGCGCTACAATCAAACCGTAAAGGAACTGGCGCGTCGAGGCTATCGCCGTGCAGAACCTGATTCCTCACTGGTTCGCGAGAGCAGCCAACTATTGGTGAAGGTATTTGGCGCCCTCCGGAAGCCGCTAAATATGACGTTCTCGGAGCTCGCAGAGGAGCTCAATATCTATCCTGACGAGCTAAACGAGTACGTCTTCGGGTTGGCACCTATCGGAATCCAGAGCGGTGGAGAACCATCAGCACCGGCACGACCGAAGCTGAAACTCGTTAGCGGGGGGTAGCGAATAGGGATGGGCGACACAACCGCAAACCATCCAGTAGCTATCACTGTCTGTTGAATTATGAGATCGAGGGGGACACGCGTGTTCGGTAGTCAACGGAGCTTGAATAGCTTCAAGGTCGGAGACAAAGTGACAGTCTCACTGCCGAGCGACAGGCCCATATACCACCAGGGCTCACACGGGACCGTTGTCTCGATAGGCACCAAGCGGGTGCACGTAAGGATGGACGTAGCCGCGTTCGAGGGGCACGACGGGGAGGTTGCGAACTTCCTCCCTGGTGACCTAGAGCCGGGACACGTCGGGACGCCCCGTAGCTCGGACCGTATGAAAGAAGCCGTCAACGCCATGCAACTTGGCGTCGCATCGGACGTCGTGTCGGTGGCGTTGGAGGCCGGCGTCATCACGGCTGACCAAGGAGACCAGATCAAGGCCGCGTGGGCTAACCACTTGCGGAGCAACAACGACGGCCGGATGCGCCGTTCATGAGCCTCTAGCGGGGCTCCTGGAGCTACGAATTAATCAAACTGGCCCGTGCCCTACCCGTGCCCGATCGTGCGGTGAACCGCAGGGATTCACGGGCAAGGCCGATAGCCCGATGTGAGAACGGCCCCTGACCAGGTGCCAAGGTCAGGGGCTGTTCTCTCTGTTGAGCCAGCGGAGGCGGTGGGGGTCGAACCCACGACGACGTTGCCACCGCAACGGCTTTCGAGACTGTCCTGATCGGATGTCCCCGCGGCTAGCCGTCCGCGTACGGGGCGATATGGTGGGAGAAGCGGAGGGGCGCCGCTTGAGCGACACCCCTCCCTGTTTGGACTTCAAGAGGTCACTTCTTGCCGGAACGCCTCTTCGGAGTCTCTACCACCGTGGTACGCGGGTGAGCTTTCGCATAGCTCTTGGTCACGTACCGGCCGGTTACGGCGCTCCGGGCCTTACTCCCGGAGCTGCCACCGCTTCCCTTCTTGGCCATCATTCACCTCCTTCACATCAGGCCCATGACGGTCAACTCCGATTGTATGAGGGCCCACTGACAACAGCGGGTCGGAAACGGGAAGCACAGACAGCTAAGTTGACTCGTAGGGTCCAGGCGACCAAGCCGAGCAACAGGAGATCACCCGCCCCGGCGTGCCAGAACCGTGCCAGGTCAGGCGGGAAACCACGGGGAACAGCGGTGACCCGGCCGCCAGTGAGCCAGGATCGGTAGCCGCTTCGCCGCAGGTCAGCCCAGTAATCGGCCGTAAGAGACCCAAGCTTCCCAAGCTGAGAGCGCGAGTTCGATTCTCGTCACCCGCTCCATGACAAACCTCCAGGTCAAAGACCCGGGGGTTCTTCGTTGTCTGACCACTTTGCGAGCCGCGCGCTCGGCGCGGAGAGAGCATGAGCCGCCAGCGGATACCAATCGCGTCGGTGAGGACATCGATCTGGGCGGCGGTGGCGGCGTGTCTCCCGGTGGCGGCCTCCTGCCTGCGCTCTTGATGCTGCACGGGTTGCGGCTGATCGTCAGCAACGGCCTTTCAAGGATGCCCATAGGGAGGCGGTAGTCCTTGGCGAGAGGCTCTTGGCTTTGGCGGTGCGGAGCCGTTCTGCCCGCCACTCACGGACGCGCCGGGGGGATGGTCGACTTCCGCGCAGGAGCCACGACCGAGCTTCCAGGTTAGGGGCTGCGGCCCGCCTCCGACGGGGGTGGAGGCGGGCCGCGGACCGTCACCGGCTCGGCCGGCGCGAGCCGGTGACGGGTCTGTGTGGGCGGCCGTCCGGTTCCCCAGCGCACGACGGCCGCCCGGCCCGCTGGCGCCGCGGTCACCTCTCAGCGACGCCAGCGGGAGTTATCGCCCGGGCGGGCGCTCCGGGGTGGTCTGCCGCGGCGACGACGGGCGACACAGTGTCGGACAGACGTATACGTCGGGCGCGGCCCCGGTCGGTGAGTGGATCTCGATCTGCCGGGGGGTGCCCTGAATGGGCGCGTTGCAGCGTGCACAGATCATTGGTGACCTCCGGTCGAGGTGGGAGCTTGGGGGCAGGTAGCACCGCAGGTGCAGACGTCCACGTCCAAGACGTGCGCGCCACGGCCGCGGCGCGGCCGGCGGATACCCCCCCGGCCCGTAGGAGGGAGGTGCCGCACCAGCAGCACACCCAGCCAGTGCGCTGGTGGTACGTCAGATCGGCGTACGGGGGCGCCCTGGGGAGACTCATTTCGCCGCTCCGATGTCTGCCCACAGACCGCACTCGTCGGTGGTGAGGCCGGTGCGGGTGGCGAGGCCGTTGACGATGGCCCAGCCGGGACCGTGGCTGTAGAGCAGCGGCAGAGGGTCAGGGCCTTCCGCAGTGATGCGGATGCGCGTGTCAGCCGTGGACAGGGTCATTTCGACGACGGGGGCACCGGAGCCGAGCACGGCGACGTAGAACTCGTGTGCGATGAGGGGGGCATCGGGATGTGTCACGCGGCCGGCGATCCACAGGCGGACATGGCTGGCCTCAATGGGCTCGGCTTTGAAGGCCTTTTGCCACGTCTGTCCGGACTCGGGCATGAACGTCCCCTGACGATGAGTGCCTATCTGTGTACAGGTAGCGCTTATCTGTACTCAGATTGTCGTGGGGGTTGGCGCTGGTCAAGGGGAACGGGCCAGTATGTGTACACAGATTGACGTGATCACTCGACGGGGAGTCGCTGCCGTGGCACAGCCCGAGTACCTGCGGATCGCCGCCGACCTGCGCCGCCGCATCGCCAGCGGTGAGTTCGGACCAGGCGACCAGATCCCGACGCTGCCCGACCTCTGCCGCGAGTACGGCGATGTCTCCCAGACCACGATCCGCAACGCGCTCGCCCTGCTGCGGAATGAAGGGTTGATCGAGACCCGGGCCCGCGCGGGCACCCGCGTCCGGCCCCGACCTCCCATCCACCGCATGGCGGCCGACCGGTACCGCTCCACGCCGGGCGCCAAGACCACGCCATACACACGGGACCAGGGCATCGGCTGGGCGGAGTACCGACTCGACAAGAGATTCGAGCGCGTCCAGGCAGATGCCGAGTTGGCCGCGCTCTTCGAGTGCGAGGTCGGCGAGAGGCTCCTTGCCCGGCACTTCGTCTTCTACGACAACGACCAGCCCACCCAGATGTCCACCAGCTATGTGCGCTGGTCCGACGTGGCTGGCACCCCGGTCGCCGACCCCATTAACGAGCCCTGGTCAGGCGGCACCCGCGCGCAGATGGCCAGCCTCGGCATCCGCGTCACACAGATCACCGAAAGCTTCACCGCGGCCATGCCGACCGAGGCGGAGGCAGCGACGCTGCGCATCGGCGCTGGCGTACCGGTGCTGCGGTACACACGTCGGCACATCGCCGACACCGGCCGCATCGTCGAGGTAGCTCACCCGATCGTGCGACGCGGCGACACCACCATCGTCGACTTCCGTATCGACCTGGACGACTGACACCCCAGCATGACGAGGCCGCATCCTGCACGGCCCACCGAGGGCGCGTGCAGGGGGGGTTCCAAGATTCCCGCAAGACACCGAGCTGATCGCCAACGGGCTGAGCACGAAAGCGATCCGCCACACGGCCATCCGCTGGAAGCTCGGCAACTTCCGCCTGTCACTCGCCGTCTCAGCCCTGGTAGTCACGGTCACGGACGACGGCAGCACGGCCACGACCCCCAGGGCCAAGCGCCAGGACCAGAACGCCAAACACGGCCGGGGACTGGGCATGGTCAGCGCCCTCGCCCACCGATTCGTCGTCCACGACACCGACCGGGGCCACACGGTCACCGCGGAGCTGTACGCCGACATCCGGTCGGGAGGCCAGTGATGCTGATGAAGCCGCAGTAGGGTTACTGGTGCGAGTGCTGCACCGAGGACCTGACCGAGCAGTGGGGGCCGGCGCTGCTGGCATCGTTCGACGCCCACTCGGCTCCACAGGCGGACCGCTGGGTAGCGGTCGCGCTCCGCACGATCTCACCGGCGCTGAACGCCGACGCCTCCGATGAGGCGTGGGAGTGGCTGTACGAGGCTGCATCGAGACCCGACGAGGCAAGGGCTTCTTCGGTCCTCGTACCGCGATCGCCACGGGGTGGCAGGGTGGCAAGGCCCTGTACTGACCGCCCGTGCTCGAATCCCGGTGCGCCGGTCTGCGGCCTCCCAGTACGATCCGCACGCCGCTCGTACACCAGTGCCCATCAGGGTGCCGCGTGCGGGCGTTCACAAGGGAGGGATCACTTGACCACGTCCTTCGGCGCGAGGCCCCGTGCGGTTCTCGCTTCCCTGGGCACCCTGGGCCTGGTACTGGCCGCCGCGGCATCGCCCGCGAGCGCGGCCGACGGGACGCCCACCACACCGACTCATCTGTTCAACGGCTACCAGCACTGCTCGACCGACCCGGACCGGCCCTCGTACCGCTGGGCCAGGGACGGGCTGCGCGTCGAGGGCATCCCCGGGGTCACGGACGACACCGGTTACCCCCGCGTCAGCGTGCGGTACCAGGCGTGGCCGGTCACCGACCCGACGCGGATCACCACGGTCACCCGCGACTACGCCACCCCCGGCAGGGAGGCCCCCGCCACCCTGCCCGCCGATGCGCTCGCCGACGGGGAGACGTACGCGTGGCAGGCCCGGACGGTGGTCGGGGACGCGGTCTCGGACTGGTCGGCCCCCTGCTACGTCACCATCGACAACACCCGCCCGGCGAGCGCCCCCACCATCACCTCCCCGAACTACCCGCCCGGCGTGTGGAACGAGGGCGGCGAGCCGGTCGAGTTCACGCTGAGCGCGGGCGGTGCCGACGACGTCGAGGGGTTCCAGTTCGCCTGGCAGCAGGGCCTCCCGGTCATCGGTACCAGCATCGGTGACAACGGCGTTCCGCAGCCCGTCGACCCGTACGCCGACACGGAGTACTTCAAGCGTGCCGAAGCGCTCGGCGGTTCGGCCACGCTCCGCCTGGTCCCGCCAGGCGGCTCCGGTCCCAAGACGCTGTGGGTGCGCAGCCTGGACCGGGCCCACAACGGGTCGGAGATCGCCCGGTACGACTTCAACGTCGGCTCCACGGCGCCCACCATCACCCCGGCCGTTCCGGAACCCGAGTTCGGTGAGCCCACCGGGTTCACGTTCCACCCCGATCCGGAGCTCCAGGCGAAGAGCCCGGTCGTGCGCTACTCCGTGCAGATCACCGGCGGCCGGCAGGACAGGACCCTCGACGTCGCGGCGGGGGCGGACGGCACGGCGACCGTGGAACTCGCGATGGACGGCATCTACGGCCAGTACCTCCGGGTGAGCAGCGAGAGCGCCAACGGCTGGATCAGCGACGAGGCGTGGTGGCAGGTCAGCTACGACACCACTCCCACCGTCGCTTCGGACACCTACCCGGAGAACGGTTCCGGTGGCGGGGTCGGCGTCCCGGGCACCTTCACCTTCACGCCGAAGGTGAAGGACGTGGTGAGCTACACGTACACCTTCGGCAACGGCGACCCGGCGGTCACGGTCCCCGCGGACGCCGACCACACCGCGAGCATCGAGTGGACCCCCGCCGCGGACGGCTGGTACGGCCTCACGGTCTACGCGACCACCCGCTCCGGAGTCGACCTGGCGCCGTACGACTACTACTTCGCCGTGAACTGAGGTTCACGACCCACCGCGCACCGGCGTGCCCGGAGCCCACGGAAGCCCCGGGGGCCCCGGGCGGCCGCGCCGCACCGTCATCGTCCGTCCGCCGCGGTGAGGCACGGCCTGACGCCGTCGCGTTCCCGGCACAGGCCCTCCCAGTCCCCGCGGCAGGGCCTGGGCCCGCCCGAGGGGCCGAAGCACCAGGGGGGCGACATGTCGCCGTCCGCGGCGAGGCCGTAGCGCGGGAGGTCATGCCACCTGGGGTCCGCCCGGCCGCGCAGTTCCGCCCAGTGGGGCAGCGCGCCGTCGTAGCCCGCGTCGATCGCGACCCGGTAGAGGCGGTCGGCGTCGTCCGGCAGGCCCTCCCGGGCGCAGGTGCGCGCGAGGTCCGAGAGCACCTCGACGTGTCCCGCCCGGGCGGCGGCGCGGGCGTGGTCCTCGGCCGCCTCGTGATCGCCGGCCTGCCGCTTCAGGCGGGCCAGTTCCGCCCATGCCTGGGTCCGTCCCCGTTCCGCCGCGCGCTGGTAGAGCCGCTCCGCCTCCGCTTCCCGGCCGTCCGATTCCCACAGCCGGGCCAGTTGCAGCAGCACCTGGCCGCCGCCGGCCGTGGCCAGGCGCTCGGCGCCCTCGCTGTCACCGCTCTTCTCCCTGCGCACCACGAACTCGTTGAGCACCTGGCTGTCGCCGGCCGCGGCGGCCTGGAGGACGAGCGCTTCGGCGCCGGAGGTGTCCCCGGCCTTCTCGCGTAAGCGGGCGAGCAGGACGAGGGCCCCCGAGTTGCCCGCGCGGTGGGCGGTGTGCGCCAGGCGCTCGGCGCCGCGGCGGTCGTTGTTCTTCTCGCGCAGCCACGACAGCTCCAGCAGGGCGAAGGTGCTGCCGCCGTCCGCCGCGGCGCACGCCATGCGCTCGGCTTCCTCGCTGGCCCCCTCCTCTTCCTTCAGGAGAGCGAGGTGGGCCAGCGCGTCCGTGCTCCCCCGCTCGGCCGCGGTCCGGTACAGCCGCAGCGCGCCCGTCTTGTCCCCGGCCTTCTCCCGCAGCCGGGCCAGCTCGGTCAGGGCGGACATGCTGCCGCGGCCCACAGCGGTGCGCAGCAGCCGTTCGGCCTCTTCGCCGTCTCCCCACCTCCGCTTCAGGCGAGCCAGCTCGATCAGGGCGAAGATGCTGCCCCGGCCGGCGGCCAGGTCGAGCACGCGTGCCGCGCCCTGCCGGTCCCCGGCCTGCCGCCGTCTGCTCGCCAGCCTGATGGCGGGGCGCAGTTTGTCCCGGTCGGCGGCGGCCAGCACCAGGCGTTCGGCCCCCTCGCCGTCCCCGGCCTGTTCCCGCATGCCCACCAGGTCCGACACGGCGTACGTGCTGCCCGTCATCGTCAGGGCGAGGAAGGCGAGCGTCTCGGCGCCGGCCCTGTCGCCCGCTTCCTCCCTGGACCGGGCCAGTCCCGCGTACGTCCGGATCTTGCCGCGGGCGGCGGCGTTCCTGGTGAGCCTCTGGGCGCCGTCTTCGTCACCGGCCTGCTGGCGCAGCCGGGCCAGCCGGGCGAGCGACGAGCTGTCCCCCTGGTTGGCGGCCACATGGGCCAGTTCCTCCGCCCTGCCCGGTTCGCCCATGAGCTGGCGCAGCCGTACGAGTTCCCAGCGCGCCTGCCCGTCGTCCTTCCACGCGGCCTCGAAGAACTTCTTCGCCCGGGTGAGGTCCCCCACGCCCTCGGCGATCCGGCCCAGCTCGGGCCGCACCTCGGTGTTCCCGTCGTCCAGCGCCTTTCCGTAGAGGGCCGCGGCGGCCTGGAGCCGCCCCCTGCGCTGCGCGGCGCGCGCGAGGGCGGCGCTGTCGTCGGGGCCGAGGCAGTGGCGGATCGCCGCCTGCCAGAACGAGGCGGGCGGGCAGACGAGCCGGCGCTCGACGCGGCCGTGCTGTTCGAGGTAGTCCGCGAGCCGGTACGCCCGTCCGGTGAACGCGTTGCCGCCGAACGCGCCGCTTGCGAACGCGCCGCTTGCGAACGCGCCGCTCCCGGACACGACCGGCGTCAGCGGGCCGGGAACCCCGTGGCACGGCATGGCGCAGTACGCCAGGGCCTCCTCCAGCCAGTTGGCGCCGCGCAGGCCCCGCTCCTGGTCCTTCAGGTATCCCCCGGCGGCCTCGGCCAGCAGCTCGTGGGGCAGCAGGGGGCCGTGACCGAGCCGCCGGAGGTCCATGGCGGCGTGAATCAGCGCCTTCTCCGCGGGTGGCGCGCACTGGTACCGCCGCATGAGTTCCGGGACCCCGGCGAGGAACTGGGTGATCTCGCCGTCGGCGGCTCCCGCCAGGGCGCTGGCGAGCCGCGGGTCGTCGTGCGCCTTGCGGCGCGCCTGGCGCAGGTCCTTCTCGGTGAAGGTCTTGGGCACCACGATGCACTGCCCGAGGTCGGTGAGGAGCTTGCGCTGCTGCTCGAAGCGGTCGTCCGCGCCCGTCGCCGAGGGGGTGGTCAGCGGGTCCCAGAAGCGGGGCCAGATGGTGGCCAGGACCAGCACCGGGCCGCGCCGCCGGTCGGTCAGGACCGACCGCAGGCCCGCCGTGATGCCCTCGGCGGTCCTGGCGTCCGGGGCGAGGAGGTAGTGCTGTGCCTCGTTCAGCCAGATCACCGTCCGGGGTCCGATCTCCTTGAGGTGGACCAGGGCCGCGTCCGGGCGCGTCGGGTCGAAGGGGTGCCACACCCTCCACCCGGAGGGAAGGCGGCTCAGCGCCTCCCAGCAGGCGCGGGTCTTCCCGGTCGAGGACTCGCCGACCAGGGTGACCATGAGGCTCTCGCCCCCGGCCGCCCGGTCCACCAGTTCGCCCAGGGCCGCGTCGTGATCCCGCAGGACGTAGGCGGGCAGCCCGGGCAGCGCGTCCTCGCCGGGCACGCTGATCGCCCGGTGCACCTCCAGCGCGAAGGGGTCGAGGTCGCGCACGGAGGTGCCCAGCGGCTGGGCGAGGTGGGCGGCGATCCACATCCGCCGTACCCGGGTCTCCACCTCCTTCGGGTTCCGGCCCGCCGCGCGGGCCAGCAGGAGGGCGACGGAGACGACGTCCTCCTGGCTCGTGGGCAGTTCGCTGGAACCGATGATCCGGTGGATGGTGGCCTTGGAGGGGCTGCCGGGAAAGGTGTCGTCGTCGTGGCCGATCTCGACCGCCATGCGCTGTGTCGGCGGCGCCCCGGCCTCCACGTAGAGCTGGTAGACGTAGTCCTTCAAGTCCCGCAGCGGCGCGGGGGTCACGCCTCGCGGCTGCGGAATCCGTCGCTGGCTCCCTTGCCGCGACCCACTTTTGTGACCGGTCATCGAAGCATCCTTGCCTATGGGAACCGCGCCGTCCGGAGCATCACGGATTCGGCATCGGCGGGGGCGTGCGCCGAACCGCCACAGGCGGGTCCGGGCGGTCGGACATCCGGGTCCGGCTGCTCAGGACAGCAGCGCCTTGAGCGTCTCGCCGACGACCGTTCCGGTGAGGGCGGAGACGACGCTGCCCAGGACGATTCCCATCAGGGTCAGCCGCTCACGGCGGCTCAGCGGGCGTCGGCGCATGACAGATCTCCCGTCTTGGTGGGGTCGGTCGGCGGTTGGCCGACCTACCCCACTTTCGCCGACATGAATGCGGCGTGGACGAGTTGAGACGAGAAGGCGACGGGGTACGGGGCGGGGGCCGCCCGGGAGCGGGGCGGGCGCGGAGCCGGACGCGTCCCGGCCGGGCGCCCGCCCGGTGCCGGACGCCGGCAGCCCGCCCGGGGCCGGCGGGCGCGCGAACGGCTCCGGTCCGGTACCGGGCGGGCGCCTGAACGGCCCCGCGCGCACGCGGCCGCCGCCCCCGTGCGGCGCCCGGCCGGGGATGCGCGGCCGGGCGCCTGGCGGGGGTTCGGCGTGGTCAGCGGACGGTGACGGGGGCCGTGGTGGCGGAGCCGTCGGTCCAGCCGTGGCGGTGAGCGGTGACCTTGACGGTGATCTTCCGGCCCTTGTCGGCCTTCACCGGGACGTACGTGGCCCTGGTCGCGCCGCTGATCGACGTGCCGTTGCGCTTCCACTGGTACGTGTAGCCGGTGGCGGCCGGGGTCCAGGTGCCGCGGTTGGCCGTCAGCTTGTGGCCGACCTTGGCGGTGCCGCCGACGGAGACGGCGGTGGTGGCCTTCAGACCGGGGCCGGCCGCGACCGTGACGGCGGGCGAGGTCGTGGTGACCGAGCCCCCGCCGTTGGTGACCGTGGCCCGGCAGGCGATCTTGCGGGTGTAGTCGTCCGGGGTGAGGGTGCGGGTCCTGCCGGTGGCGCCGGAGACGGCCCGGCCGTCGCGCAGCCAGGACCAGGCGGCCTTGGCGCCGGTGCCGGTCCAGGCGGCGGAGCAGGTGAGGGTGGAGCCGGTGCGCGCGGTACCGCTCAGCGCGGCCCGCGCGGTGATGCGCGGTGCCGCCGGCAGGGTCTGCGACCGGGCCCAGACCTGGGAGGTGTACCCACCGGGAGACGCGTACACCGCCTTGCGCCACACCACGGTGGCCCGGCCGTCCGGTCCGGCGGCCACCTCGCCGGTGAGGGCGTCGGTGTTCGGCACCGCGGGCACGGGCGTGCTGTCGAGGGGGGCGGCCGTGCTCCAGGTGCCGCCGGTACGGCTCGCCAGGAACAGGTGGTTGTCGTCACCGTTGTCGATGCCGGGCGTCTGCGGCCACACGACCTGGACGGTTCCGTCCGCGCCGATGGAGGCGTCCACCTGCCACCTGACGTATCCGGTGGAGAGCGTGCGCGGCGCGGACCAGGTCCCCGTGGCGGCGGACCGGGTGACGGCCTGTACGACCGGGGTGCCGGCCGCGCTGCTCCAGCCGGTCCACACGTAGGTGACGTCGCCGTTGGGCGCGGTCAGCGGGTCGCTGCCGTCACCGGCGTCGAAGGAGGCCGCCACGGTCTGGGCGGCGCCCCACGCCCCGGAGGGGGTGGTCCGGGTCGCGGACTTCAGCGTGCCGGGGCCCGTGTCGCCGTCCGTGCCGGTCCGCCACAGCACGGTGGTGGCGTTCCTGGCGTCCATCGCCACCCGCACCTCGCCCGACGTGGCGTCGGTGCCGGGGACGACCGCGGCGCCGCTCCAGCCGCCGCCGGCCGTGGCCCGCGTGGCGGTGGTGACGGCGTGGTCCCCGGTGAAGAAGTCGTACGCGTCCCAGGCCGCGGTGGCGGCACCGCCGGGAGCCACCGCGACGGAGAGGTCGTGGACGGAACCGCTGGAGGTCGCGCCGATGGCCCGGGGCGTGGACCACGTGGTGGCGCCGGGGGCCCGCGTGGCGGTCATGACCTGCGTCTTCAGGGAACCATCGCCCTGGGTCCAGACAGCGGTGAGGGTGCCGTCGGCCGCGGCGGCCAGCCGGGGCGTGCCGAGGGACAGCCCCTCGTGGGCGGCGAGCACGGCCGGTTCCGACCAGCCGCCGGCCTTCGGGTCCCAGGTGGCGGCCAGGGCGGCCAGGGAGCCGTCCAGGCCGCTGCCGGCCAGCCAGGTCACCACGGCCTGCCCGCCCGAGGTCACGGCCAGGACCGCCTCGGAGGTGTCGTGACGGCCGGTGGCCAGCGTGTGCGGGGCGCTCCAGGTGCCGCTGCCCGCCGCCCGCACGGCGACCTGAAAGTCCCAGGTGGTGGCCCCGGCGGCGCTGTTCCGCCACAGGGCGAACGCGGTGCCGTCCCCGGCCACCTGGACGTCGATCAGGCTCTGCCGGCCGTCGGCGCCGGTCAGCGGGGCGGCGGCGCTCCACGGGCCGGCCGCCGCGGTGGACCCGGCGGCGGTCGCGGGGAGGGCGGTGCCCAGGGTCACGGTGGCCACCGCGGCGGCGAACGCCGCGACGGCGACTCCGGATCTGCCGCGTCTGCCGGGCCTGCCGGGTCTGCCTATGTTCCTTGCCACTACGGCTCCTGTCTCGGGACGGGCACGCGCTCGGCACCCGCCGACTCTGGTGACTGGGGTGACTCGGGTGTCTCGGTGACAGCGGTGACTCCCGTGTCATCGGGTGACACGGGTGTCACGGCTGGTGTCGCAGGTGTCTCTGAGGTGCGGTGCTCAGTGTCACCGGTGACTCAGGTGTCTCTCGGGTGTCGCTGGTGTCGCTGGTGTCTCCGGTGACTGGGGCCGGGGCCGGTGCCCGGCCCGGCTCCCGTTCGCGGGGCGCCGGAGGCGGGCGGCCGGGCCCTGCCGCCGCCCGCGCGGGGTGCCGGACGCGGGCGGACGGGCCCCGGGGTGGCGCCCGCGCGGGGCGCGGGCGCCTTCTCCCCGGCCCGTCCCGCCCCGTCCACGGCCAGGGCTAGAAGGCGCCGTTCAGGTTCCACCAGTCGGTGCCGGTCACGACCCCGCGCTCCAGCGTGCCGGTGCCGCGGCCCGCGTACACGAGCAGGCAGCCGGCGCCCCGGCACTCCTCCCCGACGTAACGGCCCGTGGTGGTGGTGACGAGGTCGGTGCGGCCGTCGCCGGTGACGTCGCCCGGTCCCAGGAGAGCGGCCATGGTGTTCCAGCCGCCGGTGCCGACCAGGACCCGGCCGCCGAGGGCGCCGGTGCGGCCCGGGTACAGCCACAGCTTGCCGGTGGACGCCTCCCGCGCGTAGAGGTCCGAACGGCCGTCACCGTTCGCGTCGCCCACCCCGGCGAGCGCGTTCATCGCGTTCCAGCCGCCGGTGCCGACCAGCTTGCGCGCACCGAGGCTGCCGGCGGAGGTGCCCGGGTACAGCCACAGCTTGCCGGTGGCCTTCTCCACCGCCATCAGATCGGAGCGGCCGTCACCGGACAGATCACCGACGGCGGTGATCCGGGACATGGCGTTCCAGCCACCCGTCCCGATCAGCTTGCGCGCACCGACGGAACCGGTGCCCGTACCGGGGTAGAGCCACAGCTTGCCGGTGGACCCCTCACGGGCGATCACGTCCTCCCGGCCGTCACCGCTGAAGTCCCCGTGCCGGACGAGGGCGTTCATCGCGTTCCAACCGCCCGAGCCGATGAGCCGGCCGGAGCCGTCGCCGGGCAGCCGCCACAGACGGCCCGCCTTGTCCCGGACGAGCAGATCGGCCTTGCGGTCCCCGTTCAGGTCGCCGAAGCCCTGCGCCCGGGGAGCGGTGGTCGCGTACCAGTCCGGGTAGGCCGGGGCGGAGCACTCACGCGCTGTGGCAACGAACTTCACCGAGCTGACGGCGCCGCCGCCGTTGCCCCATTCGGTGCCCGCCGGGTCGGGGTCCCAGGCGAAGACGCCGCCGGTGGCCGTGTTGTAGTCGGGGTCGTCGTACAGGCAGGCGTACCGGGTCGTGCGGTTCACGACCGCCCGGAAGCTGTTGTCCCAGCTTCCGAGCGTCGCCTTGTCGGTGTTCGTCTTGAACATGGCGCCCGTGCCGTCGTACGTCTTCCAGGCGCAGAAGTAACCGCTCGGGCAGTCGCTGATCGCCGCCTGCGCGGGTGTCGCGCCCGCACCGAGGAGCCCGAGCGAGGTGAGCCCCAGCGTCGTGGCCAGCGTGGCCAGGCGTCGGAGCAGGGGTGTGCGCATGTCTTTTTCCCTCCCTGACGCGGCGCGGAGAAACGCTCAACGCGCCGCGGAAGGACGATATCCCGCCAACCTCGCCACCGGCCCTCGCGGGGCGCCCCGGCCGGGTGCCGGAAGCCGGGTGCCGGAAGCCGGGGACCGGGCCCCGGCCCCTGGAGCCCGGCACCCGGGTCCCGGATGCCTCAGACCGTCTCCAGTCGCGGTTCCGGGCGCGGCAGCGGTGCCGCGGGCTCCGTCTCCCATCGTTTCGTGGTCCGCACGTAGCCGTGGACCACCGAGGCCATCGCCAGGAGGAAGAGCGGCCCGAACACCCACGGGTGGTCGGCCATCTGCACCGACAGATGACGGGTGGTCACCAGGAGCGCGGCGAAGACCGCGGTCCCGTACGCGACCAGCCGGATGCCCGGGCGGTCCCAGCCGCGGTCGTGCGCGCGCAGCGCCGCCTCGATCGTGACGGCGAAGACCACCCCGGCGACGAGGTCGATCCCGTAGTGGTAGCCGAAGCCCAGCGTCGCGGCGAGCGTGGCGAGCAGCCAAAACGTTCCTGCGAAGCGCAGCAGCCGGGGCGCCCCGCGGGAGTGGATGAAGATGGCGGTGGCCCACGCCGTGTGGAGGCTGGGCATGCAGTTGCGGGGGGTGATCTCGTCGTAGGGCATCAGGCCGGGGGCGCCGATGGGCGGCGGCGTGTGCGGCCACAGGTCGGCGATGGCCCAGGGCGCGCCGCCCGTGCCGAAGGCTCCGGTGCCGTAGGCGAAGACCGGCCCGACCACCGGGAAGATCATGTAGATGCCCGGTCCGAGGAGGCCGATCGTCAGGAAGGTGCGCACCAGGTGGTGGCGCGGGAAGCGGCGCTCGGCGGCCACGCCGCGCAGTTGGTACAGCGCGACGACGACCGCGGCCACCGCCAGCTGGACGTAGACCCAGTCGAGCACATGGGCGCCGACCGGGCCGGTGGCCGCCACCGCCCGCCCCGCCAGCCACGAGGGGTTGCCCAGCGCGTGGTCGGCGGTCGCCATGTACTGGTCGAGCACGGTCGGCCGGGTCTTCGAGGTGATCAGCAGCCAGGCGTCGCCCGTCTTGCGCCCGGCAACCAGCAGCAGGCCGAGGCCGGCCCCCTTCAGCAGCAGGACCCGCTCCCGGCCGGTGCGGCGCGTGACGGCGACGACCGCGCAGCCCAGGATCACCCACAGCGCGCCGTTGCCGAAGGAGTGGCCTTCGGTGACCGGGGCGCCGGCCGCCCACCGCACCACCGCGAAGGCGAGGTCGATGCCGACGGCCGCGCCGGCCGCGGCCAGCCGCTGCCGCCAGGTGAGCACCACCATCGTCAGCGCCATGCCGGCGTAGAGGAGCGGGCCCGATTTCGGCGGGAAGATCACCTCCCGGGCCTGGTTGGCGATCGGCCCGGGCAGGCCGTAGTGGCGCGCGGCGATCTCCAGCGCGACGAGGAAGGCGAGGCCCGCCACGGTCACCGCGGTCCACAGCAGTGCCCGGGGCCGACGCCACGCGGCGGACAGGACGTCGGGTCTTGTCCGCGGGGATATGTGGGATGTGTCAGGTATCAATTGTTCAGCCGATTTACTAGGTTTTCAGGCACTGGTGGTCCGCCCGTGGCGTCCTCGGAGACCCGCCCGTGGCGTACGCGGCCGGTGCGGGAGGGTCCGGGGACGGCGCGGCGCACTGCGCCGGGTTAGACGGGCCCGGGCATCGCGAGGTTGTCCTCCTCACCGCTTCTCGCGCGGCCGGGCACGCACATGATCCCGGACGCCGCGGGCGCCGGTCAGCCCGCGCAGGGCGGCCCCTGGGCCTCGCTCGACTCGCCCTGGCGGTAGGCGCCGCAGGCGAGGACCGCCTCGGGCCGGGTGCCCGACTGACGCAGCAGGACGAGGGTCTTGTCGTGCGGCGGGGCGTTGGCGCCGTCGTAGGAGACGTATCCGGTGGCCCCGTTGAAGGCGACGCCGGCGCCGAGGACCAGCCGGACGGAGGTGCGGTCGACGCCCGGGTCGGTCAGGCCGGCCTGGCGCACCGCCTGCGACAGGACGTGGAAGGCGTCGTAGGAGACCGCGGAGTGGCCGTCCTGCCGCCACGGGTCGGTGCCTTCGGTGGTGGCCTCCACATAGGCGTCGTACTCGGCCACGAACTGCACGGTCCGGTCGCTCGCCTCCGGGTGGTCGGCCGGCAGCCGGTGCGCGGAGTAGTACAGGCGCAGCCAGTCCTTGTTGGCGAAGGCGCCGGTCTGCGCCACGTTGGTCAGCTCGTTGCCGCCGAGCACGGTCACGTCGCGCGCGGTGCACGTCCCGGCCGTGTCCATGGAGTTGATCAGCGCGGTGAAGTCCTTGGCCCGGGCCGACCAGTACACGACCGAGTCCGGCCGGTCCTCCAGCGCTTCGCACAGCTCCCGGGCCAGCAGCGCGGCGTCGGGCTGGCTGACGGCGCCGGCCAGCGGCGCTGAGCCGAACTCGCCCTCCTGGTTGAAGTCGAAGACCTGGTGGGTGCCGTCGAACTCGGTGACGAACCGGCGGGCGAGGCTGTGGCTGTAGAGGTCGGCGGAGCTCTCGATCACGATCGCGTGGCCGGCCGGGGTGCAGCGGTCCTCGGAGCCGGGTTCGGCCACGATGTTCTCGGTCGACGCGAAGTCCGCCTCGATGCGGGCCTCGCGGGAGTTGAACGGCGTGGACGGCCAGTAGGTGCGGGCGGCGGGCCCGGTGAGCATCTCGTCGGCGGTCGCGGTGGTGCCGATGGTGGGGATGCCGGCCGCGCCGAGGACCCGCAGGGCCGCCTGGGTCTCGGTACGGCTCTGCGCGTAGCCCAGGACGCCGACGACGCGCTCGGACGCCGGGACGCCCCGCTCGTCGTCCAGCTCGGCGACGAGCCTCTTCGCCTCCCTCTCGGCGTCGCGGAAGGCGACTCCGGCTTCCCGCACCTCCACGCGCAGGGGGATCAGGGAGTCGTCGGCGGCGGCCTCGCGGTTCAGCTTCTCCTGCCACATCGCGATGCCGCGCAGCTCCGGGATCGTCCCGTCGAAGCGCGTCTCGTCGTCGGTGGTGGGGGGGTCGGAGACGAAGGCGACGACCGTCCGCACGGTGCGGCCCTGTTCGGCGTACTGCTCGGCGCGCGCGTTCTGGTCGTCGATCGTCTTCACGGCCGCCTCGTACCAGGCGCTGGCCTGCACCGGCACGGGCTTCGTGGGGGCGGCCTCCGCGACGGACCCGGTGCCGCCCAGGCAGTCGCGCGACGCGGGGAAGAGGACGGGCGGCAGCAGCAGTCCCGCGGCGAGCAGGGCGAGGGCGGCCGCCCCGCCCACCAGCGCGGCCGGCACCCGCCGGCTGAAGCGGAACGTCCTGGGCCGGACCGGCAGGACGGGCACGCCGCCCGCCGCCAGGGCGGCCTCGGAGACGGTGACCAGGACCGGGGGCCCGCCGGCGGTGGTGTGGTCGGCGAGGCGCACGCTCGCCTCCGGGAAGGTGCTCTCGACCGGACCGCCGAGGTCCCGCAGCAGCTCCTCGGAGGGCACGCCCACCGCGATGACGAGCGGGCCGGGCGGTCCCGCGGTGGCCTGGGCCCGGTGCAGGGACCGCAGGAAGCGCTCCGCGGCGCGGGCGCCCGGCTCCCCGGGCGGGGGCACCTCCACGAACAGCACCGGGCGGCTGGTGCGGCGGCGCCGGCCGGGCAGGATGCGGCCGGTCGCGGGGTGGCGCAGGTCCTCCAGCAGGGCGCGCAGCACGAGCCAGTCGAACTCCTGCAGCGCCTCCTCGTGGGAGGCGTCGTCCATGAGCTGGACGGAGCGTTCGGCGGCCACCCGGTCCATCACCCGGAAGAGGCTGGCGCTGCCCTGGGCGACCGGTTCCGCGCCGAGCCAGCCCCGCATCACCTTGCGGGAGATGCGGCGGGCCCACAGCCACCGCGGGAGCACCTGGACGAACGACAGCCAGCTCAGGCCGGCCAGGAACCCGGCGAGCCCGTCGAGCGAGGGGCCCTCCATCCTGGTGAAGGCGAGCGGGCCGCCGCGGTGGGCGCGCCGCTCCCCGGCGTGGGTCCGCAGCCCCGCTTCCTGGTCGCCGCTGGCCGCCCACTGCTGCGGGTCGGACCTGATGTACTCCACGAGGTCGCACATGACGTGGAAGTGCGGGAAGCGGTCGGGCGTCATGTGCTGCGGGGTGCTGCGGTACAACTGCGTCCCGGCGCTGACGGAGAGCAGCCGGGCGTCGGCCTCCTCGCCGGTCCCGGCCGGCAGGTGGGCGAAGGGCACCCGCTGGCGCAGCGCTCCGGTCAGGGCGGTGACGACACCGTCCACCCCCCTGCGGTACGACGCCCGCGGCACCCGTAAGAGGAACAGCGGCGGACTGGTCTCCAGCTTGGCCCGGTTCTCGTAGCCGGGGGCCACGGTGACCCTGAACTCCCGTACGAACTCGATGGCTTGGTCGTTGGGGAATCTGGGGTCGCCGATGGGTGTGGTCATGTGGAACTCCCCCATGTTCTACCTGATCAGCACACGTGCCGGCGGACGGCACCGGCTGCCGGCCGACGCGCCTGGCGCGTGCGGCGTCGGGACGGGGCGGCGGAGCCGGGTCCGTCGGGGACGACAGAATCCAGAAGGTCCAGAAGGTCCAGAAGGTCCAGAAGGTCCAGAAGATCGAGAAGGTCGAGATGGTCGAGAAGGTCGAGATGGTCGAGATGGTCGAGAGAGAGGAAGCTGAAGGATAGCGGCGTTGTGTCGGGCGTCACAATGGTTTGTGAGGGGCGCCCGGGCGGCCGCGCGGGCTCACCGGTGCGGCCCGCCGCCGCGCGGGGCGGACGGCGTGCGGGCGCGGAAGGTGCGGCGGTAGGTGTCCGGGGGCACGCCGACCGTGCGGTTGAAGTGGCGGCGCAGGGTCGTCGCGGTGCCCATGCCGGTGGCCGTCGCGATGGCGTCGACGCTGTCGTCGCTGGTCTCCAGCAGTTCCTGGGCGTGGCGGATCCGCTGGGTCAGCAGCCATTGCAGCGGGGTGGTGCCGGTCACCGCCCGGAAGTGGCGGCCCAGCTGGCGCGAGCTCAGGCCGGCCCGGCGGGCCAGGTCCTCGACGGTCAGCGGCTGGTCGAGCCGCTGGAGCACCCAGGGGAGCAGGTCGGCGAGCGGATGGCCGGCCGGACCGGGCACCGGGGTGGTGACGAACTGGGCCTGGCCGCCGTCCCGGTGCGGCGGTACGACGAGACGGCGGGCGACGGCGTTGGCGACCGCCGCGCCGTGGTCGAGGCGGGCCAGGTGCAGGCACAGGTCCATGGCGGCGGCCTTGCCGGCGGAGGTGAGCACGCTGCCGTCGTCCACGTAGAGCACGTCGGGGTCGACCGTCACCCGGGGGTGGCGCTCCGCCAGGGCGCGGGTGTGCGCCCAGTGGGTGGTCGCCCGCCTTCCGTCCAGCAGGCCCGCGGCGGCCAGGACGAACGCGCCCGTGCACAGGGAGACCACGCGCGCGCCCGCCTCGTGGGCCGCGCGCACCGCGTCGGTCAGCTCGGCGGGCGGGTCCGCGTCGACGTCGGCCCAGCCCGGGACGATCACGGTGCCGGCCCGCGCCAGCCGGTCCAGGCCCTGGTCGGGCTCGAGCAGGAACCGGCCCACCCGTACGGGCCCCGGCCCGCAGAGGACCAGGTCGTACCAGGGACCGTCCACGGTGGCCGGGGCGGGGCCGAACACCTCGCAGGCCAGGGAGAGTTCGAGGTGCAGCATCCCGTCGGTGACGGCCAGCGCGACAGTCTTCACGTCCGGAATTGTATGGGTCGTGTCGTTCCGGACACTCACGGTGGGGTGCCCCGCCTCGACAGGATGTCCACCACGGAACGCGGAAGACCATGTCGGTGGCGAGGAGAGAATCCATGGGGTCGGGGCGCACGGTGGCGGTGTTCGGCGCGTACGGGCACACGGGCCGCTTCGTGGTGGCGCGGTTGCGGGAGCGGGGGTTCGTGCCGGTCCTCTCCGGCCGCGACGCCGGGAAGCTGACGGAGCTGGCGGCGTCCGGGGCCGGGGAGGAGGTCCGTCCGGCCTCCGTCGACGACCCGGCCTCGCTGGACCGCGCGCTGGCCGGCGCGGCGGCCGTCGTCAACTGCGCCGGGCCCTTCGCCACGACGGCCGGCCCGGTGATCGAGGCGGCGCTGCGCGCCGGGATCCCCTACGTGGACGTGGCGGCGGAGATCGAGGCCAACGCCGACACCTTCGCGCACTTCGGGGACCGCGCCCGGGACGCGGGAGCGGTGGTGGTCCCCGCGATGGCCTTCTACGGCGGCCTCGGCGACCTGCTGGTCACGGCCGCGATGGGCGACTGGACGTCGGCCGACGAGGTGCACATCGCCTACGGGCTGGACGGCTGGCACCCGACCGCCGGGACGCGCGCCGCGGGCGCGGTCTCCCGGCAGCGGCGCGACGGCCGGCGGGTCCGTTACGCGAACGGGCGGCTGGAGTACCGCGACGACGAGCCGCCGGCCCTGCGGTGGCCCTTCCCCGAGCCGGTGGGCACCCGGGCCGTCATCGGGGAGTTCACGATGGCGGACGTCGTCACCGTGCCCAGCCACCTGTCCGTCCCGGAGGTGCGCACGTACATGACGGTCGAGGCGGCCCGGGACATCGCCGCCCCGGACACCCCGCCGCCGGCCCCGGCCGACGAGCAGGGGCGGTCCGCGCAGACCTTCCTCGTCGACGTCGTGGTGCGCGCCGGGGGCGGTGAGCGGCGCGCCGTGGCGCGGGGGCGGGACATCTACGCGGTCACCGCACCGCTCGTGGTGGAAGCGGTCGACCGCATCCTCACGGGGCGTACCCGCACGGCCGGGGTGGCCTCCGCCGGGGAGATCTTCGACGCGCCCGGATTCCTCCGCGCGCTCTCCGGGCACCTGACCGTGGAACTGCCGCCCGCCGCCTGACCGGCGGCGACCCACGCTCCCCGGGCGGGGACGGCCTCTTTCGCCGCCAACTCGCCTCCTCCGTACGGCCGCTGACTGACCGACAGATATGTCCTGCGGACACTCGCCGAGGGGCACACTGGGACCACGCAGGACGCGGCGACGTACTCGGGGGCCTCAGGTGACGGTGTCGGAGAGGGTGTCCTACGCGTGGCGCTGCGCGGAGTGCGGCAAGCCGTGCGAGGCCCCGGTCTGGCACGTCGTGGACGCCCGCGAGCGCCCCGACGTCCTCGACGGCTCCGGCGGTCCGGACGGCTTCGGCCCCGGTCTGTGCTGGGCGGCGTGCGACGGCTGCGGCGCGCGGGAGCACATCGAGGCGCCGCTGCTGGTCCTGCGCCCCGGGGCGGCGGTGCCCGCGCTGTTCGCGGCCTCCGTCGCCGAGCTCCAGGGGGACGCCTCCGCCTCCGCCGCCGGCCTCGTGGACCGGGCCGCGCGCGCCGGGGCCTTCCACGGCGCGCCCTTCGCCGCGCAGGTGATCCCGCTGCCCCGCAGACTGCTGCCCTTCGCGCTCACCCGGGACGTGGACCGGGACCTCGCCGACCCCGAGGCGGCGTGCCGGGAACTGACGCCGCACGGGCCGCCGACGGTCGCCAACTACCGGCAATTCCTGCGGCTCGTGGCGGAGGACCGGCAGCGGACGTCCGTGGCGGACCTGCTGTACGCGGTCACCACCACCCCGCCGGGCCGGCTCGCCGAGCTGGTCCGGGCGCACCCCGAGCTGACCGGCGGCACCCTGGTCCGCGACGCCGGGCTCCAGGAGCTGCGCGCGGCCGCCGGCACCCCGCTGGAAGCGGCGCTGCGGATACGCCAGCGGCTCCTGGACGACCTGTGCGGCGGCCGGGTGGACGCGGCCACGGCGATCGGCCGCCACGCCACGGCGCTGGGTGCCTTCGCCGGTGACCTGCGGGAGCGGCTGTACGCGCTGTACCACCGCGTACGGGACGGCGACGGCACGGACGTGATCCCGCTCGCGCGCGAGGCGCTCGACCTGGCCGCGCACCTCGGCGAGGCGGAGGCGGAGACCGAGCTCGCCGCCCGGCTCGGCGAACGCCTGGTGGCCGCCGTACGCACCGGGACCGGCGCCGGCCTGTCCGAGGCGCTGCGCGTACTGGAACACGCCCTGGCCCGGCTCCCCGAGGGCAGCCCGCAGTGGGCCGAGGTGGCCAACAACCTCGCCGCCGCCCAGCACCTGCGGGACGACGGCGACCGGCTGGAGCGCTGGGAGGCCGCCCGCGACCTGCTCGTCCGCGCCGCCGCCGGGCTCGACCGCAGCGCCCACCCCGAGCACTGGGCGCGGATACGGACCAACTACGGGCTGCTGCTCGCCGAACGCCCCGGCGGCGGCCGCGCCGACCTCACCGCGGGCATCGACCAGATCCTGGCCGGACTGGAGGAGAGGTCCCCCGGACGCGACCGCGTCGACTGGGCCTACTCCCTGCTCAACCTGGGACTGCTGCGGTACCGGCGCGGCGGGCCGGACGACGTGCGGCAGGCGGAGCGGTGCTACCGGGACGCCCTGCGGCACCTGCGCCCCGAGGACGAGCCCGTGCTGTGGTCGCAGATCCAGTGCAACCTGGCCGACCTCCTGCTCTCCCGCGACCCGGCCGACCCGCACGGTGCCCGGGAGGCGGCCGGTGCCGTACTGGCGTGGGCCGCCGGGCACCCGGGCCTGCTCGACACCAGCCGCGTCACCTGGCTCCTCGCCCGGGCCGCCGACCTCCTCGACGGGCCCGGCGGCCCCGAGGGCGTGCGGCTGCGCCGCGCGGCCCTGGCGGACGTGTCACCGCGCGTCGCCCCGTCTCTGCACCTGGCCATCGCCCGGGAGGTGCTCGACCCCCTCGCCTCGGCCGGCGACTGGACCGGTGCGGCCGAGGTGGCCTCCGGCATGCTGACCGCCGTCCACGCGCTGTACGACGCCCAGGTCACCGCCGCCGGCCGCCGCAGCGTGCTCGCCCAGGCGACCCGGACCGCCCGCCAGGCCGCCTTCCTGCTGGCCCGCGCGGGCCACCCGCAGCGGGCGGTCGTCGCGATCGAGCGCGGCCTGGCCTGCGAGCTGTCGGTGGCGACCGGACGAGCCGCGGTGGATCTGGAGGCGCTGGAGCGCGCCGATCCGGTACTGGCCCACCGCTACCGGCAGGCCCGCGAGCGGTACCGGTCCCTGGCCGCGCACGCCCCCGCGGACCCGGCGGGCGGGCCCGCGGCGGGACCCGTCCCCACGGCGGGGGCGCAGGCGGCGGCGGAACGCGCCGTGCGCACGGTGATCGAGGAGATCCGCGCCGTCCCCGGCTTCGAGGACTTCCTGCGCACCACCGAGCTGGCGGACATCGTGCGCTGTGCCGGCGGCACCCCGCTCGTCTATCTGGTGAACGCGCCCTGGGGCAGCTGTGTCCTCACCGTCCCCCGCGGCGCCGACGCCCCGGCGGCGGACGGCGGCGCCCCCGCCGTGCGGGTGGACTTCGTCCCCGAGGTGACCAGCACGTCCGTCGTCCGGCTCCTGGTCCTGGACCCGGCCGGGGGCGGCCCGGGACTCCTCCTGGCCCAGCAGGCCGGCCCGGACCAGCGCGGCCGGCTGCTCCCGGCGGCCCTGGACCGGCTGCGGGACCTCGCCCCGCTGCTGCGCCCCCTCGCCCGGCTCCTGGCGGACGACCCGCACCACGAGGCGGTCGCCGTGCCGACCGGGCTGCTGGGGCTCGTCCCGCTGACCGCCGTACCGCTCGGCGCGGGCTCGGACGGCGCGGACGGCGCGCACGGCGCGGACGGCGCGCACGGCTCGGACGGCGCGCACGGCTCGGACGGCACGCACGGCTCGGACGGCACGTATCCGGAGGGCGACGGGACGGCTCGGGAGGACGACGGGACGGCCGGTGTCCTCGACGACCTCGGGACGCTGATGCTCGCCCCGTCGGCGGGCGTGTACGCCGCCTCCCGCGCGGCCGCCGCGCGGCCGCCGAGACCGGTGCCGAGGCTGGTGGCCGTCACCGACCCCGACGGTTCGCTGCCGGGCGCCCGGAGCGAGTTCGCCGAGATCCGCAGGGTGTTCGAGCCGGGAGGAGAGGCCGTCGGCGCGGCGGGGTCCCGCGCCACCGCCGGGTGGCTGCTGGACCGCCTCGCCGAGGCGACGCACCTGCACCTGAGCTGTCACGGCAGCGCGCGCATCACCGGCCGGGGCGGCTCACTGGCCCTGGCCGACGGGCCCTTGGACATGGAGACGCTGGTGCGGCGGCGGCTCCCCCACTGCCGTCTCGCGGTGGCGAGCGCCTGCCAGTCCGGCCACTACGAGATCGTCGAGGCACCCGACGAGTTCACCGGGCTCCCGGCCGGCTTCCTCCAGGCGGGAGCGGCCTGCGCGGTCACCAGCCTGTGGCAGGTGAACGACGTGGTGACCGCCCTGCTGATGACCCGCCTGTACGAACTGCTCGCCCCGGCCGGTGCCACCGCGGGCCCGCCCCCCGCTCTCGCGCTGCGCCGGGCCCGGACCTGGCTGCGCGGTCTGACCTGGTACGGCCTGGCGAAGTACGCCGCGGCCCATCCCCATCTCGCGCCCCTGCTCCGGCGGTACGGCCGGCCGGAGCGCGGCCGGGACGAGCGTCCCTTCGCCTCGCCCGTCCACTGGGCCTCGTTCACCGCGTGGGGGGTGTGAGGCGGCAGGCCGTCGGGTCGGTCCCGCCCGAACGGCCCCCGGTCAGCCCCGGAGCGTCGGCCCCATCGCGTCGAGCGTGTAGTGGGCGAGCGCGGCGTGCGGCGAGCGCGGCGCCCTCAGCTGCAGGAGCGTGTAGCGTCCCCCGGCCAGCCCGGAGACGGTCACCGTGGCCGGCGAGTGCACCTCGCGCCCGTTGACGCAGTTCGGCTCGCAGACCCGCTGCGCCACCGTCCCCCGGGCGGTGGCCGTGGGCTCTCCCCAGCCGGTCCAGGTGAGGCCGTACAGCAGGGCGCCGCCGTCACCGCAGGCCAGCAGGAGCCTGGCGGGTTCACTCAGGGGCTTGCCCCCGCAGTCGGCGATCACTCCGGGCTGCCTGGTCCGCTGCGTGACGGGCGAGGACGGGACGCGGCCGGCGGACCCCGACGGCTCCGTGACCCGGCCCCGGTCCCGCTCCTGGTCCCGGTCCTCGCCCCGGCCCCGGCCCTGCGGCGGGTCCGGCACCGGCTGCCGGGGCGTCGCGCCGCGCACGTCCCGGGGCGTCTCCACCGCCGTCGGCCGGTGCGACGGCGGCGCGTCGATGGTGCGGGTGCCGCTGTCCCGGTCCGGCACCAGGACGACGAGGGCCGTGACGATCGCGCTGGCCAGGGCCACGGCGGCGGCGAGGGCGGCCAGCCGCAGCCGTGCCGCTCCCGGCGAGGAGGACGCCCGCCCGGGGGCGGCCGGCGGCCCGGCCGGGGGAACCGGCGGCGCGGCGGGCCCGGCTGTCTCCCCCGGGCCGCGCGGCTCCCCGGCGGGCGGGGCCGGCGGTTCCTGGGTACGGGGTCCGAGCAGGTCGCCCCCGGGGTGCCCGGGGGCGATCAGCCCGGGCTCGGGTGCCAGCTCGGGCACGGGTGCGGCCTCGGGTGTCAGCTCGGGCACGGATACGACCTCGGGTGCGGGCGCAACCTCGGGTGCGGGCGCGGGCGCGGCCTCGGGCGCCGGCGCGGGTGCCAGCTCGGGCGCGGGCGCGGCCTCGGACACGGGCGCGTTCTTGAGTGCGGGCGCGGGCGTCCACGTGAACGCGCCGGCGTCCTTGGCGTCGTGCTCCCCACCGCGTCGGAGCGTCGTCCGTAAGCGCGCCGTCCGCGCCGTTCCCGTACCGGCCCCCGTCATGCGCTTCATCCGGTCCCCCTCACAGGAAGAGTCCTCTCACAGGAAGAAGTCCTCGCGACGAGTCTGGCCACGCCGGGCCCCCGCGACAAGACATCCGGCGGGGCCGCCGGCGCGGGCGGAGCCGGCGACGCGACGGGAGGTCATCGGGGGAGCGGGCGGGCATGACGGGCCTGACGAGGATGGGGCCTGGCCAGGATGGGCGGCGGGAAATACCGGTGAGCCCCGCGAGGTCTCGTGAGAGGCTTTCGATCATCATCGGCGGCCTTGACATGTGCCGCTCAGTGCATCCGTATCCCAGGGGGACACTGCATGATCAACACCCGACGTCGGCGTGCGCTCCGGGGCGCTCTCACCGCCACCGCCGTCGCGGCCGTGCTGGCCACCACGGCGGGCACGGCCCTCGCCGCCGGCGACCCCGCCGGGACCGGCCGGCCGCGGGCCGCGGCCGGGGCCGAGCTGCGGGCCCGGGACGCCCAGGCCGCGGGGGTGACCACCCGCGCGGCCGGCACGGTGGAGACGCCCAGCTTCTCCATGCGGGCGGTGGACAAGCAGAGCACCTACCTCTACCTGTACTTCCCGGACCGCCAGGGCGGCTTCGAGCCCCGGGAGCCCGTCGAGGTGAGCTTCGACGCCTTCGCCGACGTGATCGACGTCGACAACGACAAGGACGGGTACGACGACGGCACCTGGTACGCGTACAAGGACGGCCGGCTGGACTACAGCTACATCGACGACGACCTCGGGTACCACAGCAGCCAGGTCGGCAAGGGCTGGAACATCTACTCCACGATCCTCTCCCCCGGTGACCTCGGCGGAGCCCCCGAGGCCGACCTCATCGGCCTCGACAAGGACGGTGTGCTGTGGGGATACCTCGCCTATCCCGACGGCACGCTCACCACGCGGATGCGGATCGGCGGGGGCTGGGGCCAGTACACCCAGCTCGCCGGCCAGGGCGATCTGACCGGTGACGGCAGGTCCGACATCGTCGCCCGGGACACCTCCGGCGTCCTGTGGCTCTACCGGGGCACCGGCGACTACAGGGCCCCCTTCGCCACCCGCACCAGGATCGGCGGCGGCTGGAACGTCTACGACCGGCTGCTGTCGGTCGGCGACCTCGACGCCGACGGCAGGGCGGACCTGGTCGCCCGTCAGCCCGACGGCGGCCTGTACCGGTACTCGGGCACGGGCAACGCCGAGGCCGTCTACGAGAAGCCGGTCAAGATCGGCCACGGTTTCCAGATCTACAACCTGCTGTAGCGGCACCCGGGGCCCCGGGCAGGGGCGCACGGGGAGGAACGGCACGGGGCCGGGCGGCGGCCCGGCCCCGTGTCAGTTCTGGTCGGTGCTAGTCGGTCCCGGTCAGTCCTGGTCGGTCCTGGTCAGTTCTGGGTCGCCACCGGCGCGGGACCCACCAGTTCCGTCAGGACGTCCTCCATCGTCACGAAACCGAGCACCGTGCCCGTCTCGCCGGTCACCGCCGCCAGGTGGCTGTCCATGCTCCGCAGCGCGGTGAGGGTGTCGTCGAGCGGGGTGTCGATGCGGACGTGGGTGACCGGGTGCAGGGCGCTGCGCGGGAAGGGGCGCTCCCGGTCGGTGGCGCCGAGGGTGTCCTTGATGTGGAGGTAGCCGAGCAGGGTGCCCTCGGGGCCGGTCACCGGGAAGCGGGAGTAGCCCGCCTCGGCGGCCAGACGCTCCAGCCGGGCCGGGGTGACCGTGTGGTCGACGGTGTGCATCCGGTGCACCGGCACCAGGATCTCGCCGACCGGGCGGGTGCCCAGCTCCAGCGCGTCGCGCAGCCGCTCGCCGTCGGCGGGCGTCAGCAGTCCGGCCTCGCTGGCGTCGACGACCATACGGGCGAGCTGGTCGTCGGTGAAGACGGCCTCCACCTCGTCCTTCGGCTCCACGCGCAGCAGTCGCAGCAGCGCGTTGGCGAAGGCGTTGATGCCGAAGACGACCGGCTTGAGCGCCCGGGTCAGGGCGACCAGCGGCGGGCCGAGCAGCAGTGCGGTGGCGGCCGGGGCGGCCAGCGCGATGTTCTTCGGGATCATCTCGCCGATCAGCATGTGCAGATACGTCGCCAGGGCCAGCGCGATCGCGAACGCGATCGGGTGGACCAGGGCGTGCGGCATGTGCACCGCCTCGAAGACCGGCTCCAGCAGATGCGCGATGGCCGGTTCGGCGACCGCGCCGAGCACCAGCGAGGAGACGGTGATGCCGAGCTGCGCGGTGGCCATCAGCGCCGAGAGGTGCTCCAGGCCCCACAGGGTCATCCGGGCCCGCTTGTCGCCTTCCCTGGCGCGGGGCTCGATCTGGCTGCGGCGGACGGAGATCAGGGCGAACTCGCCGCCCACGAAGAACGCGTTGGTCACCAGCGTCAGGGCGCCGATGAGGAGCTGCACCGCGGTCATCGGGCCGCCTCCGCCCGCTCGGCGGCGGGCCGTCCGGCCGTCTGGCCGACCACCCGCCCGCTCCCGGCGCCGCCGGACGGCACGGACACGGACACGGACATGGAGACGGACGCGGACGCGGGCGCGGTGATGCGGACCCGGTCGGCCCGGTGGTGCTCGACGTCGAGGACGTCCAGCCGCCAGCCGTCCAGGTCGATCATGTCGCCCGTGGCGGGGATACGGGCCAGGCGGGTGGCGATCAGCCCCGCCACCGTCTCGTAGGGCCCCTCCGGCGCCCGCAGGCCGATGTCGGCCAGGCGGTCGAGGCGGACCGAGCCGTCCGCCTCCCAGGCCGCGCGGCCGTCCGCCCCGGCCGGGGCGGGCAGCAGGTCCGGGGCCTCGACCGGGTCGTGCTCGTCGCGCACCTCGCCGACGACCTCCTCGACGATGTCCTCCACCGTGGCCACACCGGCCGTACCGCCGTACTCGTCGATGACGACGGCCATGGTGCGGCTCGCGCGCATGCGCTCCAGGAGCCGGTCGGCGGGCAGGCTGTCGGGCACCAGCAGCGGCGGGGTGGCCAGCTCGGTGACGGGGGTGTCCGCCCTGCGGTGCGGGGGCAGCGCGAGGACGTCGCGGATGTGGACGGTGCCGATGACCTCGTCCAGGCTGTCCCGGTAGACCGGGAAGCGGGACAGGCCGGTGGCGTGCGTGAGGTTGGCCGCGTCCGCGGCGGTGGCGTGCGCCTCCAGGGCCTTGACGTCCACGCGCGGGGTCATCACGTTCTCCGCGGTCAGCTCGCCCAGGTGGAGGGTCCGTACGAACAGTTCGGCGCTGTCGGCCTCCAGGGCGCCCTCGGCGGCCGAGTGCCGGGCGAGGGCGACCAGTTCCTCGGGGGTGCGGGCCGAGGCCAGTTCCTCGGCGGGCTCCAGGCCGAAGCGGCGCACGAAGCGGTTCGCGGTGTTGTTCAGATGGGTGATGAACGGGCCGAAGGCGGCCGTGAAGCCGCGCTGCGGGCCGGCCACCACCTTGGCGACCGCCAGCGGCCGGGAGATCGCCCAGTTCTTGGGCACCAGCTCGCCGACGACCATCAGGACGACCGTGGACAGGGCCACGCCCAGCACGGTCGCCACCGAGGAGGCGGCGCCGCCCAGGCCGAGCGCCGTGAGCGGGCCGCGCAGCAGCACGGCGAGGGAAGGCTCGGCGAGCATGCCGATGACCAGGGAGGTGACGGTGATGCCGAGCTGGGCGCCGGAGAGCTGGAGGGTCAGGCGGCGTACCGCCTTCCACGCGCTCTCGGCGCCGCGCTCACCGGCCTCGGCGGCGCGCTCCAGGTCGCCGCGCTCGACGGTGGTGAGCGAGAACTCGGCCGCGACGAAGACGGCACAGGCCAGGGTGAGCAGGAGGGCCAGCGCGAGCAGCAGGACCTCGGTCACCGTGCCACCCCCGCTTCCTCACGAGCGGGCGGCGTGGGCCGTGTGCGGGACGGAGCACGGTCGGCACGGCTGGTACTGGGAGGCTCCATTGCGGAACGGGACTCCTTAGCGGGGTCGATGGGTCGCAACCCATGGTAAAGGACGGGCAAAGTGATGCCACTGTCTGTGAAAACGGCCGGATCGGGGCGGTTGTTCCCGGGCGGGCGCCCTCCGCAAACGCCGCCCGGGTGTGATGCTCCCCGCACCGTCCCCACCACGCGACCCCCCGGGGCCTCACGACAACGGGCCCGGCGCAACGGGCGCCGACAGGTCGGGCACCCTCAGGACGGGGCCGTCAGGACGGGTCCGTGGGTACGGCCGACAGCAGGCTGCGCAGGACCGGACCGGCCGACCCCCCGCCCGTGACGCCTCCCTCGACCACACAGGCCACGGCGACGTTGCCGCGATGGGCGACCAGCCAGCCGTTGTTGTCCTGCTCCTCGGAGACCTCGGCGGTGCCGGTCTTGGCGCCGATCTCGCCGGGCAGGCCGGACAGGACGTCCGCCGTGCCGTCGGTGACCGTGGCGCGCAGCATGTCCCGCAGGTGCGCGACCACGTCCCTGGGGAGCGGGGTGGTGGTCGTCGTGTCCTCGTTGCCGGGGGTGAGCGAGGGCTGGCGGAAGGTGCCGGAGACCGCGGTGGCGGTGACCGACGCCATGATCAGCGGATTGGCCTGGATACGGCCCTGCCCGATCATCGAGGCGGCCTTCTCCGTCTCGTCGGCGGGGACCGGCACCGAACCGTCGTACGAGGGGATGCCGATGTGCCACTCCTGGCCGACCCCGAAGTAGGTGCGCGCCACCTCGCCGAGCTCCTTGTCGCCCAGCTTGTCCCGCAGGCTGATGAAGGCCGTGTTGCAGGACTCGGTGAAGTCCTCGCGGAACGTGGCGCCCCGGTGCTCGGAGGTCTCCACGTTGTGGAACTCCTTGCCGACGGTCAGGTACTTCGGGCAGTCCACGGTGTCGTCCGGTGCGACGGCGCCCTTGAGCAGCAGGGCGGCGCTGGTGACGATCTTCCAGGTGGAGCCGGGCGCGTAGGTGCCGGAGGCGGCGCGGTTGAATCCGGTGGCCGGGGAGTTGGCCAGGGCGAGGATCTCGCCGTCGTCGATCCGCAGGGCCACGAGCGCGGCGTTCTTGCCGCCGGCCTCGCCGAGGGCCTTCTCGGCGGCCGACTGCCACTGGGCGTCGAGGGTGGTGCGGACCGGGCCGGAGGGAGTCGGCGTCGCCTCGCCGCCGAAGGTCACCTCCGTGCGCTCCACCTGCCCGGTGGCCCGGTCGACCAGGCGGACGGCCCCGCGCGGCTCCGCTCCCGCGCCGCCGCGCAGCCGCGCCAGGACCGGGGTCAGGGAGGGGTACTCGCCCTCCGGCAGGGAGGTGCCGTCGCGGTCGGTGACGTCACGGGCCGGGGCCTCCTCGCGGTCCAGGCGGAACTTCTCCGTCCCGCTCAGCCTCGGGTGGACCACGGACAGCTTCCAGTCCACCTTCCAGGTGCCGTCGGGCTGCTCGCGCACCGGGACGGCGGAGGTGTACGTCCAGGTGCCGAGGCCCTCGATCGGCATCCGGGCGGTGAAGGGGACGGTCACGGCGCCGTCGTCCGCCTCCCGCACCCCCTCCGTCCGCGCCGCCGTGAGCCGGGGTCTGCCGATGTCGAGCCCGGCGGTGAAGCTGCGCAGCACCCGTTCGGCCGGCTCGGGCCGGGTGGTGCGGCCCGCCGCGCTCGGCAGGCGGCCGGCGGCCCAGTCGGCGAGGAAGGCGCGGGCCTGGGCCGTGGCGGCGGGATCGGGGGCGTCGGCACCGCGGTCGAACGGGCCGATCCCGGCGGCGTACGACCCGCCGGCGGCGACCGCGAGGACCACCGCCACCGCGGTCGCGGCGCGCACCGCGGTGCGCGGCGTGCGGCGGCCGCGGGCGGGCGCGTATCGGGTTTCTGGCATCGACGGCTCCTTGCCTGTTCGGATGTCCGGGTACCGGCCCCGCGGAAGCGGGTCCGGTGACTCGGGTCTGCTGGACTGGGACTGCTGAACCGGGACTGCTGGACCGGGACCGCTGGACCCGGACCGCTGGACCGGGACCGCTGCCCGGTTCCGCCGGCCCGGTTCCGGGTGGTCTACGGGCGGGTCGGTCCAGGGGCGGGTCGGTCTACGGGCAGGTGGTCTACGGGGCGCCGGTCCGGCCCTCGCCCCGGGCGTCCGCGAAGAAGGCGAGGATTGTGCCGGTGGCGTCCAGGGCCCTGCTGGTGGGGCCGAAGCCGTCGGGCGGGGTCATGTCCGAGCCGGGCCAGGTGTGCCCGCCGCCGTGGACCACGAGGAGCTGGACGGTGGCCGGGGAGTCCTTCAGGCGCCACACCGTGCGGTCGTAGCCCTTCCCCGCGGTGGTGACCGGCCGTCCCGCGCCGCCGGCGGTGGCGAACGCCTGGGCGCTGGCGCGGGCCGACAGGGTCGGGGTGATCGGCTCCGCCGGGTCGGGCGGCGGCGACGGCCAGCCGCCGAGCGGCCGTACCGGGTCGTCGGCCCCGTACACGATCATCACGGGCACCGGCCCGGTCGGCCGTACGGCGGCGGGCCCGGAGGGCAGCTGGCCCGACACGGCCGCGGCGCCCGCGAGCAGGTCCGGGCGCTGGGCCGCCATCCGCAGGGCCATGGAACCGCCGTTGGAGAAGCCGACCGCGTAGACGCGCTCGGGGTCGGCCCGCTCGGTCCGTATGAGTTCGTCGACGAGCGCCTCGGCGAACCGCACGTCGAGATCCGGGTCGGGCCGCTGCCGGGTGGGCCGGGTGCCGGCCCCCCACCCCTGGTGCAGGCCCTCGGGGAAGGCGATCAGCATGCCGCGGGCCCGGGCGTCCTCCGCCAGCCGGGACTGCACGCGCAGTTCCCCGGGGTCGGAGCCGCGGCCGTGGAAGGCGATGACCAGGGGGCGCGGCGTGGTGCCGGTGGCGGGCCGGTGGAGCAGGTACCGCCTGGTCCGGCCGTCCACCCGCAGGTGCTCCCGGGTCAGCCCGGGCCGGGCCGCCGGGCCGCCGCCGGACGGCCCCCCGGTGGCCGGGGCCGTGGTGGCCGGCGCCGTGGTGGCGGTCGCTGTCGTGGCGGGAGGCCGTGCGGACCGTTCGGACGTGGTGCCGCAGCCTGTCAGGCCGAGGGCGAGCACCAGGGCGGCCGGCCAGGCGCGCCACCGGAGCGCGCGGCGGGGAAGGGCGCGAGAGGTTTCGGGCATGGGGTGAGGACAGCAAGACGGCCCGCCGCCTGTCCAAGCTCACTATCGGTCTCGGTTCGATGCGATTCCGATATGGACGCAGGTCACGTCCGCGCAGGGAAAGCCGGGTCCCCTTACGGCTGTTGCAGAAGCGTCACACTCCGGCGAGACGGCGCGGCGGGGCGTGGCCCGGCCGGACCGCTCAGCCGTCGTCGCGCGCCGGCCGTCGTCACCGCGCCGGCCGTCGTCGCCGTGTCAGCCGTCGTTGTCGCGCCAGCGTCCGCCGTGGGGGGCCGAGTCGAAGCGGGTGGCGGCGGAGGCGTTGCCGGTGAAGTCGTTGCCGGAGACCCGGCCGGCGGTCCAGGAGGAGTCGCCGGTGAGCCACAGGGCGTGGATCTGGGTGCGGGGGTGCCGGTCGTCCCGGATCCGGTTGCCGTGGACGTACGGGTGGGAGACGGCCGTCGTGGCGGTGAGGCCGGCCCGCGGGGCCGGGGCGCCGGGGAGGTGGTAGGCGGAGCCGGGGG
>NZ_WYCT01000001.1 GCF_011008945.1 Streptomyces harenosi
CCCCGCCCCCGTCCGCCTCCTGGCCGCCGTGACGCACGCCCACCACCTCCGCGTCGTGCAGCCCCGGGCCGGTCACCGCCACGCCGTCCTCCACCCCTTCGAGACCGAGACCGTCACCCACCACTACGAACTGCACCTGCGCGCTCCCGAACCCCCCGACCCGAGGATCGTCCACACCCTCAACGTCACCGTCGACGCCCACGGGAACGTCCTTCAGTCCGTCACCGTCGCCTACCCCCGCGCCCGGCCGGCCCCCCTCGCCGATCCCCTGCTGCCCCCCGGCACCGAGACGCTGGTCTCCGCCGTGCAGGCCGAGCCGCACGCCGTCTACACCGAGCACCGCACCACCGACCCGCTCCCGCCCGACCCCGACCGGTACCGCCTCCCCCTGCCCTGCGAGACGCGCACCCACGAGCTGACCGGGGTCGGCCCGGCGCAGGCGGGCGACGGACGCCGGTTCACCCTGGAAGGGCTGCGCCGGTTCCGGCTCGGCGAGCGGTACCAGACCGGCGGGACCCCGGTGCCCGAGATCGACCACCACCGACTGCCCGACCGGACGACCCCGCAGAAGCGGCTGCTCGAACTGGTCCGGACCCTGTACTACGACGAGACGCTCACCGCGCCCCTGCCCCTGGGCGGTCTGACCGCGCGGGCCCTGCCGTACGGGACGTACACCCTGGCCTGGACCGACACGCTGCTGACGGCGATCCTCGGCGACAAGGCGACCCCCGACGTCCTGGCCGCGGCGGCGGACCGTGCGACCAGCGGCCACCTCAGCGGCCCGGACGCAGTCCGGCTCCTCGGCCAGGACGCCGCCGGCCGGTACTGGCGCTGCTCGGGAGGGACCGGGTACGACGCCGGCGCGGCGCGCCGGTTCTTCCTGCCCGACCGGTGGAGCGACCCGTTCGGCAACGTCACCCGCCTGGCGTACGACCCGTACGGCCTCTCCCTGACGGCGACCACCGACCCGCTCGGCAACCGCACCGACGTGCTCGTCCACGACTACCGCGTCATGGCGCCGTCCGCGGTGCGCGACCCCAACGGCCACCGGGTGGAGGTCCGGTTCGACGCCCTGGGCCTCCCGGCCGCCGACGCCCGCAGCGCCGCGGACGGCTCCGGCGACCACCTCGACGGATTCGACCCCGCCCATCTCAACCCCGAGCTCCCCGCCCTCACCCGGTTCTTCGTCACCGACGACTACGACCCCGCCGCCGCCCGCGGTCTTCTCCTCGGAGCGAGCAACCGGTGGGTCTTCCACTTCGGCGAGGAACTCCGCGACGGCGAGGTCCTGTGGGCCCGTCATCCGCCCTGCACCGCCGCGCTCACCCGGGAGAGCCACGCCCACGAGCAGCCGGACGGCCCGCTGCGGGCGGCCTTCCTCCATACGGACGGCCTCGGCAACACCCTGGTGAGAAAGGTGCAGGCCGAACCGGAGGAGCCGGGCGGTCCGCTGCGCTGGATCGCCGACGGCAAGACCGTCGTCAACAACAAGGGCAACCCGGTCAAGCGGTACGAGCCGTACTTCAGCCCGCCCGAGAGCGGGCACCGCTTCGAGGAGCCCGCCGAACACGGCGTCACCTCGCTGTACTTCTACGACGCGATGGGGCGGCTGGTCCGCACCGAGCTCCCCGACGGCAGCCACCACCGTGTCGAGTACGCGCCCTGGCACGTCACCGACCACGACCAGAACGACACCGTCCTGGAGCCGGGGAACGGCTGGTACGCGCGGATGAGCACCTCCGCCCTGCCCGCCGAACGCCGGGCGGCCCGGCTGGCCGCCGCCCACGCCGCCACCCCCGGACGCGTCCTGCTCGACGGCCTGGGTCACACCTTCCTGACGATCGCCCACAACCGCGTCGACGGCGTCGACGAGAAACACGTCACCTTCACCCGCCGCGACATCGAGGGGACCGCGCTGTGGATCCAGGACCCCCGCGGCAACCGGGTGGTCCAGCACACCGTCCCGCCCCTGCCGCCCGGCCCGCACGCTCTCGACGACGCGCAGAACCTGTCCCCGAGCGGCTTCAGCCCCGGCTACGACCTCGTCGGCGGCCCGCTGTTCGAGCGCAGCCCGGACTCCGGCGACCGCTGGATGCTGCGCGACGCGGTGGACGCCCCGCTGTTCAGCTGGAACGGCCGGGGCTTTCGCACCCGCACCACCTACGACGCCCTGCGCCGCCCGGTGGGCTCCTACGTCACCGCGACCGGCGACACCACCCCCTCGGGCGCCCCGCGCGACCCGGCTCAGCCACTCGGCACCGAGGTGCTGGTCGAGTACCGCGTCTACGGCGAGACGCACCCCGAGGCGGGCCGCAACCTGCGCGGCCGGACCTTCCAGGTCTACGACGGCGCGGGCGTGACGACCACCGAGCGGTACGACTTCAAGGGCAACCCGCTCGCCACCGCCCGCCGCTTCGCCCGCGACCACACCGGCACGCCGGACTGGTCGGCCCTGGCCCCGCTCACCGACCCCGACCGGATCGCCGAGGCCGCCGAACCGCTCCTCGACCCGGACCCGCCGCAGACCACGAGCAGCACCTACGACGCCCTCGAACGCCGGATCGAGACCACCGCCCCCGACGGCAGCGTCACCCGCCGCTCGTACAACGCCTCCGGCCTGCTCGACGGGATCCAGTCACGGCTGCGGGGCGCCGCCACGGCCACCGCCTTCGTCACCGGTGTCACCTACGACGCCCAAGGCCGCCGCACCCTCGTCACCTACGGCAACGGGGCCCGCACCACCTACACCTACGACCCGTTCACGTTCCGCCTCACCGGAACGCGCACGACCCGGCCGGCCGACCCCGACACCACCGCCTCGCTGCTGTTCGCGCACCCGTCCGTGGTGCAGGACCTGCGCTGCACCCACGACCCGGTCGGCAACGTCACCCGAGTCGAGGACGCCTCGCTCGCGCCGGTCGCGGGCGTCGGCACCGCTCGCGACTACACCTACGACGCGCTCTACCGGCTGGTCGCCGCCAGTGGCCGCGAACACTCCGGCCAGACCGCCTTCCTGCTCACCCCGGCCGACTCCCGCCACCGGGACTACCCCTTCACCGGTGCCCGGATCCACCCGCACGACCTCCAGGGCCTGCGCGGCTACGTCGAGCGCTACCGCTACGACTCCGTCGGCAACCTCATGCACCTCGCCCACCACGAGGGCACCGACGCCGACGCCCCGGGCCCCGTCCTGTGGCGGCGCCACCACCAGTACGCCCTCGACGGCAACCGGCTCCTCGCCACCAGCCTCCCGGGCGAGAGCGGCGGCCTGCCCGACTACACGACGGAAGGCGGCTACGGCGCCCGGTACGGCCACGACGCCCACGGCAACACCACCCGGATGCCGCACCTGCCGCTGATGCGCTGGGACCACGGCGACCGACTGGCCGCCACCGCGCGGCAGGTGGTGAACGACGGCACGCCCGAGACGACGTACCACGTCTACGACGCCGCCGGCGAACGGGCCCGCAAGGTCACCGTCACCGCGACCGGCGCACTCAAGAGCGAGCGCCGCTACCTGGGCGGTTTCGAGGTGTACCGCGAGTACGGCGCGGGCGGCACGGTCCTGGTCCGCGAGACCCTGCACCTCGGCGACGACGGCCAGCGCGTCGCCCTCGTCGAGACGGCCACCCTCCCCGCCGGCCGGCCCGCGATCCGCTACCAGGTCACCGACCACCAAGAGTCCGCCTGCGTCGAACTCGACGAGCACGGCGCCCTGGTGAGCTACGAGGAGTACCACCCCTATGGCACCACCGCCTTCCAGACCGGACGCAGCGCCGCCGAGACCGGCCTCAAGCGCTACCGCCACACCGGCAAGGAACGCGACGACGAGACCGGCCTCGCCTACCACGGCGCCCGCCACTACGCGCCCTGGCTGGGCCGTTGGACGAGCTGCGACCCGGCGGGGCTGGTGGACGGGCCGTGCCCCTACGCGTACGCGCGGTGCGCACCGGTGCGGTACCACGACCCGGACGGCCGGCAGTCGGCCGAGGAGGCGGAGAAGATCGCCGCCGCGGCGGCGGCCGCCGCACCCGCGCTGCGCGCCTCCGGGATCTATCTGCGGGTCGCTCCGGCGCAGGCCAAGATCGGTGTGGTCCTCCCCCTGTTCGTCGCCGCCGTGATCGCCGGCTACGTCTACTTCACCTACGAGGCGGGCAAGTCCCGCGATCTGATGCTCGACCCGAACAAGCCCCAGCCCAAGGTGGTCCCGCCGCCGCCCACCGCCCCCGACCCCGGCACGGAGAAGATCCACGGCAACTGGGTGGACGGCACGTTCGTCCCGGGCGTCCCGAAGACCCCCGACCCGGCGCCGACGCCCCGGACCGCGGCGGGAGGATCCGGCGAGCCACCGGACAAGGGCGCTACGACGACCACGCGGCAGCCCGCGGCCCCGCGCAGGGTTCCGCCGCGCCCGTCGGACGACTGGCTCGAGCGACGCGGTCAGGAAGCGGCGCGGCGCAAGCAGGCGGACGAGGCCGCCCGGCAGCAGTTCTTCCAGTCGGGCCGCCGGCCGGAGAAGATCGTGGAGAAGCCCGAGGGCCACCACATCGCCACGGACAAGAGCAACGAGTTCACGCCCAAGTTCGAGACCATCTTCGAGCGGGCCGGCGTCCCCGGCCAGCCCGCCCTGTCGGTCAGGTACTCCGAGGAGAACCTCGTCTCGATCGAGGACCACGAGGGGCCGCACGGCAAGGCCTACAACAGTCTCGTGCTGCGCAGGCTGGAGGCGGCCGTCGAGGGAAAGCAGCCCTACACGCAGGAGTACCGCGACGCCCTGATCGGAGAACTCAACGCCCTGAGGAGGGAACTGGCCAAGAAAGGCTCGGACCTCAACGACATGGTCACCAAGCGCAGACGGTGAGCGGGCGGGGGCGGTGCCGCACCGCCCGCCCCCGCCGCCCGTCACGCCACCCGCGTCACCTCGTACCGCCACACCAGCAGCAGGTCCACCACCGCGTCCGGGTTCAGCCCCCCGTCCTTGCGCAGCAACGGGTCCAGGCCCTCGAACGGCATGGCCAGCAGCCAGTCCCGGTCCTGCTCCGCGACCCGCCCCTCCACGTCGAAGACCGCGCGCGGCTGGCCGTTCAGGTCCGGGTCGGCGGTGAGCGGGGCCGGGGTGGCCGTGCCCTCGGGGGACGTCAGCGTCACCGTGAGATCCGCGGTGCCGTCGCCATAGCAGTCCACGTACCGCCGGGACCCGTCCGGGACGAGGTCCGTGGAGAGCACGAGGACCACCTGCGGATCGGCCAGCGCGATGGCGTCGCCACCGAACAGGTGCGGGAACCAGCGCCTGGACACGGGGAACCGCAGCGTCGGGCCGGTCCCGCTGACGAACCGGTACCACTGGTCGCCCAGCTCCCGCCGGGCGCTGAACGCGCGCAGCAGGCCCTTGCCGCCGTGCGCGTGGAGCCAGCCGTTGAGACCGTCCCGCAGCTCGGCGACGGCCCGGCCGGCGAACTCCGTTCCGCCGTCCCGCGCCGTGTACCGCAGGTGCATGACGACATCCGCGATCGACTCGTGGTCGAACTGCCGGAACTCCCGCGGCAGGCTCAGCCGCCACTCGCCGATGACGCCCGCCCCCTCGAAGGGCAGGAACCGCTCGTCGCGCAGATTGGTCTCGAACAGCCCGCTGTCGTCCTGCCCGGTGCTGGTCACCACCGACCGGACCGGCCCCGCGTAGTCCCGGAACCGGGCGTCCGGCGTCTGCCGCGCATAGCGGTTGCCCGGCAGGCGGGGATCGGTCCGCACACTGCTCCGCAGCAGCGTGGCCGTCAGGTTCACACCGGTGTACGGGCCCGCGACGCAGGGCACGGTGAAGCTCACCGTCTTGATCCGGCGCAGATAGTGGCCGGGCGTGTCCAGGTCGAACAGGGCCTCCGGCAGTGACACGTAACAGGTACCGGTCTCCTTCAGCGCCAGCAGCGCGCCCGGGTCGAGCTGCGCCAGGGAGACGGCCTTCGAGAGCTCGAACTCCCGCTCGTTCGCCGCGAGGTACGCGGCGTCCAGCCGGTTCAGGTCGCTCGCCAGCCGCTCACCCGCGAGGAGGCCCTTGCGGAGCGTGTCCCAGTGGCCGAAGCGCACCAGGGGCGGGCCGTCGACGCCCAGCTCGTACCGCATCGCCTGCTCGGCCCGCCTGGCCGTCTCGTAGGCCAGTTGGTACGCCTGGAAGTACGAGGTGGAGAGCTGGCCCGCCATCCAGTCGTACAGCTCCTGGCCGGTGTACTTGTCGTACAGGAAGCGGTCCGCCTCCCGGGTGTGGGCGGCCTGGAGGTCGTGGTTGGCCAGCTCCCGCCGGGCGTTCTCGTGACGCACCAGCGCCGCCTCGATCTGGGCGTCGTAGCCGGCGATGTCCGAGTCGGCCTGGTCCCGCTGGAACTCCCAGTCCTCCGCGCGCCGCTCGTACCCGGCGAGCGTCGCTGCCAGCGAGGCCCCGGAGTGCAGCGTCTGGGCGATCTGCGACAGCGAGCCCGACACGCTCTTGAGCGACTCGCCGAGGTTGGTGCCGCCCCAGGTGGCGCCGATGGTGGTCGGCGAGCCGAGCTTCAGCTCCGGCAGCAGCCGCAGGACGCTGGCCGTCACGTCGACCATCGCCGCGACGGCCTGGGTGCCGATGCCCGACCAGCTCAGGACCTCGTGCGTCTTCTCCCCGGCGTTCATCTTCTCGCGCGTCGCGTAGTAGTCCCGCCGCTTGCGCGCCGCCGCCCGCGCCTGCCGCAGCCCGGCGACCGTGTGGGCCGCCTCCGTGACCTGGGCGTCGCGCACCTCCCGCACCGCGTCCAGCAGGGCGGTCTCATGGGTGGAGCGCAGCCGGGAGAGGGCCTCCGCGTCCCGTTTCTCCAGCGCCGCCAGCAGCAGCGCCCCGAAGGACTGGACCGCGGCGGTGTACTCCCTGGCCTTGGCGACCATGGTGGTGAAGCGGTAGTGGGGCAGTGGCCCGCCCAGGTCCTCCGGTACGGACGGCAGACCGGCCCCGGCCGCCACCGCGCCGACCAGCAGCCCGGGTTCGACGGGGGCGCCGAACAGGTCGAACGCACGCTGGACGCCCTCGATGTCCAGGCAGTGCCGGATCTTGTACAGCCGGTCCTCGACCGTGTCCCAGTAGCCGAGCAGCCTGTCGTTGGGCGGGATGCGGAAGTACGTCAGCCAGCCCAGGCCGAGGCCGGGCGAGATCGTCGCCGGCGGCGGCTGCGTGCCGCCCGCCGGGATCAGGTGCTCGGCCGCCGTCACCGGGTCGGGCCCCGCCGAGCCGCGCTCGCGCAGCTCGGCGTAGCTCAGCGGCGCCGGCTCGTTCGCCGGCGGTACGGCGGCGGGGCGGGGGCCGAGGAGCCCGGTGGCGAGCAGGTACATCTGGGTGGCCAGGTTGACGGACTCCAGGGTGCCCTCGCGGAAGAGCTGGTCGCCCCAGGAGATCAGGTTGTCCAGGTACCGCATGACGACGGCCTTCTGGTAGGCGGTCGTGCGGTACCGGGCGATCACGTCGGGCTGGAACGGGTTGGCCAGCCACTCCTCCACCCGGCGCCGCTCGCCCGGGTCGCCCTCCGCGAGACGCCGGAGGATCTCCTCGATCCGCTGCCGCTGGTAGTCCTGCTGGAGACGGAACGGCTTGGTGATCCAGTAGCGGGCGGGCGACTCGCCGCCGTCCCGCGCGGTCGGATCGAAGATCTTGTGGAACCACTGCTGCGCCTCGGCGAAGCGCTGGTTCTCGCTCAGCCGCTGCGCCATGAGCAGCGGGATGTGGAAGAACAGCTCCCAGTTGTAGTCCGCGTATGTGCCCTCCGGGGTGAAGTCCACCTCGTTCTCCGAGGGCCGTTCGGGCGACACGTTCTCCTGCGGCGCGTACTGGGCGAAGTCGAACATCGGCCATTTCCCCGCGGGGTCGAGCTGGACCGACCGGTCGAACAGGGCCTCGGTGCCGCCTCGGTGGAAGAGGCTGCGGAACAGGTCGACCTGCGGGTGGTACATCGGTGTGAACCGGTACCGGAGCGGGTTGACGCGCAGGTCGGCCGTGACGTGGTAGGTGCGCGCGCCGTCGGTGAAGGTGGCGGAGTCCAGGTACCACCCTGTCGGCGAGCCGAAGGCGACCGGCAGCTGGATCCGGTAGAGGTGGCCGCCCTGCGGACTGGCGAGCACCGGATAGCTGCCCCGGAACTCGGTCAGCTCGGGGAGGTGGACCCGGTCGCGGTACTCGGGCGGCAGGTTCGGGGGGTGGTACTGGACGAACTCGTTGTTGACGTTCAGGGTGTCCGTCGGCGGGTAGAACTTCTGTCCTCTGCCGCCGTGCTGCGGGTCGGTCTCGTGGACGAACAGCGAGGGGACGGTGTGCACCGTGCCGGTCCGCAGGCCGAAGCGGAACGCCCCGGAGAAGGTTCCCCGGGCGGGGTCGGGGTTGATGTAACTGGCGAAGTTGTGGACGGCCCACACCGTCAGCTCCCCGCCGGCGGGGTCGAGCTGCGGGTAGAAGCGGTAGGGGCCCGTGGTCTGGAAGGGGTCGCTCTCGTCCTCGTCGATCCTCAGCGGCCACTTGATCGTTGTGATCGAGTCCTGGGTGATCCGCTTCGGCTGCCACACGCCGTCGGCGTACTGGGTCCAGTTGAGCTGGATCTTCCAGTAGGGGGTGGGCGTGTCGATCGCCGTCTCCGCCCTGTTCTCGTCGGGCAGCGCCGTGATCGCCTTGGCGTCCCCCACCTTGACGAACGTCGGCCAGAACAGGTGCAGGCGTCCGTTCCACACGACCGGTACCAGGGCCGGTGTGTCGATGTCGAGGTCGATCTTCTCCCAGGGCGTCCACGTCGTCCGGTTCTTGATCCAGCGGCGGTGGTAGAAGATCCGCGGAGCGGAGTCGGTGCACGCGAACAGATGCGCGACCTCCGTCCCCGTCGAGAACTCGTGGTGGATCCCGCACGGGTGGAGCCGGGCCACCGAGTCGAGCCGGTCGAGGTAGTTGCGGTAGACCTCCTCCATGTTCCCGGCGACCACCTCCTTCTGCATCAGCTCGTCGCGCAGAGCGCGGAAGAAGGGCGACGCGCCCGCCCGCAGATCGGGCTGGAAGTAGTTCTCCGGGTACAGGAAGACCTTCTGGTTCGCCTCCCACAGCCGGTAGCGCTTCATCCACTCCCACTGTTTCCAGGTGTCGTCGTCGCCGGGCCGCACAGTGCCCTCCACGCCGAGCAGCACCCGCTGGACGAAGAGCTGGACCGTGTTGATCGCGTGCGCCGTCCGGGTGGTGAGCCGGCAGCTGCTCATCTCGACGTCGAGGAGGTAGTGGCCGTACAGGCCGTTGACGTCGGTCCAGTACGGGTGTCCGCCGCCGGTGGTCGGCGGGTGCGCGACGAGGTAGGACACCAGCGCGGCCCGCTGCCGCTCGCGCAGGGCGTCCGCCACCGGGACGGCGGCGGTCAGCCAGTCCTCCGGCGAGTACCGCGCCTTCGCCGCCATCATCGCCGACTGCACGATCTCCGGGGCGAGCCGGGAGGGAATCCAGGCGGCGGCACGCGCCGCCGACACCCCGAGCCGGCGCAGCAACGAGAAGGCGGCCCGCAGTTTGGTCAGGCCCCGCTCGTCCCCCAGCTCACCGGGCAGGGCGATCTCCAGCAGGCCGGCGGCGCACAGGAGCTCCACATCGGTGCGGTCCCACCCGGTCCGCTCGCTGAGGGTGTCGAAGATCCGCTGCCCCGACCCTCCCGGGCCGTGGCCCGCCGCGAGGACGGCACCCAGGGTCTCCGGGCCGCCCGGCAGCGTGCTCCGCAGGGCGAGCAGGTCCAGCAGCCGCACGAAAGGCCGGTACAGCGGCGAGGCGCCCTCGACCCGGGCCGGCGGCAGCGACGCGGGATCGAGCCAGCCGGCGCCCGCCGCGTACCCCGCCACCCACGGCAGCTCCGCGCCGGTGACCCGCAGCCGCGTCAGCACCAGCGCGACCCGGTGCAGCAGCGTCAGGGCGGTGAACTGCACGGGGAAGCCGGTGCGGGTGACGGCCACCGCCGGGTCGCTGCCGACGAAGGCGGGCGCGAGGAAGTCCAGGACCAGCGGGCCGGGCTCGGACAGGGCCCGCAGCCAGGTGGCGAGCAGGGCGTCCGCCGACGCCGCGTCCAGACCGGTCGCCTGCCCCAGGTGCAGTTTCACGGTCGTCTCACTGAGCCGCTGCCGCAGCTTCGGCTGGAGGACCGACAGGACGATGCGGAACCGCTCCGCCGGCGTGATCGGCTCGTCGAACAGCGCGTTCGCGTACGACTCGTCCAGGAACCGGTTCTCCGGTTCCACCGGCTCCTCCTGCGCGCCCTGGAGCAGGTGCGCCGCCTGCTGGAAGACGGGGTCGCGGGAGGCGGCGGCCAGCGCGTCGATCTCCTCGGAGCTGCGGTGGCCGCGGGAGCACAGGGTCCGGGCCGACGGGTCGTGGAACACCTTGCCGGCCAGCTCGGGCGGCAGCGCCAGATCGGCGGGCATGGCCTCCAGCGGAGTGCGGTACACCGGGATCTGGCAGGCGTTCATCTGGTGCGTCACGAAGTCGCGGGGCGCCGAGAACAGCTTCCGTACGCAGATCCCCCACAGTTCGCCCGAGCCGAGGGCGTACATCCGCTCCCGCTGGGCGAGCGTCATCGGGCCGGTGAAGCGGAGCACGCCCTGTCCGCCGGGACCGGGCTCGAAGCGGACCGGGAGATCGGCGGGGTACGGGCGTGCGCCGATGTCGTTGGCGACCGGCACCTCGTACACGCCGGCGCCGAGGAGGGTGGTGACCGCCTGCTCCACCCGCGTCGCCTCCCAGCCGAGCAGGGAGAGCTGGTGTCCCGTCAGGACCCCCTTGTCGTCGCTGGTCTGCTCGGTCTGCTCGTGCACGGCCCGCAGGGCGGAGCGCAGCGAGGCGAGGACCGAGCCGAGGGCCGCCTCGGACGGCACGGCCGAACCCTCGGGGCCGGTCGTCGCGGTCAGCACCGCGTCGGCCTCGGGCACGGTCAGCCCGCCCGCCAGGATCGACTCCACCTCGTCGGCGAACCGGCCCGTCTCCAGCAGCGAGGCGCGCACCGAGGCGGCCGGGTCCCCGGCCCGCGGCGGTTCGCCCACCGCGCCCCCGGCGCCCACCGACGACCCCCTGCGACCCGGGTCCTCGACCGGCGTGGGACGCAGCCGCACGGGCCGGCCCGCGGGCAGCTCCGTCTCGCCGTCCGGCCCCGGCCCGGCCGCCCCCGCCCGCCCGTCGGGGCGCAGCGGACCGCCGCCGCGCAGCTCGAACAGGCGCAGCAGATCGGCGACCGGCAGGCGGACGGCGCGAGCCAGCGTCACCGTCCGCACCAGGGCGGAGAGGTTGGCGAGCGTCACCCGGGTGTCCGCGACCACGGCCCGCTCCCCGGTGACGAGCGCGGTCAGCTCGCCGTCCGTGATCTCCAGGCTGCCCAGCACGGCGGCCGACACCGGATAGGACCGCAGATCGGCCTCGCCCTCGACCTCGGTGCGGGAGGCGTTCAGGGCGAACGGGCTGCGCGCTCCCGGCAGGGTGGCCGTCACCGCCTCGTCGAGGAACAGCCGGTCGTACAGCGGCGGGTCGTCGCCCGTGCGGTACAGGTGGGTGTCGAGCGGCCCGTACAGGCACAGCAGCCGCTCCACGGGCAGGGCGAACCGCTCGGCCAGGCGCATTACGGAGACCAGACAGGACAGGGTCGTGGCGGTCAGCTCCCCGGGGGTGCAGACGGCGATCACCCGGTCGAGGCGGTGCGCGGGCCAGTCGAGCACCCGGCGCAGCCGCTCGAAACGGTGCAGCCGGTCGAGGGTGTCCGTGGTCATGCCGTTGATCCGCAGGTACCGGGTGTCGCACGGGTGGTCCTGGTCGACCGGCACGATCGCCAGGGTGCCGCCCGGGTCCACGAAGCGCGTGTCGAGCACCGAGGCGAGGTCCGGGTAGTCCAGGTGGGCCGTGTCGAGCATGGTCCGCACCGTGGACACCTCCTCCAGCAGCCGCTCCGGCGGCAGGTCGGAGGGCCTGCCGTAGAAGACGGCCAGCGGATCGGCCGCCTCACCGGTGATCATCCGCAGCCCGGTCAGGGTGATGCCGAGGCTCTCCGCCACCACCTCGACCGAGTCCGCGGCGGCCGGGTGGAGCGTCGCCATGAGCTCCTCGCGCCGCACCCCGAGCAGTCCGAGCCAGCTGCGGGCCCGGTCGTTCCACAGGTCGTACGGCAGCGTCCACGGGTACCAGGCGCCGGCCAGCACGTCGTAGGCGCCGTGGTTGGTCCACTGCGGCTGGACCCGCAGGTGCGCGGAGTCCCCGCTGCTCTGCCGCACCCGGTCCCCGGTGGCGGGGTCGGGGAGGACCGCGTGCTCCAGCACCTCGTTGACGAGGTCGACGTAGGGGAGCGTGAGGTTGGTGTTGTCGCAGCTCAGTTTGAGGTGCCACAGGTCGGGCCTGCGGGAGTGGAGCCTGTCCGCCATCGGGCTCTCGCCCAGCTCGCCCAGCGGGCCGGTGCTGGGGGCCCGTTTGAGGAAGTACAGCAGGTCCACCAGGTAGGCGGGCTGGCCGTAGAGCGAGCGGCACTCCTCGCACAGGCACTGGTCGGCGGAGCCGAACAGCTCGCCCCAGTCCGGCACGAGGTCCGTTTGCGCCTCCACCCGGGGCAGCCACGCCACCTCGAACTGCGCGGCGGTCCGCACGTCCGCGACCAGGTTGACGGCGGCGGCGTGCACCCGCAGCGCCCGCGCGTGGACCGCGTGCGCCTCCGCCGGACCGAGGTGCTCCGCCATCCGCGCGGCGAAGGTGTCACGGGACAGCCCCGCGATGGCGGCGGCGGAGGAGAACCCCTCGCCGCGCAGCGCCCGCACCGCGTCGAAGCGCGGGGCCACCCGGTACACCCGCTGGAGGGCGGCCAGCTCCGGCCGGGCCTCCTCGTCGGGCACGCTGCGCGCGTCGACCGGCGTGCCCACCAGGTCGAAGTCCGGGTGGGCGGCCAGGAAGCGGGCGGCGGGCGCGCTGTCCGGGTCCGCGGCGGTGGCGAGCCGGTGGGCCACGTACGCGGTCGGGTACGTCCGTTCGACCCGGGCCCGCAGCTCGTCGGCGTACTCGGCGGGGGAGAGGGCCGCTGCACCGGCGTCCGGCGGGCCCCCGCCCGCCTCCGCCACCAGCCCCTCCCAGTGGGCGTCGAGCCGGACCAGCTCGCGTGGCCGGGTCAGCTCCCCGCTGTCGAAGCGGGCGAGGAGCGCGCCCACCAGCTCGGGGTGCCCGTCGGCCACCCGGCTCAACTCCAGGGCGAGACAGAGGCGTTCGATCACGGCGGGTGGCGCGTCGACGGCACCGAGCGCCGCATGGGCGGTGTCCTCGGCGCCGTCGTGGTCGAGGTGGGCGGCGAACAGCCGCCGCCGGACCTCCGGGTCCTCGACCGCGAGGGTGAACAGGCGGGCCAGTGCGGTGGGCGGCGGCCCGTCGCCGGAGCCGTCGGCGTGCCGGGAGCCGTCGGCGCCGAGCTGACGGGCGCGCAGGGCGGCGAGCAGCTCCTCACCGCCCTGCGCCGAGTCGATCAGGCGGGCCGCGGCGGCCGAGGCGAGCGCGTCCCGCACGATGTCGGCACGGAGCAGGGCGAGCGCGCCGGGATCGTCCGGCAGGCCCCGGCGCAGCAGACCGTAGAACAGCTCCGGCGACTGCCCGGTGGCGGCCGCGAGCCGGGCCGCCCGGGTGACGAGGCGGACATGCTCCGGGTCCTCGCCGGCGACCTGGCCGAGGAACCCGGCCTCCTCGGCGGTGAGCCCGGCGGGATCGGCGCCGTCGAGCAGCGGGGGCAGCGCCGCGACGATCCGGGAGTACTCGCTGCGCTCGTCGTCGGGCAGACTGACGTCCAGGATCTCCCTGGGGCGGGGCGCCGGGCAGGAGGCCTCCGCCGACCTGCCGTCGCAGGACGCCACCCGGACCAGCAGACCGGCGGGCTCGGCGGGGGGCTCGTAGGGGAGCCGATAGCGGCCGTCGCTCCCCGTCCGGGTCTCCCCGAGCCGGTGCGTGGACCGCAGCCGCCGGGCGACCAGCTCGACCAGCGCTCCGGCGGACGGCCGCCCGCGGTCGGTGACCGTGCCGGCGACCAGGCACGGCCCGGGGGGCGGGGCGGAGCCGGGCGGCCCGGCGGTGGCTTCGGTCATGGGCGAACTCCTCCGTGAGTGGGGGCGGTGACGTGTCTACGGGGTGAACAGCTCACTGGCGCGGGTGAGCCGGAGGTACGCGCCCGAGGGCGTGGCGGGTCCCGTCCGGACGGTGCCGCCCGCGACCAGGACCCGGCCGTCGGCGAGGACGGCCGCGGCGAAGTCGGCCCGCCCCACCGCCATCCCCGGCCCCTCGGCCCAGGTCCCGAAACGCGGGTCGTAGCGGGCGACGCCCCGGTAACCGGCCTCCCCCAGCGGCTCGCCGGTGCCGCCGATGACCAGTACCTCCCCGGTGGGCAGTGGCACGGCCCGGTGCAGCGCCCGGCCGCAGGGCATGTCCGCCTCCCGGCTCCAGGCACCGCTCGCGGGGTCGTAGCGTTCGGCGGTCGCCCGGCTGTACGGGTCCGGACGCCCCTGGGTACCGGAGTCGGGGTCACCGCCGCCGGTGGCCAGCACCGACCCGTCGGCCAGGGCCGTCAGCCGGTGTCCCGTGCGGGCCGCGGCGAAGCCGCCCGTGGCGCTCCAGCGCCCGGTGGCGGGGTCGTACCGCTCGCAGTACGCCAGCCCCGCGCCGCCCCGCCAGTCGCGGCGGGTCGCCGCCCAGCCGCCCGCGACGAGCACCGTGCCGTCGGGCAGCGCGACGGCCGGATGGAGGGAACGGGCGTCGAGCATCGGACCGGTCGGCACCCAGCGCCGCGCCCCGGGCTCGAAGACCTCCGCCGAGGCGAGGGAGCGCTCGCTGTCGGCGGAACGGGCCGCGGCGCCGCCCGCCACCAGCACCCGGCCGTCCGGCAGCAGGGTCGCGGAGTGCCCGCACCGCCCCTGCGTCATCCGTCCCGCCTCCGTCCAGACCCGCTCCACGGGGTCGTACACCTCGGCGCTGTCCAGCGCCTGGACGGGATAGCCCGCCGACGCGCCGTAGCCGCCGGCCACCAGGACCCGCCCGTCGGCGAGCAGCGTGGTCGAGTGCATCCGGCGGGCCTGCCGCAGCGGCGCCGCCCCGCTCCACAGGCCGGAGCGGGGGTCGAACAGCGCGGCTCCGTCCTGCGCGGTGAGCCGGTCGTCCCCACCGCCGGCGATCAGGACGCGGCCGTCCCGGAGCCGTACGGCGCCACTCGCCGCCCCGAACAGGTTCCGCTCCCACGGCAGCTCGCCCGCCGGCTCCCACCGCCCACGGCTCATGGCGTGAACACCTCCGCCGTGACGACCGGGACGTCCCCGTAGACGGGAGCGGCCGGACCGCCGCGCGCGATGCCGCCCGCCGCGAGCACCCGCCCGCCGCCCAGCACGGTCGCCCCGAACGCCCAGCGGCCGGTGCGCATGGGCGCCGCGGGCGACCAGGACCGGGCGCCGTCCGTCCACCGCAGCGTGCTCGCGAACCCCCCGTCCAGACAGGCGCACTCGGTTCCGCCGAAGACCAGCACCCCGTCCTCCGTGGCCACCGCGCGGTGGTAGGAGCGCCCCCACGGCAGCGGCGGACCCGGCCGCCACACGCCCCTGGTGACGTCGTAGATCTCCGTGCTCGCCAGGCTGTACGGATGGAAGCGGGCGTCGTCCGGGGTCGGGCTGGGGTCGCCGCCGATCGCGAGCACGGATCCGTCGGGGAGGGGCACGGCCTGGTGCACGGCGCGCGCCGCGCGCAGTGAGCCGGTCGGCTGCCACGTCCCGCCGGCCGGGTCGTACACCTCGCACAGGCCGAGTGCCGCCCTGGCGCCGCCGTGCCGCCCGGTGCTGACCAGCCCGCCCACGGCGAGGACCCGGCCGCCGGGCAGCGGGACCGCCACATGGTCCCAGCGGGCCACGGTCATGGCTCCCGTCGCCGTCCAGGTCTCGCGGGCCGGGTCGAAGATCTCGGCGGTGGCGAGGGTGAGCATGTCGTGGCGGGAACGGGGCCGCTGGCCGCCCGCCACCAGCACCCGCCCGTCGCCGAGCACCGTCGCCGAGTGCCCGTTGCGGGCCTCGGTCATCTCCGTCGTGGCACGCCAGGTGCCGCTGCCGGGGTCGAAGAGCTCGGCGTGACCGAGCGTCGGCTGCGGGAAGGCCTGCCCGCCGGGGATGCCTCCGGCGGCCAGGGCGCGGCCGTCGGGGAGGGCCGTGAGGGAGTGCAGGCGCCGGTCCTGGCGCAGGGCGCCGGCCGCCGTCCACTCGCCGGGGCCGGGGTCGTACACGGCGCAGGCGTCCAGCGAGCGCAGCAGGAGCCCCGCGCCGCCCGCGAGGAGGGCCCGGCCGTCCGTGAGCGTGACCGGGCCCTCGTACTGGACGTGCAGGTAGACCAGGGGCGTCGGCGGCTCCCCGGCCGCCGTCCACCCGCCCGGGACGGCCCTGCCGGTCACGGAGCGGCGGGCCGGGTCCGCCTCCGTGCCCGCTCCACCGGCCAGCAGGTCACGCACCTTCGCTCCTCTCGCACCCCGCGCCGGCCTGACGCCCGGTCACGGCGTGTACGTCTCGGTGGTGGCGGTGACCTCGTCCTCGCCCGGCACCGGGGCCGCCGGGCCGGAGAGCAGCAGACCGCCCATGACCAGGACCGGGCCGTCGGGCAGGGCGATCGCGGCCGGGGCCCAGCGGCCCTGGGCCATCGGGATCTCGGCCGACCAGGCGCGGGCGTCCGGGTCGTACAGCACGGCGTTCTGGTAGCCGATGGCGAGGGAGGAATCGTCCGTTCCGCCGAGCGCCAGCACGGCACCGGACTTCAGCCGCAGTGCCCGGTGGTGACTGCGGCCCCACGGCAGGTCGGCGTCCGGGCCCCAGGTGCCCGCGTCGGGGTCGTAGCGCTCGGTGGTCCACTGGCTGTACGGGTCGTAGGCCCAGTCGTCGTCCCGGAAACCCCGCATGTCCCCGCCGGTGACCAGCACGTCGCCGTCGAGGAGCAGGGTGGCCTGATGGCCCTTGCGGGCCGTGGCGAGGGTGCCGGTGGGCGTCCAGGTCGCGTCCGAGGGGCGGAACAGCTCGCAGTGGCCGAGCGCGGCATAGCCGGCCCGGCCCACCGCGAGGGCCCCGCCGACCAGGAGCACCCGGCCGTCCCCGAGGCGTACCGCCGGGTGCCCGAACCGGGCGTCCGTCATCGGCGCGCGCACGGGCGTCCACCGCCTGCTGTCGGGGTCGTACAGCTCGGCGGAGCGCAGGGTGCGCAGCGTGTGGTCGTCGCGCGCGGTGCAGCCCCCGGCGACCAGGACGCGGCCGTCCTCCAGCGCCGTCGCCGAGTGCGAGAACCGGCCCTCGGCCAGTCCGCCGACCGGTACCCAGCCGCCGCTCGCGGGGTCGTACAGCTCGGCCGTCGCCAGCCCGTCCGGCCGCACTCCGGGGCCCGCGCCGAGGCCGCCGACCACCAGGACCTGGCCGTTGCCGAGGCGGGTGAGGGTGTGCAGCCGCCGGGCCTGCCGGAGGGGCGGGGTCGGCGTCCAGACTCCGGTGGACGGGGTATGGACCGCGCTGAGGTCGGTCGGCAGCCGCCGTCCGTCCTCGCCGCCGGCGATCAGCACGTCACCGTTCTCGAGCACGGCCGCCGCGTCGGCGGGCTGCGCCCAGAACCCCGCGTACGGCATGTCCGGCGCCGGCCGCCACACGCCGGGGGCGACCGCCGCCGCGGAGCCCGGCGCCCCCCGTCGTGAGCCGCGAACCCGCGGCGGGCGCATCAGGTCCCACACGATCGCGTACCTCATTTCCTGAGGCGCGCTTCCCGACCGGTGCGTCGGCGCCCCTGCGGTCACAAGATCATTGTTCGGGCTCGGCCCGCCCGGGAGGCGGGCCATGGGGAACGCCGGACGGCTCCCGTCGAAACCGCCGTACCACCGCCATCGGCGGAAGCTACTACATCGCGGACAGGGCACTGGCCTTCGGCGGGCAAGCGTCACCCGAACGGTTGCTTCGAGGGCAGGCAGCAGGACCGACGCGGCGGGCGCGGCCGGGCCGCGGCTCACCGGCGGTGACAGCACCTGGGGCCGGCCCCGGCGCCGCCGGTACCACCAGGCACCGCCCGACGGCGCCCCTGCCGGAAGAGAACCAGCAGGGGGGGCAGGTGATCGCGCTGGGAGTGACTAGCCGATCGAGAAGGTGGCACCGGGTGCGGCATGGTCGACGGGACCGCCGAACCGGGCCGAGGCGCGTGCCACCGCCTGTTCCGGGGTGAGGAAACGGCCCACGTGGGTGACGATCAACCGGCCCGCCCGGGCCGCGACGGCCGTGTCACCGGCGTCTTCGGGCGTATGGTGCACCTGCTCTCCCTGGGCCGGCGCCTGGGCGCTTTCGGCCTCGCACAGCAGCGCATCGCACCCCTTGGCCAGCCGCGTGAGGTTCGCGCACGGTGCCGTGTCCCCGGAGTAGACCAGCGACCGGCCCTCGGCCTCGATCCGCACGGCGAAGGCCGGGATGCCGTGCGCCACCGCCCGGCTGGTCACCGTGAGTCCGCCGACGCGCGCCCGATGCCCGTCCCGGAGCTCATGGACGGCGAAGGCGGACTCGACCGGGCTGCGCGCCGAGGTGTTGGTGAGGAAGTGGGCCAGCCGGTCGGCGATGCCCGGCGGCCCGTACAGGGGGATGGGCGCCGTAAGCCGGATGTCCGCGAAGAGCGCCGCGTAATAGGCGGTGAGCAGGTCCGCGCTGTGATCGGCGTGCAGGTGCGAGATCCAGATCGCGTCCACCTCGTCCAGGCGGACGTGCCGTTGCAACTGTGCCAGCGTCCCGCTGCCCGCATCCACCCAGACCCGGGTGGAGCCGCTGGACACCAGATAGCCGGAGCACGGGTTGTCCATGCTCGCATAGGGCGTCGCGGACCCCAGAACGGTGAGGCGGAGCAGATCGCCGGTCATCCGGGGAGTCTATAGAACACCTGATCCACAGATACGCCGACGATGACTCCGCGGGAAGCCGGGCCGCGAGACCCCCGGCCGTCCGGCATCCCGGGCCCTGCGCCGCCCGCCCTGGCGCGTATCGATCGATCGGGATCGAACGCGGTGTGAGGGTGCCGTGCGCCGCCTCCGGTCCGGTCCGCGCCGACCTAGCATGACGCTTCCGCAGGCGAGGGACGGCACGGAAGGCGGCTGATGGAACGGGAACGGACGCGACGTCAGGTGCTCTCCGCGGCCGGCGGTACCGCCGCCGCCCTCGCGCTGGGCGGGCCCGCCCGGGCGGCGGGCGGCGCCACCGGCCGGACCGTCGCCGTCCTCGGCGGCGGGGTCTCCGGGCTCAGCGCGGCCCACGAACTGGCCGAACGCGGCTACCGGGTGACCGTCTACGAGCACTACCCCCACCTCGGCGGCAAGGCCCGCAGCCTGGACGTCCCCGGCAGCGCGGCCGGCGGCCGGCGCCCCCTGCCCGGCGAGCACGGCTTCCGCTTCTTCCCCGGCTTCTACCGCAACCTCCCCGACATCCTGCGCCGCATCCCGTTCCCCGGCAATCCCGACGGCGTCCACGGCAACCTCCGCGACGCCACCGAGGCCCTGATCGCCCGGTCCGGCGGCCGCCCCGACCTCACCCTTCCGCTGCGCACCCTCACCGCCCCGCCCGGAGGTGACGAGCTGACCGCCGCCGCCCTGCGCAAGCTGCTGACCGGAGTCCTGGACACCGCCCTGCACCTTCCCGCGCACGAGACGGCGTACTTCGTGGACCGTGTCCTGGTCCACCTCACCAGCTGCGACCGGCGCCGTGAGGAGCAGTGGGAGAAGGTGCCCTGGTGGGACTTCATCCGGGCCGGCCAGATGAGCTACGACTACCAGCGGCTGCTCGGCGTCGGCCTGACCCGCGACCTGGTCGCCACCAAGGCCGAGCAGGCCAGCACCCGCACGGTCGCCCGTACGATCATCGAGGCCTGGCTGCTCAACGGCATCCTCGGCCGAGGGGTGGACGGCCAGCCCGACCGGGTGCTGAACGCGCCGACCAACGAGGCGTGGATCGACCCCTGGGAGCGCCACCTGCTCTCGCTCGGGGTGCGCTTCGAACTCGCCACCGACGTCCAGGAGGTGCTGTACGCGAACGGGCGGGTCACCGGGGTCCGGGTCGCGCCCGCGGACGGCGGCCCGGCCCGTACCGTCACCGCCGACCACTACCTGTCCGCGCTGCCGGTCGAGCACGCCCGTGCCACCTGGGGGCCGGGGCTGCGCGCCGCCGACCCGCAGCTTGGGCGCTGCGACGCCATCGAGACGGACTGGATGGTCGGTGTGCAGTTCTACCTGCGCCGGCCGGTGCGGCTCGGGCACGGCCACGCCATCTTCGCGGACTCGCCGTGGTCGCTGACCGGCCTCACCCAGGCGCAGTTCTGGGACGACCGCGACTTCGCCGCCGCTTACGGCGACGGACGGGCCGTGGACTGCCTGTCGGTGTGCGTCTCGGAGTGGAACGTGCCCGGCATCCGCTACGGGAAGACGGCCAAGCAGTGCACCCGCGAGGAGGTGGCCGCCGAGACCTGGGCCCAGCTCAAGGCGGCGCTGAACGACACCGGCCGGGCCGTCCTGACCGACGCCGACCTGCACGGCTGGTTCATCGACCCGGCGGTGACCGGGATCGGCGGTCCCGCGCCCGCCAACCGCGACCAGCTCATGATCCACCCGGTCGGCACCCTCTACCGCCGGCCCTCGGCGGCCACCCGCGTCCCCAACTTCTTCCTGGCCGGCGACTACGTGCGCACCGACGTGGACCTGGCCACCATGGAGGGCGCCAACGAGTCGGCCCGGCGCGCGGTCAACGCCCTGCTCGACGCGGACGGCTCGGCCGCCGGCCGGTGCCGGGTGTGGACGGTCTTCCGCGCCCCCGAGCTCGCGCTCCTGCAGGAGCTGGACGAGGTCCGCTACGGCCTCGGCCTGCCCAACACCTTCGACCTCGGCTGAGCGCCGCGGCCCGTCGCCCGGCCCGCAGCCACGCGGCGCTCCGCACGGTGGAGCGGCCTGTTCGGAGGGGAACGAGGCGGCCCTCACGGCCAGATGCGCCCCAGCAGCCGCACCGGCCGCCCCGCCGGGCCCGCCGGGTCCGGGTCGCGGTCCAGGTCCACCGGCTGGACGCGCATCGCGTTCGACGGGCGCGGACGGAGCGGCGGGAACGAAGCCACCGCTCGCCGGCTGGGCGGAACGGGGAACGTGGACGCGGAGGGGAGCGGGGAGCCCTTTCTCCCGGCGGCGCCGTCCACGGGCTGCTCACCGCTTCCCGGGGAGCTCGCCGAGACCGCCGAGATCCCCGGGGCGTTTGTCCGTTCGACGGCCGTGGGGTCAGGGCGCGTCGATGAGGGTCCGGTGGGCGGGCGCGAGCGCGGCGGCTCCGCTCGCGTAGGCGGACTGCACGCGGGAGCGCTCCGTGCTGTTCGGCGTGGCGTTGGTGCAGGCCGTGCCGGCGCTCGACCCCGACATCAGCTGTGAGCAGGGGCCGGGCTTGGTGTCCGGCAGGCCGAGGCTGTGCCCCAGCTCGTGAGCGGCGATCCGGGTCTTGTTGTAGCCCTGGCTCACGGCCTGGCTGCCGAGCTCGACGCGGACCTGACGGCCCGGGCGGACCGGGCCGAGCGTGGCCTGCGGCCAGCCCGTGGTGGCGACGATCACGATCTCGGCCGCGGTGCCGGGCGCTGCTTCCACCAGACGGACGTTGCTCACGCTCGCGTTCCATGAGGCGACCCCGGCCGCGATCGCGGCCTCCCAGCCTGCGGCGCGGCTGTCGTCGTAGCGAAGGGTCACCGCTGCCGCCTGCGCGGTGGACGGTGCGCTCGCAGGAGCGGTGGCGGCGGTCGCGGCACCCGCCATGGCGAGGACGAGCGCTGTGGCGGAAGTGCCTGCCTTGAGCCAGATACCGAGGGGCATTCGCTGCTCCTTCATCTGTGTGTGGGGGGAGCCGGCCTCGGCGGGGCCGGGGAGTGCGCGAAGGAGTGGCACGGGTGGTCCGGCGAGGGCCGGACATCGCCGGCCGCCCCTCCGGGGTGTTGCGATGGTATGCCCTTCCATCCGTATCCGTCATGGACCTGTCATAGTGAATTCTCGTCAGACTCCTCCCGGCAGGGGCCCGGGACCGGCTCGGCTTCGCCACCGAGGCCCCGCACCGGCTGGCAGGCGGATACATCCGGCGGGCGGGCCTGGTGGTGCGGGCACCGGCGGCCGGGGTGCCGGTGATGCCGCGGGAGGCCGACCGCCGCACGGAGGACGCCGGCGACCTGGTGCACGAGCTGCGCCGGGACGGGGAGTGGGACCGGCTGCCGGCACCGGACGCGGACAGGGCTGGCCACACGTGCCCGACGAGCCGTCAGGAGTTCTCCTGCCAGGGCACCCGGACAGGCCGGTTAGCCCATTCGCCGCCTTCCGGGAATTCCCCCGCCGTGCCGGTCCCCGCTCCCGCGACCTGCGTGGATCTTCAGGGGGGAGCAGTGGTTGCACCTGCCCGGGTGAAGCGCGGGGCGAGGCGTCGTGTTGCGGAGGTGACGGCAGGTCGGTTGCCTCGTCAATGGAGCACGACAAAAGGCCCCGCGCAGACAGGCCGGACACCGCTTCATTGGAGGATTGTCTTGCGTAACACACACATCGGAGTCGGCATGGGCCTGGTCCTCGGTGTCCTGGCACTGCAGTCTCCGCCCGCTGCCGCCGACGACTCGGGTATCGACATCCACCCGTGGTCGGCACCCCCCGGCACCACGGTCACCGTCAGCACCACGGCCTGCGGCTCGGACGTGACCTACGGCAAGGGCGAGTCGGAGGCGGGAGGTAAGTTCCACCTCTTCAAGGGCGACGGCGAGGGGGTGCTCACCGGCCAGTTCACGGTCCCGGAAGGGGAAAAACCCGGCACCGACACCGTCACCGTCAAGTGCCCGCCCCGGACCAAGGTCACGGACGAGTACGAGATCACCGGCCGCCGGCCCAACGGCGCCGTCGAAGCCGGCTTCGGAGACGCCGGGGACTCGGACACACAGCTCGTCCTGGGCAGTGCGCTGATCGCGGCGGCCGCCGGCGGATGGCTGGTGAGGATGCGCCGGCTTTCCCACGCGAACCGGACCTGACCTCCCGCCGCACCGGCCCCCGGCACCGGCGCATGCGCTCTGGGGCCGCGCGGGAGACCGCTCACTTCCGCTGCAAGCAAGAGGCTCAACCGCGATGGAACCCGGGCACGAGAAGAGCGCCTCCGCACCGCCGTTCACCCCTTCGGCCAAGTGCCTGGGCGTGGCACTCGTGACCGGTGTCCTGCTGGTCCTCGGAGCGGTGCGCGACGGGCAGCCACCGCAGCCGTCGACCGGCCAGTCCTTCACCCCGGCCGGCCCCACCTCCAGCGGCACCCCCAGCGCCCCCTCCTCGGCGGACCGCCCCGCCGTACAGCCGCTGCCCTCCGCCGATCCCGTCTCGCTGCGGATCCCCGCCATCCGCGTGCACGCCCCCGTCACCGAGCTGGACCTCGACGAGAGGGGTGCGCTGCAGTCCCCGCCCGTCAGCCCCAACCTGGCCGGCTGGTACAGCGGGGGCACGGCGCCCGGCTCGGCCGGGACCGCCGTCATCGCGGGACATGTGGACCTGCCGACCGGCAGCCGCGGCGTCTTCTACGACCTCGGCGCACTGACCAGGGGCAACAGGATCGAGGTCCGCCGCTCGGACGGGCGCACGGCGGTGTTCACCGTCGATGCCGTGGAGGTGCACGACAAGGACAGGTTTCCGAGCGAGAAGGTCTACGGCAGCTCCGGCGTGCCCGAGCTGCGGGTCATCACCTGCGGCGGCGGTTACGTCAGGAACGACGGATACCAGGGCAACGTCGTGGTCTACGCGACCCTAGCCGGGGTGGAACAGCCGTCCGACGCCTCCTTGCCGGGGTAGACCGCGCGGGAGGAACGGCGTGCCGGTCCGGGGCCCGCCGGCCGGCGAGGGCCGCCGGGCTCTCCGGTCAGCGGGGCCAGCGGCAGTCAGCGGCAGTCAGCGGACCGGAAGCGGTCAGGCGACGGCGCGGGCGCCGCCGTCGAGGGAGGGGAAGGCGGTCGGCGCGGTGTTCGCGGCGCCCTTGACGGCGATGAAGCCCGGCGCGAGCGAGCCGCCCGCCGGGATCGCCGAGGTGCAGGAAGCCGGACCCGACGCGATGACGGAGGGCACGGTGAGGCAGGTCTCGGCGACCGCGCCGGCGATGCCGCGACCCGCCGGCGGACCGCCCCGCCGTACGAGCGGGCCCGCCCCGGCGTCTTTTATTGCTTGAGCAAGCAGATAATGTTCTCCCTGTGATGGCTGCGACGCACACTTCCCAGGAGGCGCGGCATCCTGCCGACGACGCGCAGGACGACCGCTGGTGCATGGCCGTGCGGCTGCTGGGCCGCGTGGAGAAGCAACTGGACGAGGCCCTGCAGCACGGGCACGGCCTGCCGCTGTCGGAGTACCGCGCGCTGTGCGCGCTGAGCCGTCCCGACAGCGGCCCCGCCCTGCGCATGGGCGAGCTGGCCGACCGGATCGGGCTGAAGGACAGCACGGTGACACGCCTGGTCGGCCGGCTGGAGGCCCGAGGGCTGGCGGAGCGGTCCTCCGCGGCCGGCGACGGCCGCGCGGTCGCCGCGCGCATCACACCGGCCGGCCGCCGGCGCTACGCGGAGGCCACCCCCACCTATCGGTCGGCCCTCGGGGAGGCCCTGGAGGCCGCCTCGGCCAACGTGTACCTCGCCGATCTCGCCGCCTGGGTGCGTACGGGCGAGTCGGCGGTGAACGGCGCTGCCGCCGCCCCCGAACCGCCCGAAGGGGTGTAGGCGCTGCCGGCCACCGCTTCCGGCAGAGCCTCACCGGTGTGCCGGGCACGGGGCACTGATCAGCCTCGGCGCCCACTCGGCCCGCGCGACCGGTTCCGTGACGGAACCGCACCGACCCACCTCGCGAAAGGAAGCCTCCTATGACGGCCGCGGCCGACCACTACGACCACCTGCTCGCCGAGCACTACACCTGGATGCTCGGCGGCGACATCGAGACGGCGGCAGCGGCCCAGGCCGACCTCCTGCGCGAGCTGGGAGTGGCGGCCCCGCCGGAGGAGGACGCCCGCGCTGTCGACCTGGGCTGCGGTCCCGGCCCGCAGACCCTGGCCCTCGCCCGCCTCGGCTTCACGTCGGTGACCGCCGTCGACACCAGCGCCCCGCTCCTCGGCGAACTCATGGAGCACGCCAGGCGCTCCGGGGCCGCGCAGGCCGTCCGCCCCGTCCACGGGGACATCCGCGGCATCCTGCCCCGCCTCACCACCCGGGGCCCGGTCGCGGCCATCGTGTGCATGGGCGACACCCTGCCGCACCTCCCCGCCCGGGCCGACGTGCAGGAGCTGATAGCGGACATCGCCAAGGCGCTGCGCCCGGGCGGAAGCTTCGTCGCCACCTACCGCGACCTCACGCGCGAACTCCACGGCGCGGACCGCTTCATCCCCGTCCGCAGCACCGCCGACCGGATCCTGACGTGCTTCCTCGAATACGTCGACGAGGACACGGTCCGGGTCCACGATCTGCTGCACACTCACCACGGCGGCACCTGGCACCTGAAGACCGGAAGCTATCCCAAACTCCGGTTGCGGCCGCAGTGGCTGACCGCTCAGTGCCGCGCCGCCGGCCTCGACGTCCGCCGTGACGAGGCGGGCCCGCGCGGCCTGCGAGTCCTGTACGCCGTCAAGTCCTGACCACCCCCGTCTCCCGCGGCCGGGCCCGCTCCGGGCCTGAGCGGCCGTCAGCTCCCAGGTGCTCCAGGAGTGCGCGGGCACCCCGCACGGCGAGGGCGACGGAGGTGAGTGTGGGGTTGCAGGCGGTGGCGGTGGGGATGACGTTGTTGCCGGCGACCCACAGGCCGCGCGTGTTCCAGACGCGGCTGTGACTGTCGCAGACGCTGGTGCCGTCGTCGGCGGGGCCCATGCGCGTGGTGCCCTGGTAGTGCAGCGAGCTGCCCGCGGGCAACAGCAGGGGGCTGTCGTCCAGGGGGACGCCCACGGCGGCCCCCGCTTCGGTGACGGCTTTCCTGGCCTGCTCGATGGTGGCCAGGTCGCGGTCGCTGTAGTGGTAGTGGATGCGCATGGCGGGCAGCCCGTAGGCGTCGGCCGCGGTGTCGGTGAACTCGACGCGGTCGTCGGGGGAGATGTCCTTGGCGCAGAACCAGCCCAGTCCGACGACGGCGCCGGGCTCGACGTCGGTGCCGTCGGCGAGCGGGACGGGGGAGGCGTCGAGCTGCATCACCTGGCCGTGGAAGGGCCGCGCGTCGGTGTACGGCACCCAGCTCACGCCGCTCTGGGGGACGATGGCGCCGTCCTCGTCACGGGTGCGGCCGGTGACGGCGCGGTGGGCGGCGACGACGTCGTCGGGCAGCCGGACGGCGTAGACGATCTGCGGCTGGTCGTTGAGGTAGCGGCCCAGCGCGGGCGGGCGGATGCCGGAGGCGTACAGCAGTTGCGGCGTGCGCAGGGCGTCCGCGGCCACGACGACCGCCCGCGCGCGCACGTCCCTCTCCTCACCGGTGACCAGGTCGCGCACGACGACTCCGGTGGCGCTGTCCCCGTCCAGGACGACGCGCAGGCCCAGGCACCGGTCGGCGATGTCGACGCGTTCGTCCGCTGCCGCCGGGCCCAGGACCATGTCGGTGCCGCTCCAGGTGTGGGCGCCGTCGGAACGGGCGGTGACGGCCAGGGGCTCGAACGCCCCGTCATCCGGCAGCGCGGATTCCGCAACGTCGCCGACGGCACCCGTGTCACGGGCTTCCAGCTCCTGCTGCGCAACCCCAACTACCGCGGCGTCGCCGGCAGCCTCGTCGACGGTGCCGATGTGATCGTCGACGGACATCCCTTCCCGCGCGAGGCCCAGCGCTGGACGCCCCAGGGCCGCACCTTCACCCTCGGCGAAAACTGCGCGCCTCCACGGACGTACGGTGGCAACCGGACGAGCCCGCCACCCTCTCCGTGCCCCACCCGGGCGGCCTGAGCGCGGGCACCCACCACGTCGAGGTCGCGGTCCACCTGCGCCGGCCGTACCTTCCCGAGGTCGCCGGGCCGTCCGTGTTCCGCTCCTCCGCCACGGCCACGATCGTCCCCGCGCGGACGGCACCCCGCACGGTCTGCGCTACGGCGTCTCCCTCCACAGCTACTCCGGCGACCTGTACACGTCGATGACGCTCCAGGACGCCATGGCCGACATCGCCGACCTCGGCGCCACCGGCATCGAGATCCTCGGCGAGGGCAACGTCCCCGGCTACCCGCACCCCGGCCCGGCCTGGATCGACACCTGGCACCGGCCTCCTGGACCGCCACCGCCTCACGCCGACCAACTACGGCTCCTGGGTCGACACCGCCATGTGGCGCGAGCGCGACCTCACCGCCGAGGAGGGCCGCGAACAGCTCGCCCGCGACCTGCGGCTGGCCAGGCTGCTGGGCTTCACCTCGATCCGCCCCAGGTTCGGCGTCGTCACACCGGAACTCGACCCCCACCCCCTCTGGCAGCCCGCCGTGGAGGGGGTCCTCGACCTCGCGGCCGACCTCGACATCGTCATCTGCCCCGAGATCCACAGCCCCACCCCGATCAAGCACCCCGTCACGCAGGCGTACCTCGACTTCATCGACCGGACCGGAAGCGACCACTTCAAGCTGCTCATCGACACCGGCATCTTCCAGACGGCCCCGGTCGACGACGGCCACGAGGGCTTCGAGGGCACGAAGCGCCCGGCCTTCCTGGAACCGCTGGCCGTCCCCCTGAGCGACCTCGCCGAGGTGCTGCCGCACGTGCACTTCATCCAGGCGAAGTTCTTCGAGATCGACGACCGCCTCACCGACCTGCACATCCCCTGGCGCGACATCATCGCCACCCTGCGCGCCGCCGGCTGGCAGGGCTGGCTCTCCAGCGAGTACGAGGGCCGGCGCGAGCCCTACCGGGGACGCGACCAGGTCCGCCGCCAGCACGCCCTGCTCCGGTCCCTGGACGAGGCCGGCCTGGGATGAGGTCCGGCACAGGCCCGGCCGCCCGGGCTCTCCGACGTGCCCGGCACACACCCTGCGCAGCCGCGGCCCGGTGGCCCGCCCACCGTGCCCGGGGGCCGGTGCGGCCCCCGCCCCGGCGGGCCGTCGGTTCGCCGGCGCGCGCCGAGGACCGCCGTGGCGCGGCGGGCGTCGCCCGGGCGCAGGCCGGGGCCGCCGGGTGGGGGAGGTCGCTCCAGCGGCCCTTGGAAGCCTTACCGGCGGCCCGCGCACAACTGCTCGTCCACGAGGGTCAGCATGGCCTTCTCGGTGCCGGGGCCGCCGTCGCTGGTCACATACACCGAAACGGACCGGGCCCCGTCGTGGGAGATGCCCGCCCAGATCCGGTATCCGAGGAGTTCGCCACGGTGGCCGAAATAGCTGCCGCCGCAGGTGAGCGGGATCTCTGCCAGGCCGAGGCCGTACTTCAGCCCCTCACCCAGTTCGGCGGCGGGCACGGTGGCCGTCATCTCGTCGAGTTGCGCGGCGCCCAGCAGACGGCCGTCGAAGAGGGCCTTGTAGAACCGGTTCATGTCGTGGGTGGTGCTGACGACCGAGCCGGACCCGGCGGCCACGCTCGGATCGAGCAGCGTCACATCGGTGCCGGGGTCCCTGCCGTTGCCGGCTCCGAAGGTGGTGTAGGCGTGCGCGTGCGGGCCCGGGATCAAGGGGAGGGTGGCGGGGACGCCGGTGTTCTCCAGCCGGAGCGGGCGGATGATCCGGTCGGTGACCTCGCGTTGCCAGCTCCGGCCGGTGACCTCTCGGACCAGCATGGCCGCGAGTACGTAATTGGTGTTGGAGTAGGACCACGCTGCCTTGGGGCCCGCGTGGTCGGGGGAAGTCCTGGAACGTTGCCGCAGCGCCATACCCACGAGCTCCTCGGGGCTGTAGGTGCGCATCCGCTCGGCTCGGTAGCCTTCCGCACTGCTCATGGCGGGAACCTTCGGGATGTCGGGGATGCCGCTGGTGTGCTGGAGCAGGTCCCGGACGGTGATCCGGTTCCCGTCGTGACCACCGCCGCGGACGACGCCCGGCAGCCACTGTTCGACCGTGTCGCTCAGCGACACCTCTCCCTCGTCCACCAGTTGCAGCACGACCGTGGCGGTGAACGTCTTGGTCGCGCTGCCTATCCGGAACCGGCCCTCTGCCGGCATCGGCCGTGCCGTACCCCAGCGGGACACCCCGGCGCGGGCGGAGGCACGCACGCCCGAAGACAGCGCTTCGGCGGAGACACCCACGACACCCGTGTCGTGGACAGCCCCGACCTGGCGGGAGAGAACATCGTCGGGCCGTGACCCCACCGGGGCGGCAGGACCGGCCGATGCGGCCAGAAGCACGATTGCGGCCGAACCGGCCAAGGCGAGCCGCCCCAGCCGCTGTCTGCCCGTCACGTACACCGCGTTCCCCCCTCGTCGTCCCGCCCCCGGCCCAGGGACGCTCGGCAGGTCGATGACCGGCGCCTCGTCCCGCCCGGGTGCGGCGTTCCTCGAACCATCCCACCAGCCAGACGATGTCCGGCCCCAGCCGGCTGCCCCCACAACGGCCGGCCGTGCCCGCCGCAGGGCGCTGCCGGGAGCTTTCCCCACCCGGACACGGAGGGCATCCCCCCTTGCCCCCGTCGACAGCCCCATGGCCAGCAGGTGGAAGGACAGGCCGTGGCCGGGGAACGTACGCACGTTCCCCACCAGGGCGACCCGGCCCCCGCCGGCAGGCTTGGCCGGCCGGGGCCGTCGGACCTCGTGCGGGGCGGCGGCCGGCGGGCTGCGACCACGAACCCCGGGCCCACGGCGCGGCGGCCGGGGCGAGTCGCCGCGATCCCCCGTCCGGCCGAACGGCGCACTCGAGCGGTGCTCGTGGACGGACTTGACCACCACGCTCCCGGCATCCCCGGTGCCGCACCGCCGCGTGTCTCGCCCGTCCGCGGGACCGATAAAACCGGCAAAGGGGGCATGATGGGGCAAAGGGAGCGGTGCGCGGAAGGGTGCGGTGTGGTCGGGTCGGGTTCTGGCGGTGCGACGCGGGGCAAGTCGCGGTTCGACGATGTGTACAGCCAGCCGGACCCGCGCGCCTACTTCACCCGGCTGGCTCCGCTGGGCTACGAGATCCCGCACCACGCCCAGCCGGTGTTCCGGCAACTGGCCGCAGAGCGGGCGGCACACGCCGACGGGCGGGCCGGCGAGCCGGTGGTGCTGGACCTGTGCTGTTCCTACGGCATCAACGCCGCCCTGCTCAATCACGAGGTGACGCTCGCGGAGCTGTACGAGCGCTACACCTCCCAGGCCGCTCAACGGATGACATCGGCGGAGCTGGCCGCGTGGGACCGCGAGTTCTATGCCGAGCGGCGGCGGCCGGACGTGTTGCGGGTCTACGGCCTGGACATCGCCGCCCCGGCGGTGCGCTATGCCCAGGAAGCCGGTCTGCTGGATGCCGGTTTCACCGACGATCTGGAACGGGTGCCGCCCGGCCGGGAGCTGCGCGATGCCCTGGGCGAGGTCGGGCTGATCACGCTGACGGGCGGCGGCAGCTATCTCACCGAGCGGACGTTTGCCGCGCTGCTGGGCGGAGTCCGGCGACCCGTGTGGGTGAGCGCGTTCGTGCTGCGGACCGTGTCGTACGAGCCTGTCGTGCGGACGCTGGCCGCGCACGGGCTGCGTACCACGGTGGACGGGTCCCGGACCTACCCGCAACGGCTGTTCACGGACGAGCGGGAGCGCAGGTACGCGATCGAGTCGGTGCGGGCCCTCGGCGGTGACCCGTCGGGGCGGGAGGAGGAGGGCCGCTACCACAGCGTGCTCTACACCTCCCGGCCCAGCCCGGCGCCCGCGACGGCAGGGGCCGTCCTCTCGCCCTCCTGAGCACACCGGACCCGGCGCCACGACAGTGTCCGGGCACCGGCCCGCCTGGACGGCGTCCGCGTACCCCGCACCGGCCCGGGCCGGCCACGCCGCCGCCCCGACCGTGTGATCGCGGACAACGTATACAGCTCTCGCGGTTTCCGTAGCTGCCCGCGACGACGCGGCATTCGCGCGCGAGCGCGGAAGAGACCGTCCCGCAGCGGCACCGGCAGCGCCGCGGAAGCCGCGCTGTCCGTCGTCTGCCGGAGCGGCGGCAGGCGGGGGGAACCGGCCACGCGGCATGTGCGTGCGGTCGCTGAAGCGGTGGGTGTCTCGGAGCGTACGGTGTGGCGCCGGCTGGAGCAGACCAGGGCGACCGGGCAGCCGGAGGCGCCGGTCCGGCAGGGGAGTGCGGTACCGGACGGGGTGTGAGCGCTGCCGCGCAACGGCCGCCGGCGTGTGCCGGTTCGCCGGCCGGACCGGCTCTTCTCCGGCGGGCCGCCGAGGGTGCGCAGTCGTGCCTGCGCACCGCCGGTGCGCTGCTGGTGCGGTCTCGCACGGGCTGGACTCCTGGAAGCGTCCGCCGCGCCGGTCGCCGCGCTGCGGGCCGGCGAGGGAGCCGGCGCGCAGGGGCGCTCGCATCGCCACCGGCGTACGCGGCCGGACCGGGCCACCAGGAAACGAGGAGCGGTAAGGGAGGCTTCCCGGCAGGCATTCCGGCTCCCGACGGGAGCCACCTACGATGCTGCCGTGATCACCTGTGTTGTCGAGTACACGATTGACGCGGCGAAGATCGACGCCTTCGAGCGGTTCGCCGAGCGGTGGATGACGCTCGTGGAGGAGCACGGCGGCACCCATCACGGTTATTTCCTGCCGGCCGAGGGTGCCAGCGACAAGGCGCTGGCGTTGTTCAGCTTTCCGAGCCTGGCCGCCTACGAGCGGTACCGAGAGCTGTTCGGCCGGCATCCGGACTTCGTCGCGGCAGACCGCATCCGGGACGACAGCGGTTGCGTCCTGCGCTACGAGCGCACCTTCATGCGGCCGTTGCTGCCCCGCCGGTGACGGCAACGAGACCTCCGCCGCCTCGCCCACCGGCACCGCTCGGGCGGCCAGTGGACGCCCTTCACCCAGTTGTCCGGCCTGACGGCTTCCGGTGCCGCGTCGCACTACACCTACGCCGGCATCGACCACGGCGACCGTCTCACCCGTGGCAGCTCCACCTTCACCAACGCTGCCATCGGCATGACCCGGGAGGACACCACCGGTTTCGTCCGCGAACCCTCAGGCACGTCGACAGCCATGACGACCGGCGGAGCCAGCCAGTACTACCTCACGGACGCCCAGGGCAGCGTCATCGGTCTCGTCGACGCAGGCGGCAAGCGCACCGCCACCTACAGCTACGGCCCTGCGACGAAGCCCATACCACCACCGGCACCGACCAGCCCTACCGCTACACCGGCACCTACCTCGACCCCAGCGGCCTCTACAAGATGGGCGCCCGCTACTACGACCCGTTGCCGGGCCACTTCACCCAGCCCGACCCCTCCGGCAGGGAAAGCAACCTCTACGCCTACGCCGCCGGCGACCCCGTCAACCGCATCGACCCCAGCGGTCTCGACTTCCTCGGCCTGGACAAGAAGGGATGGGGCAATGCCCTGGACGTCGCCGGCACAGTAGTCGGCGCGGCCGCTCTGCTCCCCGTCGGGCGCGTTCGCCGGTGACGCTGCCGCGCGTCCGACATGCAGGTGAGCGAGGCCCCTTTTAGCATGGTCTGTGAAGTATTTCCAGCGCACTGCAGGGGGCTTTCCGGTTTCCCTCTTCACGTTTCAACTTCTCGGGGGACAGGACGGCGGTTCTCGTCGTCGCGCACGTCACCGCACCTTCAGGAGAGTCCATGGCCGTGAAGCGTGCCCTCCCCGGCCCTGTCCCCGTGTACCTGCTCGCGGGCCTCCAGGCCGCCGTGCACGCCTTCCGGCCCTTCGGCGTCCACACCGTGCTGCTCGCTCCCGACCTGCTGGCCCGTCACCGCGAGCGGCTCCGGGACGTCCCGCGCGAGGAAGTCCTGATCCACGCCAGTGACACAGCGGCGGCCGCCGTGCCCGGCCTCAACGGCCGGCTTCCGCCGCGCACCGCGGTACTGACCACCGCCCTGCCGGCCGCCGGCGCACTCCTCGCCACGGCCGGGACCACCGCCCCCGGGAGATGGCGGAAGTGACGGCGCAGGCCGGCACCCTGCCCCCGGCCGAGACCGCGTTCGAACACGCCGGTGCCGGAGGCGGGCCGCCGGCGGCCGACCCGGCCGCTTCCCCGAGCTCTTCGAGCAGGAAAGCCGTCCCCCACTCGCCGCACCGGCCGAAAGCCCGGGTGCGTCCAGTACAAGAGCTTCCGGCCGGCCCACCGGGCACACCCACCCGGCGCCGCTCCTCGACGGGCAGACACCGCCTGCCGGGCCACCGGGTCCCTTCGTCGGCCACCCCGGCACCCCGGCCGGCAGCCACCCGAGGAGTACCGCGATGACCCACCACCGACGCGCCGAACGGCCGGCCACGGCCGCAGACCATCGCACCTCGCTTCCCTGGCGGTTCGTCACCGCCGGCGCCGAGTACGTCGACCGGCACCTCGGCTGGGACCGGCTGCCCGTCCTGCCGGGACTGCTGACGCTGCTCGGACTACGCGTCAGACTCCGGCAGAAGAATCTCCACGACACCGGCCACCTGCCCTCGGTGAACCCGCCCGAGCCCGCGCCCCCGTCCGAGAGCCACAAGGTCAATCGGACCGCCGACGGCAGCCACAACGACCTCGGCGACCCACGGATGGGCATGGCCGGCACCCGCTTCGGGCGGAACATCCCGCTGGACCGGATGGCCCCGGCCACCCCCCAGGACGTGCTGTCCCGGCCCAGCCCCCGCGAGGTGAGCCGCGCCCTGCTCACCCGCGACGGCCTGATCGCGGCCGAGTCCGTCAACTCGTTGGTCTCCGCCTGGCTCCAGTTCATGATCCGCGACTGGTTCAGCCACGGGACCAGCCCCGTGGAGGATCCCTGGGAAGTGCCGCTCAGGGACGACGACCCCTGGCCCGAGCGGCCGATGCGCATCATGCGGACGCCACAGGACCCGACCCGCGACCCCCAGGCGCCGATCGGGACACCCGACACCCGGGTCAACGTCTCCTCCCACTGGTGGGACGCCTCCCAGATCTACGGCTCGAACGAGACCGAGCAGCGCCGCGTGCGCGTCGGCGAGCTGGGCCGGATCCATCTGTGGGATGACGGGCAGTCGCCGTTCCCCTCGGACCCCTCCCGCGACCCCTCACGCGTACCCGGCTTCTGGCTGGGCCTGGCAATGATGCAAGACCTGTTCGCCCGGGAGCACAACGCGATCTGCGACCACCTGCACGACGTGTACCCGTCGTGGGGCGACGAGGAGCTGTTCCAGCGTGCCCGGCTCGTCAACGCGGCGCTGCTCGCCAAGATCCACACGGTGGAGTGGACACCAGCCGTGATCAGCCACCCCACGACCGTCAAGGCGCTGCGGGCCAACTGGTGGGGCATCGCGGGCGAGCGCGTGCACGACCTGTTCGGCCGGGTCAGCCGGAGCGAGGTCCTCAGCGGCATCCCCGGCGCCGAGCACGACCACTACGGCGTCCCGTACTCCCTCACCGAGGAGTTCGTCGCCGTCTACCGCATGCACCCGCTCGTCCGCGACGAGTGGCACCTGCGGTCCGCAGCCGACGACCGGACCCTGCGGCACTGCACGCTGCGCGACATCTCCGGGCCCGGGGCGCTGAAGGTCCTGCAGACCACCGGGACGGCCGACCTCCTCTACAGCTTCGGCACGCTCCACCCCGGACTGGTCACCCTCCACAACTTCCCCCGGTTCCTCCAGGAGTTCCAGCGCCCGGACGGGCACCTGCAGGACCTCGCCGCCACCGACATCCTGCGCTCCCGCGAGCTGGGCGTCCCGCGCTACAACGAGTTCCGCCGGCTGCTGCGGCTGAAGCCCGCGGCCGGCTTCGCCGACCTGACCGGCGATCCGGCGCAGGCGGAACAGATCGAGCGGCTCTACGACGGCGACATCGAAAAGGTCGACCTCATGGTCGGGCTGTACGCGGAGAAGCTGCCGGCCGGGTTCGCCTTCAGCGACACCGCGTTCCGCATCTTCATCCTGATGGCCTCGCGCCGGCTGAACAGCGACCGCTTCTTCACCGACTATTACACGCCCGAGGTGTACTCCCGGGCCGGCATGGCATGGATCGACGACAACAGCATGACCACAGTGCTGCTGCGCCACCACCCGCAGCTGCGCCCGGCCCTCGCGGGCCTGACCAACGCCTTCAAACCGTGGCACACCGCCCAGGGGACGGTGAGCTGAGGTGCCGGTCACCGACAGGACCCGCGCGCAGCGGGAACACCAACCCCTCGCAGCGGCCGCACACACCGCGCGTACGCCCCGCAGTCGACGTAGCGCACACCACCCGCCCGGTCACGATCCCTGGGAGTCGCCATGGCCATGTTGCTGATCAAAGGCTCGTTCCGGGTGAACGGCGGTTCCAAGCCCGACGGAGACACCCTTCCCTTCATCCCCGACGACGTGGCCGACTGGAAGCTCGTCGGCGGCCGCACCAGGATCGTCCCCAAGGCCGACGGCCGCGCGAACGTGCGCCTGGAAGGCGTCGACGCGTTGGAGAGCCACTACGACGGCACCTACGGCCCCGAGCGCCGCCAGCCGCGGAAGCTCGCCGACAAGGCCGGCGACGAACTCCTGACCTGGCTCGGGTTCACCAGCGTCGAGCGCCAGGAGAACCACACCGTCAAGACCGTCCCCGACAAGGTGTCCGGCTTCATCCTCACCAGCGGCGCCGACGCCTACGGCCGCTGCATCGCCCTGGTCTGCAAAGGCACCCCGCCCGTCTACAGCGGCTACGAGTTCACACCGAACGAGGAGTTCCTGAGGAAGAAGACCGTCAACCACCACCTGATCGACAACGGGCTGGCGTACCCGATGTTCTACCCCGGGCTGCCCGGCTACCTGCGTGACGCCCTCAGGACGGCGGCAGTGGAGGCGCACCTGGCGGAGAAGGGGGTATGGGACGTCGACAGGACCTACGACGGGGTGGTGGTCGACGGCATCGACTCGATCACGCACACCACGACCGGCCAGGTGGTCCTGCCCAAACTGTTCCGCCGGCTCACGGACTACCTCGACTCCAGGACCGGATCCGCACTCGACGGGTTCGAGGCGTACCTGGCCGGTGCCGCTGAGCAGTACCGCGTCCTGCCCGACGGCAAGACCGTCACCGGCCTGCACAATCTGATCACCGTGTCCCAAGGCGGGTCTGTGAAGATGATCGAGCGCACGGAGGACCTGCTCTTCCTGGACAAGTGACACCGCGCCGCATCCCGCACCCGAGGTGTCGTCGGTACCCAGGACCGGAACATGCACTGTGCGCGCCTCGATCAGCCGCGCACAGGAGATCCCACCGAACGAGGGGCCCGGACCCCGCACGCGAGGGCCGGGGGAGCGACCTCAGGACCCCCGTACCTACACGTCGCCCGTGCGATGCCGCAGTGGTTCAGGTTCCTGCTGGCCTAACCGATCAGCGTTTGACGCGGCTGCGGACGGCGAGGACGGCCAGGCCGAGAAGGACCGGTTCGGCAAGGCGGGAGGCCATCTCGACATAGGTGCCGGCGGTGGTGAGGTCCTGGCCGGAGGAGCGGAAGACCACCGAATTGATGACCACCCGCAGACTCTTCTCGAACCGCTCGCTGGAGACGCGTTCGGCCAGTGGGCCAGCGGGGTTGACCGGATCAGGGGCGCCGGTGGTGAGGAGGATCTCCTGCCCGGCGGCGACCTGACGGCCGGTGGTGGTGGGCTTCGGGTCGTTGACGGGCAGACCCCACAGCATCATCACTGCGATCGTGACGGCCATCGCCGCCCCCAGCCAGATCAGTGCGCGGGTGGCGCGCAGCCCGTACCCGGACATGGCCCAGTAAAGGCTCAGCAGCGTGCGCTCGCCCCGGGGCCGGGTGGTGTCGTGCCGGCGCATCTCGCATTCGCCGTAGTAGAAGTCGGCGGCGTCGGGTTCGTTCTTGCCGTCCTCCAGCGACTTGCGCAGTTGCCGGTACAGCGCCGCCACCGCCGCCGGCTTCAATTCGGGGGCGTCCTGCGGCGGGCTGGACCAGCCCAGCGCGGTGGCCCGGTCGGGGTGGCGGGCGGTGCGTGTCCGCCAGTGGTGCTCCTCGGTCAGGGTGTTGCGCCGGCTCCACCGCCAAGGAAAGCGCAGGTTCCAGCCGGTGGGAGTGGTGGCGAAGGTGCACCAGCCGTCGACCTTCAGCTGGTCGAGGTGGATGGCGCCGGCGAACCGGCACTCGCTCAGATCGATGTCGTGCAGCGCCAGGTGGGCGACATCCGCCCCGCCCACCGACATCAGGCGCACGCCGGGCGCCAGATCGGACAGCTTCCTCTCCGGCGACGACAGAGTGGGGCTGGGCCTGGGGAAAGGAGGGAGGCGGGTGGAGATCAGCACCGGGCACTCGAAGATGGCATCCTTCAGATCCAGCTCGGCGTGGCGCAGATGCAGCGTGGCGGCCGACGCCCACCGTGTGCGCGCACACCCCACTTGACGGGCGGCGATTTCCACCGTCACCGGATGCTGGAACACCGCACCGTCCAGCACCACCCGCTGACTGCACGCCAGCGGTCCGAATCGCGACGCCGCTGCGAACCGCGCCTTGTCGAACCGGACGTCGCCGGAGAAGGACGCGTCGCTGAACCAGGCTTCGCCGGAGAAGGACACCTCGTCGAAGCGGGCGTCGCCGGAGAAGGAGGCCCTCACGAACGAAGCGTTGCCGCAGAAGGACGCCTGGCCGAACTTGGCAACGCCGGAGAAGGACGCCTCGTCGAACGAAGCGTCGGCGGTATGAGGCTGACCGGTGGCAGGGTCGTTCAGGGCGGCGAGTAACCGGTCCAGCAGTTCACTGGTGAAGGGAGTGCCCCGGTGGTCGATGTGGCTGCCGGGTAAGAGCGTCGCGAGGTAGGCGGCCCGGTCGGCTTCCCCCAGGTGCGTCAGGCAGTCGGTATGGTCACCGACGCGTATGCCGCGGCAGCCGACCGGATCGGTCCTGCTCGCGCCGTGACCGCAGTGCGGCCAGTTCGGTGGCGACGTGCTGGGTGGTGGTTCAGGTGCAGCAGTGGTCATGCTTCAAGGACGTACCGGTGCCCCCGACAGTTGCCGGATCAGGTCCCAGCAGAGCAGCAACGCAGCTCGACGCTACGGACACCGCACGGCTGCCGGGCACCGCCGCCTGATTGTGCACGTCGACGAAGCCCGAATCCACGAGGTAGTGGAGCGAACCGGTCAGCGCAACCCGGCCGCCGACGACTACGGCGTTTCCCCATCCCCAAAAGGGCAGATCGAGGCCCCATTTCGGCCGAGACCGAGAGAAGTTGCCCCGGTCACTGAGTCGAGCGCAACGGAACTGGGTGCGCGGTGGACCGGTAGCGCGCTTCTGGTGGCTCGTACTCGTCCATGAGGAGGAAAAGCCGATGGCCAAAAAGATCATGCAGGTGTCAGCGGCGTCGGCGCTTTGAGCAGCAACCGGAGCAGGCCATATTGAAACAGGGATGTCCTGCGCTTCCCCCGTCGAACTGCCCGTGCACTGGGTAGAGTTGCCGCACGGTGGGCCACCTTGCGGGCAGGAAGCGGAAACTGCCTCGGTACACGTCCCCGGCGCGTTCGCTGACCGTGACCGGCTCCACCACGACAAGGGATGCCATCAGCCACAAAACGGCTGCATCGGTTGCGACTACAGGGGAGATCGCATGAGATCGAGAAGCATCAGGAAACGGGCGGCTGCAATGGTCGTGACGGTGATCGCCGCATTGTCCCTTCCGCTGGCGGCGCAGGCACCGGCACAGGCAGCACCGGACGTCGCGGCCGGAACGGCCGCATGGACACCGGAGATCTACCCGCTGTACTCGGGCGAGCGGGTATGGGCACGGAATGTGTCGAGTGCCAACCGGAACGCGGCGCTGCTCGCGTGCTCCGCGGCATCCGGAATCGCCTGCGTGTCGGCTGGCCAAGGCGACGGCAATCACAGCGTTTTCCACCTGTTCAGGTGCGAGACGCGTTCGCTCTCGAACTTCATCGATGCGCTCGCCGTTCGCAACAACCAGACCGGCCAAGCCCAGGTTCACTTCTGGGGACCCCGGTACTCCGTCAAGATTCCTGCGGACGGCCGGATCACCACGGTCCCGGACTACGCGACGTACGACTTCACCAACCTCGATATCTGCTAGGACCTGGTCCCTGATCCTCGAGGACGAGTGCCCGGTACGCTCGAATCAGCCGGCTCTTGAGCCGCGTCCAACGCAGTGGACTCGAGAATGGTCAAGCTGCCGGGTTTCCTCGGCCGGATGCGGGTCGCCGCGGTGCGGACCACCGCCACTTCTTGCACTCGCGCCCACGCCGACCTCAGAGACTTCCGTTCGGGGAACGGTCACGGCGACCGTTCCCCGAACGCTCTCCTGCTCCTCCCGTTTCAGATGTATGCCGACCCGGGTCCTGCTGCGTCGGATGGGCAGGACAGGCCCGGGGCGGAGCACGACCGGCACCCTCCATCCGGCTCCGCCAGTGCTCGTGCTCGGGGTCGAGGACCCGCAGGTTGATGAGGCCGCCAGTCGCGCCGGATCACGCGGCGTGGAGAACGTCAGCAACGACCCGCGCGGGCTTTGGACGGCTCACCGGCCTCCGAACCGTCCAAGGCCCGCGTACAGCTTCTGCGCGCCGCGGGCCGCGACCCGGGTCAGAGCGGAGGGGCGATGAAGCAGCCGCCGTCCGGATCGTTGAACGACTCCTTGGCCACCAGCTCGTTCCAGGGGTTGGCCGTGCCCCACTGATCGGTCACCTGCGGCTGTGAGGCGTCGTAGACATGGGGATGCCAGGTGTCCTCCTCCACCTGTTCCATCTCGGTGGTGTACTCCAGCGTGTTGCCGTGCGGGTCCAGGAAGTACGTGAAGGCGTTGTCGCCCGCGAGGTGCCGGCCGGGACCCCATAGTTTGGTGGCGCCCGAGCGGACGGCCCGGCCCGAGGCACGCAGATACTCGTCCAGGCCACGCAGCTCGAAGGAAATGTGGTGCAGGGACGTGTGGGGTCCGCTGGAGAACGCCACCGAGTGGTGGTGGGAATTGATCCGCAGGAAATACATGAGGTCACCGTGCTGCGGTGAGCGCATCGTGTCGGTGAGCCGGAAGCCGAGATGCCGCTCGTACCAGGCCCGGGTGCGCCCGATGTCCGGCGCGTTGAGAACCACGTGCGACAGGCGCACCGGTACGGGTTCCCGGGCCTCGATCCGCCGGTGCCGGCGCGGCGCCACGTCGCAGGACACCTCGACGGTGCGGCCGTCCACGTCGAAGAAGCGGAAGCCGTAGCCGCCGCCCGGGGTCGGCAAGGCGCCCGGTTCGCAGATCAGCCGTACACCGGCGCCCGCCAGCCGCTCGGCCAGCACGTCGGCGTCCCTCGGGGTCGCGATACCGAAGGCGAGCAGATCCAGGCGCTTTTCGTCGGCTTCGCGCAGCCGGACCACGTACTGCTCGGGTGACCCTTCTGCCGCCAGGAAGGAGACGCCCGTGTCGTCGGCGCTCCGGGTCAGGCCCCAGACGTCGGTGTAGAAGGCGAGCTGCCGGTCGTGGCCGGGAACCGCCAGGTCGACATGGCGCAGATGCGTGAGCTGGACCGAGGACAACGTTCCTCCAGGTGACAGGCGCGGGCACCGGGCAAGGACCGACCGGCCCTCCCACCCCTACCACTGCCGCTGCCGCCGCAGCCAGGACCTGACAGGCCAGGCGCGACGGGCCCCTGGCACGCCGGCGAAGCCTGACCTGTCCTGTGCCTCGGTGAGCGTGGCACTCGAAAGGCACTCGACCGCCCGCGCGGGCGAGCCCGCCAGGTGATCACGGCGAAGGACTGCAGCCAGGCCGTGCCGGTCGTCGTCACCACCTCGGAGCAGCTGACGGAGCACGGCGCGGACGCAGCGGTGTGGCGGCGCCTGGGGCACAAGGACGAGCAGAACCTGACCGACGCGCTCGACACCCCAGGCCGGCGACACTCTCTGCCGCCGCCAGTACGCCCGCGCCGCAGCGGAAGACGAACGGCGCCGTGCCGCCGAGCGGGAGGCACAGCGCCCCGTGTGCAAGCGGTGCGGGCAGAAGTTCACCGACCAGCACGGGGAGGAGATCACCGCGCACCGCACGGCCTGGAGCGCCGGGGATCTGTCGGTGTGCGGCACCTGCCGCGCCGACGACGTCGCCCGCGAGGAGGCAGCCGCCGACGCCGCCCGTCTCCAGGCCGCCACACCACCGGAGCCGGAGCACGACCGCGGCCAGGAGCCGGGCAAGCCCCGCCGTGGCCCATTCCGCCGCCGCGGCCGACACCACACGGCGCCGCCGCCCCTCCCGCCGGACACGGGGGACAGGCGGCGCCGCCGCACGGCGGCCCGGGTCGGGCCGGGGCGGCCTGCTTCGCCAGCGCGGCGAACGGGGAACGCCGGCCTTTCTCCACCGTGCGCAACTGCGCCCAGCCGTCCTCCGGATGTCCGACGGCCCCGGCCCGGCTGGTGCCGAAGCGGACCTCGATCGACTGCGGGGAGCGGAGCCGGCCGAGCCGGACCATGTGGTCGAAGTCGGCACGGCGCACCCCGAGCCGGGCGGCGGCCCGCTCGAGGCCGAGCGGGGTGTCGGCGGCGATCAGGTCCGCCAGGTCCTCGCGCCGGCGGATCGCGGGAGCCGCGCACACGTGGAACCGTGCGCAGCGGGCTGAGCGCAGGGGCGGGCCCGATCAGTCGGCCGACGTGTTCCGTGTCATCTCGGCTGCCTCGGTGATGGCGCGCTGTCTGAGGTCGCCGAACAGCTGCATCGTGACGGCGGCCAGGACGTCGTCCCCGCCAACAGTGCGCCCGTCCCCGCGGCGGGTGGACGGGGCGGGGAGGGGGTCTTCGAGCAGCGGGGCCGGGGCCGGCCGGCCCGGCACCACCAGGCTGACCGTCCCGAACCGCTTGATCCCGCCCTCGCGGACGACCTTGGCCGCGTCCCGGGCCAGGGCCGTCAGGAAGACGCTCGCGATTCCGTCCAGGTCGCGGACCATCGCCGGGACCGCCCTCACCCCCCGGCTGCCCAGCAGCCTTCTCACGCCGGCCCTGAACCGGTGGGCGCCGGCCACACCACTTGGTGTACGCGCCCCGCGGCGCTCACGAAGAGACACGAGCCCACCCTCGGCGTTGCGCACCTCGCCCGTCAGACCGTGGAAGGTCGGGCTGTGCAGGTACCACTCCGATCCCACCTCCACCTCGACGTTCCGGTCGATCGCCGAGATGAGGTCCTTGGGAATCAGCCTCTTCCTGGCCTCCTCGGCCGCCGCGCTCCTCGCGGCGTCGATGATCTCCGTCAGCACGGTCCGCGTCACCGACGCGGCGGCCCACGCGGCCGTCCGGGAGACGTGCAACGAAGTCACGTCCCTGAACACCGCTTTGACGAGCTGAGGCTTGAACGGCAGGTCGGACACGGCGGATGCGGTCCGCGGAGTGCTGCGCTCGGTCCGTAGAGGTTGTGTGGTCATCGAGGAACGTGCTTTCTGCTGTCGGAGGTGTCAGCGGCCCATGCCGCACCGGGCGGCGAGACCACAGAGCTTCACGGAGGGCGCCGAGCCGGCACAGGGCCTGCCGGGCGGGGCTGCCGGCACACAGAGGCGCAGGCAGCCCCGCCCCGATTTTCGGCGTTCCGGCGACCGGGCGTGCGCCAGAGGGTGCCACCCGGGCGGCGCGCTGTGGTGCGGCGCCGTGCCGGTCAGGCGACCTGGTACCTGCCGACTTCCAGGAAGTGGCGCAGTGCTTCGGGTGTGTTGTCGTCGAGGGCGGCGTTGGCTGCCGCGCGCAGGGCCGGGCTGATGGACGGGTCGGCGAGGATGCGGGCGATGGCGACCCGGTCGTCCTCGGCCTGGGCGATGCGGTAGCCGGTCTCCAGCCAGGCGCGCATCGCCTCGGGATCGTTGGCGTCCAGGAGGGCGCTGACCTCGGCGATGACGCGCCGGCCGCTGTCGGGGTCGGCGAGCAGGCGCGTGATGGCGACCCGGTCGTCCTCGGCCTGGGCGATGCGGTAGCCGGTCTCCAGCCAGGCGCGCATCGCCTCGGGATCGTTGGCGTCCAGGAGGGCGTTGGCTTCTCGTGTCACACGCCGGCCGCTGTCCGGGTCGGCGAGGATCCGGGCTATGGCCACCCTCAGGTCGTCGGCGTCCGGTTCGCCGGTGGACGAGGACACCGCGGGCACCGTCACCGCGGTCGGTGCCGTCGTGGCGGCGAAGGACGGGGTGGCGAGCAGGAGGACCGGGGCGAGGACACCCGCGGCGATGCCGGGCGCTACGCGATGCAGTCGCAAGGGGAGTACTCCTCTTCGTTCGCTACGGAGGTGAGTCGAGGTCACCTCAGGGCGTTCACTTCGGTGATGCTGCCACCCGGGTCTGACAGTGGCGGTTGCTCCGCTGCGGTCGCAGGGCACCGCCGCCGCGGACGTGCCGGTAGCCGGGGTCGCCTGCTCGGCCGGCTCTGCGCGGCTGGTGCGCCGGGTGCGCGCCCTCCTCGCAAGGCTAGGCCGCCCGCCCGGCGGCATCCTTCGGCCGGCCGGCGGCCGGTTCCCGCAGCCGCTGCCGTGCGCAGTCACCGCGTGAGGCTGCGGCCGGCCGCCCGCGCAGATCCTCCAGCCGGGCGAGAAGCTGCGCCCGCACGGCCGTGAGCTCGTCGATGCGGCGTTCAATGACGGCTAGGCGCTGCTCGACCACCTCCGTCTTGGCGGTCGGGTCGTCGCAGCGGTGGCCGCCGATCACCTCGTCGCGCAGGCAGGGGCCGAGGAGTCGCAGGTCCTCGGTCGTCAGACCGGCGGCCAGGAGCAGGCGGATGTTCTGGACGATCTTCACGGCGTCGGGCGGGTAGGTCCGGTAGCCGTTGGGCGAGCGCTCGGGGTGCAGCAGGCCGTGTTCTTCGTAGTACCGCAACGCCCGGGTGGTGGTACCGGTGGCACAGGCGAGTTCTCCGATGCGCATGGGACGACTCCTGTCACAAGCGGGGCGGGCTGTACCGCATTATTCGTGCAGAGGGAGACGGGCGGGGCGCGGGACCGGTGGGTGCGCCGGCCCGCGCCGGGCGGGCGCGGGCCGGCGGACGCGGCCGGTCACCGGCCGACCGCCTCCTGAGCGGGGTGGGAGGCGCTTCCCGGGCCGGCCGCCGGGGCGGGCGGTGCGGTCCGGCGCCGCTCGCCGGCGCTCTCGGCGAGCGCGAGGACGAGGGCGAGGACCGCGACGGCCGCGCCCGCCACAGGCAGCCACCGCAGCCCGGCGCCGGCGGCGATGATCCGTCCGCCGAGCCAGCCGCCGAGCGCGGTGCCGACGTTGAACGCCGAGCTCTGGACGGTCAGCGCCAGGGTGCGGGCCTGCTGCGAGGCGACGTCGAGCAGCCGGGTGTTCACCGCCGGGATGACCGCATAGTAGGCGGCACCGAACAGGAAGAGGGATGCCACGGCCGGCACCTTCAGGGACGCCGTGACGCCGAGCAGCAGCAGTGCGGCGCCCAGTGCCGCCACGGACGCGGACACCGCGCCGAGCACCGAACGGTCGGTGAGCCTGCCTCCGACGACATTGCCGACGGTTCCGCCGACGCCGAAGAGCAGCAGAAGCACGGTCACCGCGGACGCGCCGAAGCCGACGGTGTCGGTGAGCAGCGGGGTGACGTAGGTGTAGGCGGTGAAGGAGGCGGCCGCGGCGAGCGCGGTGATCCCGGTGACGGCCTGCACCCTGCGGTCGCCCAGGACACGCAGCTCGCCCAGGCGCCCGCGGGTCTCCTCCACGGAAATACCAGGGGTGTCCGGGGCCAGCGCGGCCACCGGGACCGTGGCCGCGAGGGCCAGCAGGGCGACTGCCCAGAAAGTGGCGCGCCAGCCGAGCCACTGGCCCAGGGCGGTGCCGATCGGCAGACCGGCGATCATGGCCAGGCTGAAGCCGAGGGACACCCGGGCGACCGCCGAGCCGCGCCGCTCCGGCGGGACGATGTCCGCGGCGATACCGAAGAACAGCGGCATCAGGGCCGAGTGGGCGAGCGCGGCGACGATCCGGCCCGCGGCGAGCGGAAGGAACGACGGGGCGAGGGCGGACAGGACATTGCCCACGGCGTAGCAGGCCATCAGCGTGACGAGCAGCCGCCTGCGCCGGGCGCGCCCGGTCGTCAGCGCCAGCACCGGGCCGCCCAGCACGACGGTCATGGCGAAGGAGCTGACCAGCAGGCCGGCGGTGGACAGGGACACATCGGCGTCCGACGCGATGCCGGGCAGCAGGCCGGCGATCATGATCTCGCCCGTGCCGAGAGTGAAGGAACACAGGGTCAGTACGGCCAGCGCCCAGCCGGTCCCGCGGCCGGAGCGCACGTCCGTGCGGTTGTCGGAAGTCTGCATGGCATAGAGGGTCAACGTTGACGCCGGGGTCAAGGTCAAGCCGGCGGCATCCGACGCCCCGGTTCCGGGTCGCGCACGGGCGACGGTGCCCGCGTCCCGCTGGCCGGGACGCGCAGTCTCCGGATCGGCCTTGATGATCGCGAGGGTCCGCCCGGCGACGTTCATGTCGACGGTGCCCTCGGCGCCCAGAAGCATCTGGTCGGGGTACGCGGCGTAGTGCCGGGCCGTACTCGGGCAGCTGGCGCACGGAGGAGGGACTGCTCACCCACGCCTGGGAACTCCCGAAGGCCCGCCCGGGCCGGTGCTGTGCCGAACTGATCGGCGGCTCGCCGGACGGCCTGCTGCTCGACGTCACCGGCTTCACGGCCGACGAGGTCGACACCGGTGCCGCACTGGCCACCGAGCCGGGGCAGTTCGGCCACGGCCGCCGGGCCCTGTACGACCCACGCCCCCGGGACTGCTTCGATTGGACCAGCGACACTCCCTAACCGTCGTCGCCCGACTCGCCCACCGCCCGGCGCCGGGCGATCCGGGAGGCACGAGCAGCGCACCGACCGTCGCGGCACCAGCCCTCCCTCTTGGGCGGAGAGACTGGTGGAGGACGGGCAGGAGGTGAAGGTCGCCTACCGGACGGACGGCGGCCTGGGACGGTGTGGTGCTGCTGCGCCCGGTGTACTGCAGGCGGCCCGCTGCCTCGTAGCGGCTCCAGCAGCACCGCCCGGGGCGCGGTGGGGGAGCCGGTGACGGCACCGATACGGCTTCGGTGGTGGCCCGCACCTTGTACTTCCGCCACAATCGAGCGCCCCGGACGTAGGGCTCGTCCAGCCGCTTGAAGCACAGCCCCTCCAGCCCGGACGCCGTCCACTCCAGCCACTCGCGCGCCGCGGCCGGGCCGGTGGCCGACGGGCGCAGCGTCAGCGGTGCCCCCGATCCGTGATCGGCGAACGACGTCTCCAGCGCCGCGCGCCGCCTCCGGTACGGCCAGCCGGTCAGGTCCTGGTCCGCGTGGAGCAGGTCGAAGACCGAATGGGAAACCTTCCCGGCTTCCCGTACTTCTGCGTGCCATGCATGTCACTCACGTCACAGGAACCGCTTCATCCGTGCAAGTTGCACCTAAGTGCGGGGGGCTGCCTGGAGATGCATGTGTGCCGTGCGCTCTCTGCCGTCCCTTTCCAGGTGAACGCTCGCGAATTCCATTACCTGACACTCTGTCATGTCCGTGACCGTGCGTGTTTTTGTTCATGGAATCCACGGTTCCGTGGGTGATGTAGCGACAATGTGAAGGCACGCCTGCTGGTGTGCCTTCGTTCTGCGTGAGCCGCCGGGCTGCTCATGCCGGGCTCCGGGGGCTGCGCTTCTTCGCAGAGGGGGATGTACGTGAGACGCGCGCGTATGACGGTGGCGACGGTGGTGGCGGGAGCCGCCTTGTCCGTGCTGGGGACGGGGGTGGCCTCGGCGGGTACGGGGCCGGCGCCCACGCCGCAGCAGCGGGCGGCCACCGAGGCGGCGGGAAGTGCGGGTACGGAAGCCGGCAACCCGGCCAGCGCCGTCGCCGCTGCCACGGGGGTGTGCTCGGACGCGTACCAGATCGGTTCGACCGCCTACATCTACCGCGGCACCGAGAAGATCGCCTCGGTCAAGCAGTTCTACTCGCCCGCCTGCAACGAGAACTACGGCTACACCTGGGTGTGGAAGTCCTTCCTGGACAAGAACATCACCTTCGACCTGACGGTCGGGGTGTGGTCCTTCGAGCGCGACAGCCTGGTCGGCCGCAAGGACGTCTTCGACACCCACGCCCAGGAGTTCTGGAGCAACGGCGCCGACACCGTCGGCGAGTGCACCTCGGCCGACGGAGCCCTGAGCATCGTGGGCGAGGCCACCTACGACGCGCGCACCGAGCGCCGCTGCTGACGCGACGCCGGCCACCGCACGGTCATCACCTCGGGGACAGGGCGGGACGGCACCCCGGCACGGGTGCCGTCCCCACAGGCCCTGCTCCTTTGCCATCCACGCATCGGAGAGACCTTCGTGAATTCTCGCATGCCCGAAATACGGCACCGCAGACATTGGCTGTCGCTCGCGGTCCTGGCCGCGGCCACCGCGACCGCCACGATGGCTGCCACCGTCCCGGCCGTCGCCGCACCGCGCCAGGCCACGGCGCCTGCCGTCAAGGTGTCGCCGACGCCCCTGGGGACCACCAAGGCGCCGGCCAGCACCCCGGTCAAGGCCAACGAGACCGACGGCCCGCTGCTGAAGTCCGCCGCCGCCGAGCCCGGTGTCGTGGCCGTCGGCGTCGGGCAGGTGCCCTGGGCGGAGTTCTTCACCGCGCAGTTGTCCGACGGCGTCAGCGCCCAGATCAACTACGGCACCGGCAACCTGCTGGTCACCGTCGACGGCTTCGACATCGCCGACGCCGGCCCCGGCCTGTCCTACGGCAACACCTTCAACAGCCTCAACCAGGCGGGCTGGAACGCCACCACCGGCGCCGACTACCGCGTCAACGAGGCCACCCCCAACGCCGTCGTCGTCGAGGGTCCCACCGGCACCATGGCGGTCTTCCCCCGCGACGGCTCCGGCTTCACCCCGGCCAAGGGCTACAAGCAGGACCTGACCGAGGCGGACGACAAGAAGTCCTTCACCCTCACCAGCCGCCGTACGGGGGAGAAGACCACCTTCACCCGGTCCGGCACCACCGGGGACGCGCGGGTGTCGAAGGTGGAGGACAAGAACGGCAACGCCACCACGATCACCTACTCCGGCGCCTTCGCCTCGAAGATCACCGCCGCGTCGGGGCGGACGCTGACGCTCACCAACGACGGCAAGCACATCACCAAGGTCACCGACGACACCGGACGGACCGTCAGCTACAGCTACACCGGCGACCTGATCAAGACCTTCACCGACACCGCCGGCAAGACCACCACCTTCGCCTACGACTCCTCCAACCGGTTGACGAAGATCACCACCGCGGAAGTGCGGCAGACCACCTTCACCTGGGACAGCACCAAGGTCGCCTCCCTCACCCGGGTCGTGAACAACGCCACCGGAGCGGGCAACACCACCGCCTTCCGCTGGATCCTGCCCGCCGACAACACCGACGACGAGGGCGTCGTACGGATCACCGACCCCCGCGGCAAGCACACCCTCAAGACCGTCGACGGCCACTGGCGCACCAAGAAGACCGAGGACCCCCTCGGCCACACCCGCTCCACATCCTGGGGCCCGGACAACGACGTCGTCACCGCCACCGACGCCATGGGCGCCACCCCGGACGAGGGCAACGTCACCAAGTTCGACTACGACTCCGTCTTCAACCCCACCTCGGCCACCCTGCCCACCGGCGCGCAGACGACCGCGACCTGGGTGAAGAAGGGCAGCGGTTACTTCCCCGAGACGCTGACCTCCGCCTCGGCGGACAAGACCGCCAACAGCTACGACGCCTCGGGCAACCTGCTCACCTCGCAGGACACCACCTCCGGCGGAACCGCCGCGAAATGGGAGTACACCTACAACCCCAAGACAGGTGAGCCGGACTGCGGCGGCCTGCCCGGCCAGCGCTGCACCGCCACCGACCCGCGGGGCAAGAAGACCAGCTACACCTACGACGCCGAGGGCAACCTGACCAAGGTCACCCCGCCCAGCCCGCTCAAGCCCCTCACCTACACCTACGACGACCTGGGCCGGCAGAAGACGGTGACCGACGGCCGCGGCGTCACCACCACCTACACCTACGACAACCGCGACCGCGTCAGGACCCAGACGGCCGGCTCGGCGACCGCCGCCTTCACCTACGACGGCGACGGCAACCTCACCACGCGCACCACCCCGGCCGGCACGTCCACGTTCACCTACGACGAGCAGAACCGCGAGCGCACCCGGACCCTGCCCGGCACCGGCACCACGTCCATCACCTACGACCCGGCCGGCAACGTCGCCACCGCCACCGACTCCGGCGGCACCGTCACCTACGGCTACGACGACGCCAACCAGCTCACCTCGGTGACCGAACCCGGCGGTGCCAAGACGACGTTCGAGTACGACAAGAACGGCAAGCGCACCAAGACGGTCTTCCCCGGCGGCACCACCCAGACCGTCACCCCCGACGACTCCAACCGCCCCACCAAGATCGAGGTGAAGTCCGGCACCGCTACCTTGTCGTCGATCTCCTACGACTACAGCAACGGCGGCAAGGACACCGACAAGATCCGCAAGCGCACGGCCGACGGCGCCGTCACCACCTACACCTACGACACCCTCGGCCGCCTCACCAAGGCCGTCGAGACCAAGAACGGCTCCACCACGGCCGGCTGGGCCTACTGCTACGACAAGGCCGGCAACCGCACCGCCGCCTCCACCGGCACCTCCCTGCCGGCCTGCGACAGCGCCCAGCACACCTACACCTACAACGACGCCGGCCAACTCACCGCCTACGACTCCAAGACCGGCTTCACCTATGACGGCGACGGCAACGAAACGTCCGCCGACAGCCCCACCGGCACCCGCACCGACGCGACCTGGACCCCCTTCACCCAGCTCGCCTCCTACGCCCAGTCCGGCACCACCACCGGTCACACCTACGCCGGTACCGACAACACCCAGCGCCTGACCCGCGGCGACACCGCCTTCACCAACGCCGCCGTCGGCCTGACCGGCCAGAGCGTGAGCGGCACGGCCACCGGTTTCGTCCGCGAACCCTCGGGCACCCTGGTTGCCATGAGGAGCGGGGGAAGCAGCCAGTACTACCTCACCGACGCCCAGAACTCCGTCATCGGCCTGGTCGACACCGCCGGCAAGCGCACCGCCACCTACACCTACGGCCCCTACGGCGAGCCGCGCACCCACACCGGCACCCAGCAGCCCTACCGCTACACCAGCGCCTACCTCGACCCGTCCGGCCTGTACAAGATGGGCGCCCGCTACTACGACCCCGCCCTCGGCCGCTTCACCCAGCCCGACCCCAGCGGCCAGGAGAACAACCCCTACCTCTACGCGGGCGCCGACCCCGTCAACCACAGCGACCCCACCGGCCTCTTCCTGAACTCGGTGGTCGACGCGGTGTCCACCGGACTGTCCCTCAAGGATGCCGCGGGCGCGCTGGAGCACTACGCCGCACGGGACACCGAAGCACTGCTGGGCGACCTGGCCAGCGTGGCCGCTGGCTCGGCCGGCGAGTTCGCCTGCTACTTCGTGGCGGGATTCGTCGCGGCTCCCACGGCCGGAGTGGGCGGCGCGGCTGTCGCCGCCGGATGCACCGCGGTCGGCTTCGCCGCCGGCTTCGGCACCGAGCAGTTGACCGGCTGAGGTAATCCGTATCGACCAGGCGGTGTGGGGTATCGCGTCCACGCGGTACCCCACACCGCTCTCCCGAGGGAAGGATGCATGGCGCGCTTCAACAGAGGACTCTACGGATCCCGGTCCGCGAGGAACCGGAACAGGACGGGTGCGATCGCCTTCGGGCTGCTCGCCGTGGTCGCCGGGCTGGCACTCGTCCTGATGGGAAACGCGGGAGGCTGGGCCGCGGTCGGCATCGGCGGGGTGGCGATCGCCGTCGTGGTGCTGCTCCCCCTGGTGTTCGGCGGGCACTCTCGCCGTTAGCCGCGGGTGTGCAGAGTACAGGTGCCGAGATCGAGATCGAGGAGAAGAAGCAATGGACATGGCTCGTGGCTCCAGCATCGACGGCGGCGGCCATCTGGCATTGATCGCCTTGGGCATCGCCGTCGTCTGCTTCGTCATCGCCTTCGTCGCCGCACGGAAGAAGCGTCAGCGATAGGCCCGGTACGGCCCCGGCCTCCGGTGGCCGGGAGACGCGCCGGCCGGCAGGATGCGACGCCCCGGCGGCCTGAGGCCCGGCAGACGCCCCGGTGATGCTTTCCGGCATCGCGCCCGGTGACCCGTACGCAACCCCACGACCCACCTCCTGGAGGTCCGTACAAGAGCACCAAGATCTCCGACCACGTCCTGCGGAGTCGGAGCGGGGGCTGGCTCGACAGGCGGTGGCCGCCGCCAACCACAACCTGGCCGGTGCCACCGCAGGGCCGACGCCCGCCGCCGCGCCCTCGAGGAGGGCGAGACCCCGGCCCCGGCTGCCGACCCGGCCGGCCCGGTCGACCGGCGCCGCCAGGAGGCACAAGCAGCAGCACCAGCAGCCCGGCCCCGGCCAGAGCCTCCAGCCGTGACGCGCTGCGGACCCGTCCGGCGGGACGGAGGCTCGAAGCCCGGGGGCAGGGCGGGGCTGTCTACGGCCACGGCCGGCATCGGTTCCGGCGGGGACCACGTCATGCCGTGATGCCTTTCATGCCGAACCACCACAGGCGCGACGTGCAGGACTCGATCTTGTCCGGGTGCTTGCAGGCGCGGGCATTTTCGGTCTGTGGCGTTATTGGCCGTCGGTGTCGTTGCGGTGCTCTCCTGGGACGTCACCCAGCCGTACGGATCGGAGTACGCCATGCTTGCCGCTCGCCTGCACACCTGGAACACCGCACCCGGCCTGGAGGAGACCGCGGATCCCTTGCTGCCAGGGGGTGGCGAGGTGACCGTGGAAGTCGAGGCCGCCGCCGTCACCCATCTCGACCTCACCGTTATGACCGGTACCTTCGCGCACCGGCCCGCGCTGCCGTTCACCCCCGGCACCGCGGGGGTCGGCACCGTCGTGGAGGGCGGCGCCGCGCTGCTGGGACGCCGGGTGCTGGTGCGTGGCGGGGGCATCGGGCTGGAGCGGGACGGCACCTGGGCCGAGCGCGTCGCGGTCCCGGCCGGCGCGCTCCGCGAGGTCCCCCAGGATGCGGACGCCGCGCTCGCCGCCACCTGTTACTCGCCGGTGACCACCGCGTGGTCCGCCGTAGAGGCGGTGGGCCGGGTCGAGAAGGGGGAGCGGGTGCTGGTCACCGGCGCGGCAGGCGCCGTCGGTTCGCTCTGTGTGCAGCTGGCCGCGCGGGCCGGGGCCCACGTCGTCGCGGTGGTCCGCGACGAAGGCGCGGCCGGTGCCGTGCCCGACGCCGCGCACGAGGTCCTGGTCCGCCCGACCTGCGATGAGGCCGCGGGGAAAGGGGAGGCAGACGTCCTGCTCGACACCGTAGGCGGGAACACCGTCCCGGACTTCCTGCAGGCCATGCGGCCCGGAGGGCGAGCTGTCCTGATCGGCTACGTGGCCGGCACCACCCTCCGGGTCGACCTGCCCGCGCTGATGGCCCGGGACATCGCCCTGCTGCCGGTGAACATGGTCCGCCGCCATGTCCCCGCCGAGGTCTTCGACCGGCTGCTTGGCGATCTGACCGGCGGACGACTCGCCCTGCGCACCACGGCCCTGCCGTTCGAGCGGATCGCGGAGGCGGTCGAGACCCGCCGCAAGGGAGGAGGCCGGGGGACACTCGCGGTGCTGATGTGAGGTGTTCGAGGACGTCGACACCGGGGTGGGGCCGACTGCCTCCGGCCCGGTGGCTACCGGACACGGGGATGAGACGCGCGGTGCCGGAGGCGTAGTCGGCGTAGTCGGAGCCCAGGGCGGCGGTGAGCACGGTGTCCTCGGCATGGATGCGGTGCAGCATTCCGGCCAGGGTGCAGCACACGGGACGAGGTGGACAGGGGGTGGTCCAGGCAGAACCCGGCGCAGGCGGCCATGAGCAGGGCTCCGGCGTAGGAGGGATGCCGCAGGTGGCGGTAGCGGCCGGTGCGGACCACCGGCCGGGCGGGGCGGACATCGACGGTGCTGCCGAAGTGCTCGCCCAGGGTGGCCACCGCCCCGTGACGCAGCGCCATTTAGGCCCAGATGCCGGGCAGGACGATCAGCGTGTTGGTCGCGCGGTCCCCGGTCATCCGTGCGGAGGGAGCCCGGCGCAGCAGGGCCGCCGCGCCGGCTTCGCGAGGATGACGGCGGTGAGCAGGACATAGGTGCTGCGTCGGTCCGCGGCGAGCGGCTGTGGCGGGCGGCGGCGGTCCCGGCGCCGCTGGCGCGGAGCCCACTTGGCTTCGAGGCCGTACTCCAGCGCCGCTGTGGCGCACGCCAGGGTCCAGGCAAGGGTGGCTTCGGACCCGCCAGACGCCGGCCCCGGCGTGGATTCCCGACGGATTCCGTCCTTTCCGGGCCTGGCGGAGGCTTTCCCTGATGGTGTCGGGCGGCGCCGTTTCAGCGCGGGATGGTGACGGCCATCCGCGGCAGGTGCGGGTCTTTCGGTCTTCGCACCCCGCGGTTATGTGGTGAACAGTGCGCGTTGGCCTCCGGCGGGCGGGACGGGCGTTCAGCGGGCGGTCGCCGCGCCGCGCGGGCGCGTTCCGGGCCGGGGGCCTACCGTGGTCGCAGTGGCACCGGCGAGCCGGACGGCCGTAGCGGAGGAGAACGCGATGGAGGAGCACTTCGTCTGGGTGACGACCCGCCGCATCCAGCCGGGCACCCTGGAGGACGTCGAGCGGGCGTGGCGGCCCGCGACCCGGCCGCAGGGGATGCGCCGCGCCTTCGCGTACTGGTCCGAAGAGGGAGACGAGATCACCGGGGTGTCGTTCTGGGACTCCAAGGAGGCGTGCGACTCCTGGCGGGCGTCCGAGTCCGAGCTCCGGCGGCGTGCCGCCATGGCCCCGTACGTCGTAGCGGAGCGGGAAGATTTCTGTCGGGGCCGCGAACTCGGCATCCCCGGCGGCACACCGGACTGAGCGGGCCGCGGCACGCCCGCCGGCTGCCCCGTGGGGCCGGCCGCAACGGCGAAGACGCCCGCCGGGGCAGCGGGTGCGGGGCTCGCCGCTCGGGAGGCGAGTTGCCCGACCAGGCGGCTCATCGTGACTGCGCAGGCCCTGGAGTACCGCGACAAGGGGGCGGAACGAGGCGCTGGCGACCATGTCGCTCGGGTCCTCGCCGGGCTCGAGGAAGACCGGCACGATGATCCGCGCGGCGACGCCGAGGAAACCGGTGCAGCCGAGCATCGGCAGCACCAAGCAGGGACTGGCCAGTGCGGATGCCGGTGTGCGGGCCACCGAGGAGGGCGTCGGCCGCAGCGCGCAGGACAGGACGCGGCCGCTGTCCAGACGGTGGTGGGACGGTCGACGGTGCGCTGGTGTGTTCGTGCTGGCGGCGGGTGATCGCGGTGAGCGCCGTGCGGGTCCTGCCGCCCGGCGCTGCGTCCGTGCTCCGGACCGCGTCGGAGGTCCCGGCCGCCACGCCGGACGCTTCGCAGGTGCCGGTCAGGGTCCGCGAGATGACCTGGCCGAACTTCCAGCAGGAGCTCGCCGCGCACCGAGCCGTCCGTCCCCGAGCCGCGTCGCCCCCTCGGTCGCGGAGGCGGTGGAGCGGCAGACCAGGGCGATGCGGGCGCAGCCTCCGCCGCCGCCAGGCCGACGTCTCCCATTCTGCGGCCCTGCGCCGGGCCCGAGCTGACCGCGCTGGGGCCGGGCGATGGCGGTGGCGGCTGCCGTGATACCGGCCGCCATCGCCCGGCTCGCCGTCAGCCTCCGCCGGCCGGTGTCCTGAGCGGGCGCCGGCTCGTGGTGCCGGTCAGCGGCCGCATCCGACGCGCTCCGTGGACAGCGTCAGGTCGTCCAGGCGCAGGTCGTAGGAGTCCGGGGTGGGATTGCCTTGGTAGAGCTGCCAGCCGATGCGGACGGTGTCGAAGGCGGGGAAGACGAAGTCCACGGGATTGCCACCGTGCCGGGTGGTGGTGACGGTCATGTCGGGCTGGGGCTCGCCGTCGATCCACACCGCCACGCGGTTGTCCGAGGCGTCCATCTCCCACTCCAGGCAGGTCCACTTCCCCGGTTCGGCCGGGGCGGACTCGCGCCAGTCGGTCCAGTCGCCCGTGGGGCCGCCGTCGGAGCCGATGCCCCACAGCTGCACCCCCTCGCCGACGGTCGGTACGTACTGGCCGCCGATCGGCCGGACCACGCTGCCGTCGCCCCGGCCGGTGGCTTCCACCAGGGTGAAGTGGGCCCAGTCCGGAGCGATGGGGAAGGCGTCGACCTTCACCCGCATCCGGCCGAAGAAGCTGTTGTCCGGGGCGGAGAACTCGTCGACCTCCAGGAACGCGTATCCGTTGCCCTCGGTACGGACCCGGAGCACCTGGCCCGCGCCGCGCTTCCCGCCGTGTCCGCGGCCCCGCTCGCGTTCGACGGACAGCGCGCCGTTCCGGGTGTCCACGCCCCAGTCCAGGCTCGTGCCCGCGCCGCGCGGCAGCTCCTCGAAGTCCTCGCAGAACAGTAACGCCGGGTCGGGGGCGCAGTCGCCGATCGGCCGGCCGCCGTGGCGGTCATGGGCCGGAGCGCCGCCGGTGGCGGCCACCACCGTGATGCCGGCCAGGGCGACGGCGGCGAGCAGCCGGGGCAGCCGCCGGACGGAGGGGAGGGGAGAGCGCATGCGAAGTTCTCCATCGGGTGAGGTCGGAGGGATGGCGCGGACCCTTGTGGGAGCGCTCCCATAAAGGCCGCCCGGCACCCTACGGCAACCGCTGCCCCCGCACCAGACGATTGCCGATAGTGCGCCGGCACCGCCCGAGACGACTGGGGCAGTGCTTCCCGGTGACGACCGGTCATCGCCGGGAGCATCGACTGCTGGACTGCCAGTGGGGTGCCGTGCCGGTCGACGGTCACGTGGTGCTTGGAGCCTGGCCGTGCGCGGTCGACGGGAGAGGGGCCAACGCCCCGGCTCTCCCCGCGTGCTCCGATATGCAGTCCGCCCGTGAGTACGACAACGCCGGCGAACTCGCATCGCTCGGTGGCGACACGGGCTTCTCCTGCGACGAAGACGGCAACGAGACCCCTGCAGCCTCGCCCACCGGGACCCGCTCGGACGGGCGGTGGGCGCCGTACTCTCAGCTCGCCGAACTGACCGCCGCCCGGCGCCGAGTCGACGTACGCCTACGCGGGCTTCGACGGCAACGACCGGCTCACCTTCGGCAGTTCGGCCTTCACCAACGCCGCGACCGGTATGACTCGCGAGAACACCACCGGTTTCGTCCGCGGAGCCTCGGGCACGCTGACAGCCGTGACGAGCGGCGGGGCGAGCCAGTACCGCCTCACCGATGTCCAGGGCAGCGTCATTGGCCTGCCCGACGCCAGTGGCAAGCGCACCGCCGCCTACAGTCACGGCCCCTACGGCGAGGCCCGCACCACCAGCGGCACCAGCCAGCCGTACCGCTACACCGGCACCTACCTCGGCCCGTCAGGCCTGTACGAGATGGGTGCCCGCTACTACGACCCCCAGCTGGGCTGCTTCCCAGCCGGACCCATCGGGCAAGGAGAGCAACCTCCACGCCTACGCGGCCGGAGGCCCCGTCAACCGCAGCGATCAGAGCGGGACCGGCGAGGTGTCCTGTGGCGTCGGCCCGGCGGAACTCTCCGTTGCCGCCGACGGACCCGAGGGAACAGGAACGGCTGAAGTTGCCGGTCTGGCGGATCCAGGCCGGGGTTGAACGGGGAATCGGGGGGCGGCCCGTTGTGCTGACGCGGAATCAAGAGCCGCCCCTCCGGTCCGACGGGAGCAGCCGAGATCGTCAGCGCTGCCCCCGGCTGGTGAGGGGCTGATCCAGGTCTCGCGATGAGGTGAGCTGTGCACGGCCGAGGGTGGTGCCTTGATCCGGGCACCACCCTCGACCGTGTGCGGGATCCCCTCCAGATCGCCGGCGGGCAGATGCCGGCCAAGCCCCGCCGGGCCTGTTCCGCCACCAGGCTGTGCCGGTCGTCTTCGCCACCCCGGAGCCGGGAGGAACCGCGCTGCGCCTCAGCTGGCGGCGGTCTCGCTGTCGTAGCGGGCACGGTTCGCGGTGATCTCGTCGTGGTGGGTGCCCGCCCAGTCGATCAGGGCGGTGACCGCGTCGAGCAGTGTGCGGCCCAGGCCGGTCAGCGCGTACTCGACGCGTGGCGGGACCTCGGGGTAGGCGGTGCGGGTGACCAGGCCGTCGCGTCGGAGCTGGCGCAGGGTGTGGGTGAGCATGCGCTGGGAGATGCCGGGGATGGACCGCTGGAGGTCGGTGTAGCGCAGGGGGCCGTTCTCCAGGGTGCCGATCACGAGCACGCTCCACTTGTCTCCGGCCCGCTCGACGATCTGCCGCATGGTTTCGCCGTGCTCGGCGGGCCAGCGGGCGCACGGCCCCGCCCGCTCCGGTACTCGATCGGCCGGGGACTCGGGGGCCATGGTCTGCCCGCCTTTCGTCTCTCTTACACGCGTGTGCCTTTTGCGCGGGCTTCCATGGTGCCGCAGGGTGGGGTTGCGCACCAAAGGTAAGAAACGGCCGGGCGATGCCGTTCCGCCGTGCCTGCCCCGAGCACCACCACCCCACCCATCGCAGGAGAAACAGCATGTTCATGCGTGCCGCGACCGTGTCCCGATTCGGCGGCCCCGAGGCAGTCGAGATCACGAAGGTTCCGGTACCGGAGCCCGGCCCCGGGCAGGTGCGGGTCAAGGTGGCGGCGGCCGCGCTGAACCCCGTGGACGCGGCGATGCGCGCCGGCGTCTTCGGCGGCACCGGAGAACGGGTCGGCCTGGGCTGGGACGTCGCCGGCACCGTCGACAGCGTGGGTCCCGGGGCGCACTGGTCCCCGGGCGACCGCGTCATCGGCCTGGCCACCGGGCATCACACCCCGCTGGGCACCCACGCCGAGTACGCCGTCCTCCCCGCGGACGGGATCGCACCGGCCCCGGAGACCCTCGACGACATTCATGCCTCGGCCCTTCCCCTCAACGCCCTCTCCGCCGCGCAGGCCCTGGACATGGCCGGCCTCCGGCCCGGGCAGAACCTGCTCGTCACCGGAGCGGCGGGCGGCGTCGGCGCGCACACCGTGGAACTCGCCCACCACCGCGGCCTGAAGGTCACTGCCCTTGCCTCCGCGCGCGACGAGCAGTTTCTGCGTTCCCGGGGCGCCGAGCACTTCCTGCCCCGTGACGCGGCCCTCCCCTCGGCGGCCTTCGACGGTGCCGTCGATGCGGCCGTGCTCGGCGAAGCGGCCCTCGCGCCGGTCCGCGACGGAGGCGCCTACGTCGGCGTGTGGCCCGGCCAGGAACCGGCGCCCGAGCGCGACATCCGCGTCGACGCCCTGGACGTACGTGCCGACGGCACCAGGCTCGCCGAACTGTCCCGGCTGGCCGACCAGGGCATCGTGCTGGCCCGCGTCGCCGGGACCTTCCCTCTCGCGGACGCCGCCGCGGCCCACGCGCGCTTGACCGAGGGGGGCCTGCGCGGGCGACTCGTCATCGTGCCGTGAACCGCTCGCCCGCCGGCGACGGCCCCGGCGGCACGGCGTACATGTGCCGCCGGCGCGGCTCCTTCCGTGACCGCCCACTCCAGCCCGAGGGCGGCCGGCGCGGCGAGCTTGTCGGGGGTGAGCTTGGCCCCGGCGGCTCTTGGCGTTGCTCAAGGAACACCTCGAGCTTGCCTTCCGTACCGTCCGGCAGCACCACTACACGGCTCCTTGGACCCTCACGGAACCGGTGCGGGCCTTTGGCTGGGGGAGCTGCAACGTCTCGCCCGTAGGCGCCTGCAGCCGTCTTGACGGTCATGACGGACGTCTCCTGCTCGGGCGGCAGTGGTGTCACCGGGTCCACGGCCTCCAGCGCCTTCTTCCACGCGGAGCAGGTGCGGGCCGGATGGGCCGCAGCCGGGTCCGCTGACCGAGGGCGACACCCTGGCCATCCTGAGCCCGGCCGCCGACGTGCTCGCGCAGTATCCGCGCCGCGGCCTGAATCGGGCCCCGGGCAGCCTCCGTGATCCCTCCTGATATTCAATGATACGACTAATCACTTTCTTGAGTATGATGCGGTCGCTGACGAAGAGAGGGAAGGGGCTGCTTCGATGGCCTTGCGACATGCCGTGCTGGCGGCGCTCCTGGACGGCGAGTGCAGCGGATACCAGCTGGCGAAGGCGTTCGACGTCGGCGTCGCGAACTTCTGGCACGCCCTGCCCCAGCAGCTGTACGCCGAGCTGACCAAGCTGGAGAAGGAAGGGCTGGTCGCGGGTCGGCAGGTGGTCCAGGAGACCCGGCCCAACAAACGTCTGTTCCACGTCACCGACGCCGGTCGCGCCGAGCTGGAGAAGTTCGCCGCAGCCGTATCGAAGCCCTCTTTCATCCGCGATGATCTGCTCGTCAAGGTCCAGGTCGCCGACCGCATCGGGACCGCACCGGTGATCGAACAGCTCGAAGATCGAGCGTCCGCAGCCGAGGCCAAGATCGAGCTTCTCGGCAAGCTGCTGCGGCAGCTGCGAGGCGACGCGGGGGAGGAGGAGTTCCTGCGCCGAGGCGAGCGGATCGGGCCGTACCTGACCTGCCTGCGCGGCCTGGCCTTCGAGCAGGAGCACCGGGACTGGTGCCTGCGGATCGCAGCCGTCCTCAAGGAAAGGCAGTCGACTCATGTCGAGCGGTGAATACCTGCGCTACGTCGCCCTGGGCGACAGCCAGACCGAAGGGCTCGGCGATGGAGACGACACCGTCGGCCTGCGGGGCTTTGCCGACCGGCTCGCCGAACGCCTCGCAGCCCTCAACCCCGGGCTCCGGTACGCCAATCTGGCCGTACGAGGACGACTCGCCGGCCAGGTGCGCACGGAACAGCTGGGGCCCGCCCTGGCCTTGCGCCCCGACCTGGCCACCGTCGTCGCCGGGGTCAACGATCTGCTCCGGCCCCGGTTCAACGCCGCAGAGGTGGCCGGGCACCTGGAAGAGATGTTCGCCGCACTCACGGGAGCCGGGGCCCACGTGGTGACCCTGACCTTCCCCGACGTGGGGAAGATTGTCCCCCTTGCCCGGCCCATCAGGTCCCGCGTATTCGACCTCAACAGCCGCATCCGCGTCGCGGCCGCCCGTCACGGAGTCACGGTCGCCGAAACCGGTCGGCAGGCCGTCACCACCGACCCACGGCTCTGGACCGCGGACCGACTCCACGCCAGCCCCCTCGGCCACGAGCGGATCGCCGCAGCCGTCGCCCAAGCCATCCACCTGCCCGGAAGCAACGACGCCTGGACGCTCCCCCTGCCGCCACAGGCAGCCCCCGCGGGCTGGCAGGCCACAGGAACCGAACTGCGCTGGGCGGCCGCATTCCTCGGCCCCTGGCTCGGACGCCGACTGCGCGGCCAGTCCTCCGGCGACGGCCGTACCGCAAAACGCCCCCAGCTCCTGCCCTTGAGCGACACGCCCGGCTCCCCGGCAGACACCGGTCAACGGGAATCCTCCTAGGGACGGCAACGGCCCGGGGCGGACTCCGACCGGTTTCCGCGACAGTCCCAGCGGCTGCAGGCCGGCTTCGGCGCCAGGCCCAGGTGACCGTCTTCACGGTGCCAGGCTTCCCATGGGCGTGCGCCGTGGGCAAGGTGACAGCGGTGGCCGCGGCGGCACCCACATCGGCTGTCGAGCAGACATTCGGTCTCAGCGGGTGTCCCGCACGTCACAGGGGCCCGCCGAGTGACCGGCTGTCGGGCCGCTCGTGCCGCTGCGCGGCGCCGCAACGGCATGGGCAGGCCGGTGGCGAGCCTTTCCGGCCAGGTCGCTCTCGAGGGGTGTCGCTGGCTGGGCGGGGGATGTGCGACGGTGGGACAACGACGAGAGCGGCCGGCACCCCTCATCGTGGCGGGTGGCGGTCTTTCGGAGAGCCGGGCGCTGCCCCCGCCCCGGGCACCCTGCTCCCTCCCTTCGCCGCACTTCTCCGGTGCGGCTTTCCGTGCCGTTATTCCTTATGCATCCGGCTTGGCTGCGTGGTACGTTGCAAAACTTTTGTTCCGATTGAAAGGAATGCCATGGACGCCCCAACCCTCCACAGCCGGTTCCTCAGCGACGTACTTCCCCGGATTCAGCAGGATGCGCGAGTGGCCGGTGTTGCCGTCGCGGGATCAATCGCGGGTGGACATCCTGACATCTATTCCGATGTCGACCTGATCGTGGTCATCGACGACGAGGCGTTCGACTCGGTCATGAAAGAGCGTCTCACGCTGATCGGCTCATGGGCCCCACTCGTAGCCGGATTCACCGGGGAACACGTCGGCGAACCACGCCTGATCATCACACTTGTCGGGCCGCCCCTCCTCCATGTCGACTTCAAGTTCGTGCGGGCCTCCGACTTCGCCGAGCGCGCAGAGGACCCGGGTATCCTGTGGGACCGAGACGGTGGCCTGGCCGACTCGCTCGCGGAGCATCCGCTCACAAGCCAGTCGCCCGACCTCCAGTGGATCGAGGACCGGTTCTGGATCTGGGTGCACTACGCTGCGACGAAACTCGGTCGCGGTGAGCTGTTCGAGGTCATCGGCTTTCTCAGCTACCTGCGCGAGGCCGTGCTGGGCCCCTTGGCCGCTAGGCGGGTGGGTGCGACACCCCGCGGCGTGCGACACCTCGAATCCATTGCGCCGGATGAGGCACGCGACCTTCAGACAACCCTGTGCGGCTACGATCGGCACGACGCTGGTCAGGCACTCCTTGCCGGCATCGAGCTCTACCGGCGCTGGCTCTACGACACAGGAGCGGCAATCGAACGCCGCCGCCACGCCGAAAAGCTTGCCGTGCAGTACCTCCACGACGTCATCGATCAGGTGAACTGACCGAGCTGCCTCGGCCCCACGGTTCGGCGGCCTGCGACAGCCGCCGCCACATGAGCCATAAGAGACCTGTGTCTAACGTGCCTCCCGCGGCCTCACGGCATTCACATGCACCTACACCGCTCGAGCCTCAGATAGCCGTGGTCGTCGTCGCGTGCATCGAGGTCTGACCCGTGAAGGAGCCGCACTGCAGACCGTCGTCCAGAAGCTGCCCGGCAACCGCGCACTCGGCGGGCTGCGCACGGTGGTGGAGTGTCCCGTCCAGGCCACCGTGCTCCGCGAAGGGCGAGGGACAGGACTTCGGGCCGGGCGCGGCCTGGCTCGCGTACCGGTGCCCCATGCACGCCGTGTACCTGGACGGGTGGCCGGGCACCTCTGACCGCGCCGCCGGCGGCACGATGCTGTCAGCTCCCCGACGTCCACGTCGTCTGGTCGCCGCGCTCTTCGACGGCGACTGGACTTGACCGCCTGACCTTCAACGGCACCATCATCGAGACCGGCACCGCCCCCTACCGCCTCGCCGGCACCCGAGCCCGAGCCGAGGGACCCTCGAAAGCTGGCTGAACTGCGCACGTGCTCCTGACGGCCAGTGCTACCTACCTGTTTGCCAGCCGTGGGGCAAACTCCATTGCATGGTGAGTTTGCACATCATCACGCCAGATGACTGGCCGTTGTGGCAGGAGATCCGCGTTGCCGCGCTGACCGATGCGCCGCACGCGTTCAAAGCCAGGCTCGCCGACTGGCACCGGGGTGGCCAGGAGCAGTGGCGTGCTCGCCTGGCTATCCCCGGTTCCTACAACGTCGTCGCGCTGCAGGGAAGCCTGCCTGTCGGCATGGTCAGGGGCATTCCCGGGGACGGCGAAACCAGCGAGCTCAGGTCGCTGTGGGTCAGCCCCGAGGCGCGAGGCAACGGCGTCGGAGACCAGTTGATCGAAGCAGTCACGACGTGGGCCCTGCGATCGGGCTCCACAACACTGAAGCTCGCGGTGATCCCAGGAAACGAGTCCGCCACCGCCCTGTACCGACGCCACGGGTTCATCGCCACCGGAGAACTCGGGGACCTGCTGCCCGACGGTGTGACCAGGGAGCAGGTGATGGCCAAGAGACTGCGCGACCCGCAGCGCCGTCATCTCTCGTGAACATTCCCGGCCGGGCAGATCACCAACTGACGTCGAAACTCATGACCATGTGCTGTCGCTAGACGTGAACAGAGCCATGGCACGCCCTGTCCCAGCCCCAGCACACCCGCCCCGCCCCCCTCTCGCCCGCCCGGTCGGATGGCTCCTCCGCCGCAACCACCGACACCGCCCTCGCGGCCCGAGTGCAGTTGCCCGGCGCGGAGACGATGCACGAAGTGAACGAGACGCTCCGCTCGATCACCCGGGACATGCACACCCGCTTCACCAGCCCCGGCGTCGCGCTGGAGGTCACGCTCGGCAGACGGCAGGAGCTCCCGATCCACGAGGCCCACGCCGCCGGCCTTACCCGGCTCTTCCGCCGCGCGGCCGGCACCATCGGTGCCCGCAGCACGCCGGGAGGCGGCCGGTGCTTCCATTACGACGGGACCGGGTTCGCCCGACCCTTGTGGGAGCCGGCCGCCGAGCAGGCGTGAGCGGCACGCAAGAAGAACACCCGCGCTTGGGGCCGCTGTCTGGACGGCGTGGGGCGCGGGCGGGGAAGGGCCCCGGCGGCTTACGCCGGTACGGGTGCCGGCTCCGGGCGCAGCGCCGCAAGCGGACAACGGCGGCCCTCCTCCACCGTGCGCAGATGCTCCCAGTCGAGCCGGCCGAACTCCGGCGCCTGGTCCTCGCCGCCGTCGACCCGTACGTCGACCGTGACGTCCTCGCCCGGCAGGTCACCCGCCAGGAAGAGCAACGCCGCGCCCTGCTCGCCTTTCTGGCCGGCTGGGACGCGGCGGGCGGGGGAGCACCCTCGTGATGCTGTTCCAGCGCCGGGGCGCTCAGGCGGGTGCCGGTGCCGGGCGCAGCGATGCCAGCGGAGAGCGCCGGTCTTTCTCCACCGCGCGCAACTGCTCCCAGTCGACGCGCGAGCCGCCGCAGCGTCGGTGGAGTCGACCGGCACCAGCCAATCGATGTCCCCGGCGGCGTCCGCCCGGGACTGGGCGGCGCGGAGCATCCACTCGAACGTGCCGTCCGCCGCCCACCGGCGAAAACGGGTGTGCTTTGACGGCAGACCCTAGGGGGGTGCGTGCTTCGCCCGCCGCACCGCCCTGATCTCTCCGCCTCGCGGGAAGCGGGGATTGTCGATACCCCATTGTGATTCGCGGGTGCACAACCCCGTGTGGATGCCGGCTGTCTGTAAGGCGCTGGAGGGACGAGCCTTCGGCGCCTTTCCGTACGGAGATTGGGGCTCGGGTGGGGAAGCAGGTCTGGAGAGTTGTCGTGGCCGGTGGTGCGGCGGCGGTGTTCACGGCCCTGGCCGCAGCGCCGGCCGGGGCGGCCGAGGGTGGGGTCTCGTTCACCCGTGTTCAGGTGAACGGCGGCAAGCCGATCGTGATCGGGGTGTCGAAGGAGGTCGCGGTGCCCGCCTCCTTCCGGATGGCGACCACTCACAAGTGGAAGTGGCCGGCGGTGTTCCTGTACCGCGGCCGTGCGGGTGATCGGCTGTGGCACGCCATCCAGACGAGCGACTGCATCAAGGTGAGCTCGGGCGTCTGCGACTTCGACGAGACGATGTACTTCGACCCGAGCGTGTGGGAAATGCGCAACAGCGAGGCCGGGGCCTGGAAGGTCGGGGCCGAGGTGTACTTCAAGGGCGGCGGTGGTGACACCGACGACAAGGGTCTGACAGTCCACGTCAAGCGCAACTCCCGCCTGACCGTCAACGCCTCGCCCGAACCGGTGTCCAAGGACAGGACCATCACCGTGACCGGAAAGGTCACGCGGGCCAACTGGGAGACCAGGAAGTACGCCTCCTACGGAGGCCGCCTGGTGAGCCTGCAGTTCAAGCCTGCCGGCACCACCTCCTACACCACGGTGAAGAAGGTGTACGCGAACGGCTCGGGTGATCTCAGGACGACCGTGAAGGCATCCAAGACGGGTACGTGGCGCTGGGTGTACTACGGCAATACCACCACCGGGCCGTCGACGTCGGCCGGGGACAATGTCGTGGTGAAGTGATGGCCGCGGTGCTGACGGGCTGGTGGAGGCCGAGCCGGCGGTAACGGCTGCGATGGTCAAGGCGTAGGGTCCTGGCCGACTGCAAGCGGCCGTGCACGGGCCTCAGTGCCACGTGAGCCAGCGCGCCATGCGGACCATCAGGCCGGTCACCGCTCTGGTGGGCAGGGCCGGTTCTCGGAGGGCGCGTCGGCACAGTGAGGCCACAGCCTGACGGCGATGGGGCCAGACGGAAAACAGCACATCCGCGTGGGGCCTACCTGAGACTCGCCATACGGGCCCCGAAGCACAGAACGGCCCGTACTCCCCGCTGCGCTTCGCGGGGGAGTACGGGCCGTGCGGTGTTCGCCGGATATCAGGCCGCCCAGATGGCGGGTGCGCCGTGGCCGGGGTTGGGGAGGATGTCGGTCTCCGCCGGTCGTTGCCGGGGTAGAGGTGGAGGTTCTTCCAGCCGTGGACGCCGCGGCAATGTCCGACGCCTTCCCGCCGCCCGCAGCGGCACGGCGGCGGCGGGCGAGGCGCTGCTGCAGGCGGTCGAATACCAGTGGGCCGGACTCCCGCACCACCAGCTGGCCGTTTATCCGGGTTACCGCACCTGTCTCATCAGCGGCCTCATCCGTCAGCACATCGCAGGCGTGGTCGTGAGGCGGTGTGCAAGGTGGAGCAGGTCTGCCAGGTGCAGCACCCGTCCGTCGAAGCCTGGGAGGGGGACATGGAGCGGCTTGGTCCAGCGGGCGGGGATGGCATCCAGCCCGTAGTAGGCCCCCGCCAGGCCTCCGGTCACCGCGGCGACGGTGTCCGTGTCACCGCCGAGGTCGATCGCCGCGCGTATCGCGTCTTCGAAGCTGGCGGTGGTGCGCAGGGCCCAGACGGCGGAGCCGAGGCAGGGCCAGACGGCACCGTTGAATTCGGTTGCCTGATCGGGGTGCCAGTCGGGCGCGAGGACAGTGGCGTAGCGGCCGCGGTGGCCGGGGTGGACAAGGGCCAGGATGTCCGGGAGCGCGGTGAGGGGGGCGGTGTCCTTGAACGTGAGGCGGATGAGTTCGTGGAATATTGCGGTGCCTTCCCAGGCCGCCCGGTCGCCATGGGTGAGGGCGGCGATGCGGCGGGCCGCGTCCATGGTCGTTTCCCGGCCGGCGGCAGCGAAGTAGACCGCGGAGGCCGATGCCCGCATCAAGGAGCCGTTCCCCGCTGCCCGCTGGCTGACCTGGAAATGGAGTGCGGCGGCGAGATCCCAGGGCATGCCGTTGGTCAGGACGTCTTCGGTCTGCAAGCCGATGTCTTTCGGTTCCGATGCTGCCCACCGCTGAAAGCGGGCGAAGATGTCCGGCAGATCCAGTCCGTCCCGCTCCAGCAGCGACTCCGCGACCAGGACGGCCATCTGCGTGTCGTCGGTCGCCTCGCCGGGGTCCCAGCCACCGCCTCCGCACATCTCGCCACCGGCACCGGGCGCGGGAAACCGTGCGGAGAACGCTCCCGGGGGGCCGAACTCGAAGGGGGCGCCCAGGGCGTCGCCCACCGCCGAGCCGACAACCGCGCCGGCTGCTCGCTGAATCCGCTTCATTCGCGCAGGTTATCCGCGCCGTACCGACGGCCGCACGGCCCTATCGCCTTCCTCGGCCCCCCCGGACCATCGGAGGCGCACGCGTTTCGTCTACGGAAGGGCACCGCACGATCGTGGAGTCCACCGAGACCGCCCAGCCGAGGTCCCCATCGGCGTCGGCCTGGCCACCTGAGCGGTGAGTCGCGGTGGCCGTCGGCTACCTCCGCGAACCCGACAGCGGACTGCCCCTGCCCGGACCCGGCTTCGCCTGCCAGATCCGCACCCGGCTGGCCGCAGCCGCCGAACGACCCGGCCGCCCCAGCGACCTCCCGGCACGCCGCCAGGCCAGCCCAGCCCGACGGCGAGAGGCCGCCCCGCCCGAGCGCGAAATCACCACCAGATCGACGAGGCCGCAACCCGCTGAAGCCGACACGCCCCCGGGAACACCCTCCCGGGGGGCACGGCGGCCGCACCGACCTCGCCCGAACCGGATCGTGTGGAAGTTCCGCGCCGGTGTCGCCTGGCGGGATGTGCCCGAGCGCTATGGTCCGTGGGCCACGTTCCATACCCGTTTCCGCAGGTGGGCGATGGACGGGACGTTCGGCCGGATGCTGCGGGCCGCGCAGGCGAAGGCGGACACGGCGGGCGACATCGAGTGGCTGGTGTCGGTCGACTCCACGGTCGTCCGGGCTCACCGGCATGCGGCCGGGGCCGGAAAAGGGGGCTCCGCGATCCGGCTCTCGGCCGGTCCAGAGGCGGTCTGGCCAGCAAGATCCACCTGTCCTGCGACGGGCGGGGCCGTCCGCTCGGCTTCGTCGTGACGGGCGGCAACACCAACGACTGCACCCGGTTCATCGCTGTGATGGAAGCGATCCGGGTGCCCCGGATCGGACCGGGACGGCCCGATCACGTCCTGGGCGACAAGGGCTACAGCTCGAAGTCGATCCGTTTCTGGCTCCGTCGCCGGGGGATACCGCACACGATCCCGGAGTGGGCCGACCAGGCCCGCAACCGGCCCGGCGGGGCAACCGGGGAGGCCGCCCGCCGGCCTTCGACCGCGAGGTCTACAAGCACCGCAACGTCGTGGAACGGTGCCGCAACCGCCTCAAGCAGTGGCGTGGCATCGCCACCCGGTACGACAAGACCGCCGAGTCCTACGAAGCCGCCCTCACCTTGCCGCCCTGCTGATGTGGGCGTGACATTTGACGACAGGGCCCAGGGCGGCGACGGCAGGAACACCCGACGAGCCGTTCGGACGCTGTCGCGAGGCGGGGAACGAGCCGAACGCAGGCAACCATTCCGACGGTCCTCACCAAGGTCTGGGGCGCCACGACCGCCGCGGCCGCAGCCACGCCGTCCGGCACAGGCCGACGCCTCGCCGAACCGCCGGCGTGTCGCTCAGCGGGGCCTGAGTCCGTCGACGACGACGTCCAGCATGCGGGTGAGTTGAGGGCGCTGCTCGGGCGTGCCGGCCACGGAGAGCAAACCGGCGAGGATGCCGCCTACCTCGACCGGGTCGATGTCGCTGCGCAGTTCTCCTGCTGTGACGCCGGCCTCGAGCACCATCGCCAGGACCTGCTGGACCTCGTCGCAGACCGGTCCGGTGCCGAAGCGGCCGGAAGCGCTCATGGCGACCAGGGCCTCGCAGATGCCGCGCCGTTCGCCGGCCCAGTCGGCGAATCGGAGCATCCACGCGTGGAGGGCCTGTGCGGGCGGCTTGGTGGCCAGCAGGGTGCGCGCGTCTTCGCGCAAGGGGCGGATCTGGTCCCGGTAGACCTCTTCGACCAGATCCTCCCGGGTGGGGAAGTGCCGGTACAGGGTGGCGTTCCCCACTCCCGCGCGTTTGGCGATCGCGTCCAGCGAGATCGGGCGTCCGGAGGCGAAGGCTTCGGCGGCCGTGGCGATCAGCTGCTCGCGGTTGCGCTGCGCGTCGGCGCGCAGGGTGCTGCGTGGAGGTGTCATGACCCTCGCGATCGTGAGTGTCGGATGAGGCTCGGGAACGATTCGGGGATGTCCCCGGTTCAGTGTACGGTGAGGCAAACGGGGAGGTCCCCGATTGCGGGGGGTCTCACCCACCGCTTCAGCGACGAAAGGTCTGCCATGCCTGCAGCGGCCATCAGCGGGGGGACGACCGGGATCGGCAGAGCGACGGCCGAGCTGCTGCACGCCCGCGGCTACCAGGTCGCGGTCACCGGACAGAATCCCGGTTCCCTCGCACGAGCAAGATCTGAGCTCCCCGACGACGTGCTGGTCGTCCGATCCGACGGGCGCGTGCTCTGCGACACCGATGCCCTGATGCCAGCGGTGCCGGCGCACTTCGGATCGCTGGACCCGCTCTCCCTCAACGCCGGGATCTTCCGTCCGGCCCCGGTTGCCGAGGTGACGGAGGCATCGTTCGACGCGCACGCCGACCCCAACTTCAAGGGCCAGTGCTTCACCCTCGAAAAGGCCCTTCCCCTCATGAACGACGGCGGCTCGATCGTGCTGACCGTCGGTATCGGATCCCTTCGCGGCACCCCTGGCGCCACAGTGAGGGCGGCGTCACGCGGCGCGCTGCTGGCCATGCTGCCCTCGCTCGCGCTCGGACTGGCCCCGCGCAGGATCCGCGTCAACGCCATGAGCCCCGGGGCCACCGACACCCCGCTGCTCGACAAGTTGGGGGTGACCGAGAGCGGCCGGGACGCCATGCGCTCGGAGATCCCCTTCGAGCGCTTCGAATCCAGCCAGGAGGTCGCGGAAGCAGTCGCCTTCCTCGCCTCCGACGCCGCCGGCTACCTCACCGGCCAGGACATCACCGTGGCCGGCGGCTCCGGGCTCGGCGCCTGAAACCCGAGTGAGCCGACCACCCATCCGCACCTCTCGAACGCCACGAACCCACCTCACAGGAGAACACGATGGCACTCACTCTCGACACTTACCGGCTGCTGGGCCGTTCCGGACTCCGGGTCTCTCCGCTGGCGCTGGGCACGGCAACCTTCGGCACCGAGTGGGGCTGGGGCGCCGAACGCGACGAGGCGCGTAAGCTCTTCGACCGCTACACCGAGCTCGGCGGCAACTTCTTCGACACCGCCAGCACCTACACCAACGGCAGCTCCGAGCGGCTGCTCGGCGAATTCGCCCGCACCGACCGCGACACGATGGTGCTGGCGACGAAGTACTCGACGCTGCGTCAGCCCGGTGACCCGAACTCCGGGGGCACCCACCGCAAGAGCATGCTGGCGTCGGTGGAAGCCAGTCTGCGGCAGCTGAACACCGACTACATCGATCTGCTCTACGTCAACGTATGGGACTTCAGGACGCCGGTGGAGGAGATCCTGCGGGGCCTGGACGACCTGGTGAGGCAGGGCAAGGTGCTGTACGTGGCGATCTCCAGCGCCCCGGCCTGGCAGGTGTCGCGCATGCAGGCGATCGCCGACCTGCGCGGCTGGTCGCCACTAATCGCATTGCAGACCGAGTACAGCCTGATCGAGCGCACCGCGGAGCGTGACCTGATCCCGATGGCACGCGAGATGGGACTCGGCGTGGTCCCCTTCTCCCCGTTGGGCGGCGGGGTGCTCACCGGCAAGTACAGCCGGGCGGACCAGAACCCGGCGGGCTCCGTTGTCGGCGAGACCGCCGGCAGCCGCAAGAGCCTCAACGTCGCCCTGGGATGGGTCACCGACCGCAACCTTGCCATTGCCGATGCGGTGAAGGAGGTGGCCTCCGAGCTGGGCCGCACACCCGCCCAGGTCGCACTGGCCTGGGCCCTGAACGCCCCGGGCGTGACGGCACCCATCATCGGCGCCCGCACCGTCGCGCAGCTGGAGGACAACCTGGGTGCCCTGCACGTCGGCCTCACGCCTTCTCAGCTATCCCGCCTCGACGAGGTCAGCGCCATCGACCTCGGCAATCCGCACGGCCTGCTCGCCAGCGAGCACATCCGCATGGTCACCACGGGCGACATGAAGATCGAGGCCCTCGGCCGACTCGCTTCATGAACGGCGACATCCAGATGGACCGGCACGTTTTTGCTGACGGAACGGAGCAACTCGGTATGGGTAGGTACAGCGGCAAGAATGTGGTGATCACGGGTGGCAGCAGCGGCATGGGGCTCGCGCTGGCGGAGCTGCTGGTGCAAGGCGGAGCCCGCGTGGTGATCACCGGCCGTTCTCAGGCCAAGCTCGACGCGGCACGCGAGCGGCTCGGCGAGAATGCCGTGGCCGTCCGGGCGGATGTGGCCTCACTGTCCGACTTGGATATGCTCGCCGGCCGTGTAAAGAGCGAATTCGGCTCCATCGAGGCGTTGTTCGTCAACGCCGGCATCTCAACCCTCACGCCCCTTGAGTCGACGACCGAGGACGTGTACGACGAGCTGTTCGCGATCAACGTCAAGGGCGCCTTCTTCACTGTGCAGAAGCTCGCTCCGCTGCTGAGCGCGAACGCCGGCATCGTCCTGACCACCTCGATCGCGAACGTCATCGGCATGGTGGACACCAGCGTCTATGCGGCCGGCAAGGCGGCGCTGCGCTCGATGGCCCGCACCTTCTCCCGCGAGCTGCTTCCGCGGGGAATCCGTGTCAATGCGATCAGCCCGGGTCCCATCGACTCGGGGATCCTGGAAACGATGAACTTGTCCAAAGAGGCCGCCGACCAGTTCAGGGTGGAACGGACCGCGAGCAACCCCATGAAGCGCTACGGCACCGTCGAAGAGTTCGCCAGGGCGGCCACATTCCTCGCCTTCGACGCCACGTACACCACCGGCATCGAGCTGGCCGTGGATGGCGGCGAAACCCAGCTCTGAGCCCGTCCGCCGTCCCGCCACGGGTGCAAGGCCCGCTACCACGGCGGTTCCAGGGGGCGCTGCAACCCGTGGTCGTGTCGATCAGGCCGCGAGCTCCCCGGCCCGTCCCGCCCGACGGCGAGAGGCCGCCCCGCCCGAGCGGCGAAACCACCGCCAGGCCGACGAGGCCGCAACCCGCTGAAGCCGACACGCCCCCGGGGCCCCTCTCCCGGGGGCCACGGTGGCCGCCCCGACCTCGCCTGAACGCTGTCCCACGCAGACCACGGGCTACCCGCGCGGGCGGGTGCTCTCACCGGCCCTCACAGTCCCACAGAGGTCGGCATCTGCGTCGCGCTGTCCACCGAGCTGGGTAGTGGGCGCCGTGGTCGGGTGATGTACGACCCGGGCGCGGCAACCCGAACTGCTGGGAATGGACCGGCGTAACTCCCTGATCGTCCCGGCCGAGGTTGCCCATCCCCGGCCGGGACACAGCGGCAGCCCGGACGAGGGCGGCTCCCGGCGCGCCACGTCGTAGGCGCCGGCGCGCGGTGGGAGTCGACCGCGACCACCGCCTGGGCGACCTGCGGAGTGAGGCATGCGCTGACCCGCCCGGAGGACAGGGCCCGTGCGTACGCGCCCACTGACCGCGTCCATCAACGTCCGCCGGCCCCGTGAGCTCGCCGACTACGCCCGCGCGTTCACCGCCCTCGCCAAGCTCGCCGTCCACGGCGACGCCGCCCGCACCCGCATCCGGGCCGCGATCGACGCCCTGGAGTGAAGGGCCGCGCAATTCTCCGCAACTTCGTTGAGCCCCATCCTCACCCGCCCATAGCGTCGAATCACCGACGCCACCAGCCACCGGGAGGCGGGACCCGAGCGCCGCGCCGCCCCGCGCGCTCGCCGAGTACGTCCTGGACGACGCCGACCAGCGTCTCGCCGCCCCGCTCGAGGGCACCACCCGCTGCGCCCAGGAACGCGCACGGATCGTCCGCTCCCTGTACGAGCGGCTCGACCGCCTCCGGAACTGGCCCCGGCTGCGGCCTCCTGAGCCGTCTCCCGGCGCAGGTCTTCGGCACCAGCGGCTCGCGCCCGGTCGCGGGGACACCGGCCAGCCCGTAGACCGGACGTATGGTCCTTCGGCCACCGGTGGAGCCGATGCCGGCGCAGGCCCGTGACACGGTGCCCGCACCGGGCGCGCTGCCCGGTGAGCTGCGGTTCCAGCCGAAGTTCGACGGCTACCGGGCGCTCGTCTTCACCGAGTGGCCGGCCCCCGGCCCGCTGTTGCTGCAGTCCCGCCGCGGCAGCCTTCTGCAGAACCGTTTCCCGGATCTCGTGGACGCGGCCGCGGACCTGCCCGACGGCCTGGTCCTCGATGGCGAGCTGGTCGTGTGGGTGGAGGGCCAGATGTCGTTCGAGGCGCTTCAGCGGCGAGCCGTCTCCGGCGCCCGGACCGCCGCCCGCCTCGCCCAGGAGATGCCGGCGCACTTCATCGCCTTCGACCTCCTCCGGATCGACGGCCGGGAGCTGCTGCACGTCCCCTACGGCGAGCGGCGCACACGGCTGGAGCAGCTGTTCACCGACCGCGGGCTGGGTGCCCCGTGGACGCTGTGCCCCGAGAGCAGGGACGTGGCGACGGCGCGGGAGTGGCTGACGTCCTGGACGCAGGTGCCCGGTGTCGAAGGGCTGGTGATCCGGGGGAGTGGACAGCGGTATCTGCCGGGGGCCCGCGCGCTCTCCAAGGTGCGCCGCCGAGATACCACTGAGGCGGTGGTCGGCGCGATCACCGGCACCGTACGGCGGCCGCAGACGCTCGTGCTGGGCCGCCTCGACGCGGAGGGTGTGCTGCGGCCGGTCGCCCGTAGTACGCCGCTGCGACCGGACGCGGCGCGCGACCTGGCCGAGCGGCTGACACCAGCAGAGCCCGGTCACCCGTGGGAGGGCGTACGGTTCACGACCTCCTGGGGGTCACGGACGCCGCTCGACGTCGTGCTGGTCGAACCGGTGCTGATCGCCGAGATCATGGTGGACACGGCGCGGGAGCGCGGCGCGTGACGGCACCCGGTGCGCTTCGCCCGGCTCCGGACGGACATCACGGTCACGGACGTCCCGCCCTTCGGAGCGGGCGCCGAGCCCGCCGGCAGCTGACCGCCCTCCCGCCGCTTCCGATGCGGTACGGCATCACGGACCGGGGAGGATGCCGTGGGTACCGATGCGGCGCCAGATGACGTGCCGAGCACAACCGCTCACCCAAGACCGACACGGCAAAGGAGCGCACCCCCTGGCTGGCCTTCGACCTGACGTTCCGCCCCCCCGCCGACCGTGCACATCGCGTGGGCCCTGATGGACGACCGGCACCGCCGGGTCCTGGAGCTGTGCGACGACATCCCCCGCGACAAGACCCTGGCGTGGCTGGAGGAGTCGGTCGCACAGATCCGCTCGAAAGCCGGCGGCAAGCGCCGCGCCCGGGTCAAGGACGGGCTGGTCGTCGCGGTCTTTAGGCACGACGAATCCAGAGCCACGCAATCGAGGCCGCTGCTCCACCCGCACGCGGACGTGTCGATCCGCGCCCGGAGGCCGCACGACGGGAAGTGGGGCAACCCGAGCACTGGGAGAAGATCACCGTGCACCGGACCGCCGTGCGGGCCGGAGACAAGTCCGTGTGCGGCCCGTGCCACGCCGACGACATCGCCCGCAAGGAGGCCGCCGCCGAAGCGGCCCCCCTCGAGGCCACCGCGCCACCGGAGCCAGAGGAGGACCAGGAGCCGGGCCGGGGCCGCGGCTGGTTCCGCCGGCGACCCTGACCCGGTACACCATGGGCCCGGAGGAGGTCGAGCGAGGCGTCGGCGGTCTGGGCGAGGCCGCGGAAGATGATGGGCTGTCCTCGGCGGACCATCGAAGACGGACCGGCGGCACCGTGCCCGGTTGATCCGGCCGGGGCCGGTGTTCGTCACCGCGCACCCCGCGGTCACCACGGCGGTCAGGTCCCCCTACCGTCAGGCGTCGTAGCCGTAGTCGGTCCAGTTCTCCAGCACGTGCTCTTGCAGTGCGCGGGGGTAGGACGTGCGGAAGGAGGCGGTGGTGCCGCGGAAGTCGTCCGGCAGCAGGCAGTCCGTGACCGACTTGCCGCCCCGGGCTGCGCGGACCTCCTCCGGGGTGAGGTAGGGGACCATCGGGATGCCAGGGGCCTGGGGGAAGGTGTGGTGGCCGGTGTCCGGGTGACTGCGGGTGGCGAGCGCCCAGACGACCTGGCCGATGTCGGTGACGTCGATGTCGTCGTCGACGACGATCACCTTGGGCACCAGCCATCCGGCATGCGAGGCGAACAGCACGTTGGCGATCGAACGGATCAACCCGGCGCGGTCCAAGCCGAGTTCGGCCCGCCGGGCGCGGTCGACGGAGACGGCGAGCCAGCAGGTGGCGGCCTCGTAGGGGCACCACGCCAGGGTGACCGGCAGCCCGGCGGCGCGCAGCACGTCCAGGGCGGCGGCCGCGATCATGGTGCCCCAGATCGTGTGGTTCTCCTCCGGCGGCACCCCGGCCGCGCAGACCGGCAGAATCGGGTCGTCGCGGTAGGTGACCGCCTCGACGTGGAAGACGGGCTGCTCCTTGCCGTCGGGGAATGCGTACCCGTGGTACTCCCCCATCGGCCCCTCGGGGGCGGTCTCGTCGCTGCTGAGGTAACCCTCCACGACGATTTCGGCGTTGGCGGGCACGTACAGTCCGTTCGTCTCGGTACGGACCACCTCGACCGGGCTGCCGGTGAGCGCGCCGACGTAGCCGTCCTCGTCGACGTGCGCCGGGAGCGGCATCCCCGCGGCGGCGAGCGCCGCGGGCGGGGCGCCCAGGACCATCGCCCACGGCGTGTGCCGGCCCGTCCCGCGCCACGCTTGGCGGATCATGCCGACGTGTTGCTGCGCCATGGCGGGACCGACCAGGGTCCTGCGGTCGCGCAGCATGGTGCGGGCCACCGACCAGCTCGTCCACGAGCCGTCCGGGGTGCGCACCACGTGGAAACCGTAGGTGCCGAAGTACCGTCCGCCGTCCTCCTGGTGGAGCAGGGGTACGGGGAAGAGTTCCAGGTCGACGTCGTCACCGGTGCGGACGTTCTGCTTGCACGGGCCGGTGGCGACCTCGACCGGCGCGACGGGGTCCGCGTGCATGGCGGCGACGAGGTGTTCCACGATCCGGCGCGGTCCGGCGTCGCGGGGCAGCCCGACGTGCGCGGCGAGCCGCGCGTGGGCGGCGCCCGACCGGGGGTCGCCCAGCCCGGCCGGGGCGCCCAGGACGCGGTGGCCGGGGGCGGCGCCGGTGAGGGAGGTGAACAAGGGGGCAGGTGCACCGGTCTCGTACGCCCGACGGGTCACGGCGCCCACTTCGAGGTGCGGATCGACGCTCCTGCCGATCTCCACCGCGTCGCCGTCGGCCAGCAGCCGTGCGACGAAGGCCCGGAAGTCGAGGGCGGGGTCGGGAGCGGGGCGCTGGGAGTGGCCGGGGGCAGGGT
>NZ_WYCT01000200.1 GCF_011008945.1 Streptomyces harenosi
GCGGGAACTCCGAGTCGGAACGCTCCGCGAGGGTCTTCATCACGTTCGCCACCGACGTGAGCGCGGCGGGCAGACCCTCGATCATGTCCAGGATCTCCATGGCACTCTCGGGGTCGTACTGCTTGGCGGCCTGCTCCATCTCGGCCGCGGCCTCTTCGAACCGGAAACCGGACACGTGCTCTCCCTCAGTCGAATCGGGTGTGCTGCTGCTGGTGGGGACCGGCGCCGCGGGCCGCTCGACGTTGTCCGCGATACCGCCCGTGCCGTCCTGCTCCTCCTCCGCATCCGCGGCGGCCTCCTGCTCAGCCAGGTCCTCGCGAATCGCCGCATTACGGGCGGCGCGCTGCTCGGCCGCCACCCCGACCAGGCGCCGGAACAGGCGCCGCCCGGGATGCATCAGCCACGCCATCCCGAACTTGCGGCCCAGCGGGGTGGTCAGGCAGCCCAGCAGCCCGACCGGCAAGGCCAGCAGCGCGGCGAGCAGGCGCCGGCCGTGGAAACGGGCCGCAGAGCGGCGCAGCGCCTGACGTGCCGCACGGCGAGCCGGCGCCTTACGCAGCGCGGCACGCTGCCGGGCGACCGCGCCGCCCGTCTTCACGTCACGCATGGCCCGGCTCTTGGCAACCGCCGCATCGCGGGCGCTGCGCGCCCGCCGGGCAGCACCACCGAGCAACCGGCCGGCCAGACCCCCGCGGCGGCCGGCCCGGCTGGCGAGCCCGGCGCCCCGGTTGGCCGTGGCGTTCCTGCGGGCATCCGCCACCGCTCGACGGGCCGCGGTAGTCTGCGCCCGCTGCCCACCGCGCGAGCCGGCCGCGGCCCTCTGCGCCGACCGCAGCGCCCGAACCTGCCCCAGCCTGCCGCCAGCCGTGCCGCCACCCCCCGCCCGCTTGCTCAGGCTGTGACCAGCCCTCTTGCTGCGGCCCTTCATGCCGGTGAAGGTGCCGACGTTGCCGACTGCGGGAGTCGCGCCGCGGCGGTGCCGTCCGGCCACGCTGCTGCCGGGCCGGCCATTTCCGCCCCCGGCCCGGCCCGAACGGGAAGCGCTGGACCGGGTTCCACTGCTGAGGGGGCGGCTTGCCGTAGTACTCCCTCGGCGCAGGCCCGCGCTGCGGCCGGCCGCGCGGGCTGCGGCCCGCCGGGCATCGCGGCGAGGGTTGGGCTTGCGGGAGCGGGTCGCGGCGACCGTGCCCAGGACGACCGCGCCGGTCGCGGCGACCATCGCGGCGACCGGCCCGCCGACCAGGGACGCGGCGGCGACCGCGCCCACGGTGCTGTTCGCCCCGGTCAGGGCGAGCGGGACGACCGGCCAGCCACCGGGCGTGTGCTCCACCTCTCCCGCGGCCGGCGTCTTCTCGACCGGCACAGGCCGCGAGGGCGGGGTCGGGGGCGGTACGGGCTCGGCAGCCTCGACGGCTACCGGCTCGGTACTCAGTTCCGTCATGCTGAGAGCACTCCTTTTCGGGGAGTAGGGCCCGGCCACGGGCTGTGGAAGGTTGGTGGCCGGGCCTGCCGGCAGGGGCTTATGCGGCGCGCTGTTCCTCGGGGAAGGCGCAGGTGGCGCACATGCCGAGCGAGACGGGGATGACGTATCCGGCATCGCGGCGGCAGGCGGGGCAGGTGCGGCGGGCGGCGTTCGCCTTGGCCAGGGCCGCCCGCTTCGCCGGCGTCATCGGCCGGACGGGCTTGGCCTGCTCGATGGAGTAGAGGTAGGCGACCAGCGGGCCGCGGCGCCGGCGCGGACGCTCGACCTGCGCGGCCACGTCCTGCCCGCCGGGCCGCAGGCCCAGGGCGCGCAGTTGGCGGCGGGTGGCCAGATCGTCAGGGGCGAGCCGCCACCGGTAGACCGGAACGGTGGCCATCACCGGCTCGCGATGGCCAGCTCAGCTCCCTGGGAGCTGGGCTCGCGGTGCTCGGCGTAGCGGGCGGAGACCCACCCGACCGACCAACCGCACAGCTCCGCCGCCTGCCGCACCGACAGCCCGGCCGCGAAGGCGGCGGCCACAATCTGCCGGGCCTCGTCCTCCGGGAGCTTGCCGGCGGCCGGACCGCGCTCCAGCAGGGCGGCGCGTTCACGCGCGGCCTGCTCCTCGCGCTCCTGCCGTTCACGGCGTTCACGCTCCAACCGCTCACGGCGCTCCCGCTCGCGACGTTCGGCGGCCTCCCGCTCGGCGCGTTCACGCTCCCGCTCACGCTGTTCACGCTCGCGTTCACGGCGTTCACGCTCGGCCCGCTCCTCACGCTCACGGGCGGCCCGCTGCTCCTGCTCCGCCAGCCAGCGCCGCTCCTCCCGCGCCGCCTGCTCACGGGCCAGCCGGGCTTCGTGTTCACGCTGTTCACGGGCGAGCCGCTCGGCGTGCTCGCGTTCCTCGCGGGCCCGCAGAAGGGCGGCTTCCTCCCGCTCCCGCCGGGCCTGCTCGACCCGCTCCCGGTCCGCGCGCTGCTGCCGCTCCAACGCCGCCACAGCGGCAGCGATGGCACGGCGGTAGGCCAGACTGGTCTCCGCGGTCACGATCAGCAGCAGCGGCGCCACCGCGTGCACGGCCACGCCCACCAGGTCCTTCTTCAGCGCGGAGTCGGCCGTGTTGAGGGCGAGGGTCATCAGGCCCGTCATCCACCGCAGCGTGATCGGCCACCGGCCGCCGTGCCCGCCCAGGCGGGCCAGCACGTCATCGAGCTTGACCACGATGACCACCGCGGCATCCACCACCAGCGGCAGGATCGGCGCCGTCCAGTCCCACTTCTCGGGAGTGTGGGCGGCCATCAGCGGCGTGACCGTGAGGATGGAGTACAGCATCGCCCCGCACACGATCAGCCACGTACCGGACGACAGGGCCCGCTCCGCTGAACGGGTCTGAACACTGTTCACGCCGCCTCCCCGACCGGCTTCCCAGCGGGCATCCACGCGCGGCGGAACCCGTTGCAGGCGGCGTCGTAGATGAACGCCTCACACCGCCACGCGGACTCGGCGTCCGGGCGTTCACCGGCGGGCACCCACGCCGCGTCCGGGGCGGCGCCGTGGGTGGCGGTGTCGGCGTAGGCGTCCTCGCGGGAGGCGTAGATTGTGTGGGGCTCGCCGTAGTGCAGCAGCACCGTCAGCGACCGCCCCTCCAGCGACTCACCCTCCAGCTCCTCACGCAGCCGGCGGATCTCGATGTCCTTCAGCAACAGCTCCTGCTGCGCGACAGACAACTCCTCCACCGCACGGGCCAGCAGTACGCCCACCTCCGAGGCGGTCGCCTCCGCCCGCTCCGCGCGGTCGACGGCGGCGTACAGCTCCAGCAGGTGCCGGCCGAACGCCTCGTCCGCCGCACTGCTCGTCTGCCGGGCGTACGCGCGGGCTACACGAGCGTCGCGCTCCAGCTGCGCGATGCGGGCCCCGGTGACGAGGCGGATCACGCCGCACCACCCGGCAGGCTGATACCGGCCGCGCGGTTGGCGAGCGCCGCACGCTCGGCCAGCACCCGCCGACGCGCCCGGCGGATACGGCGAGCGTCCAGCTCGGACGGCACGCGGTCCAGGGTGATGATCTGCGCGTCCAGCAGGTCAACGTCCGCCAGGATCGCGGGCATCTCCTGCTCGATCGCGTCCAGCTCCGCGTCCGTCGGCTCCATGAACTCCGCGAACGCCGTAACAGCGTCCTGAACAGTAACGATGTGGCTCATTGGGTCGTGGTCTCCCTAGCAGGTGGAACGGCCCGAACAGCGCCCCCGGAGTGCCAGCTCCGGGGGCGCGCGCCGTTGAAGTCGGAATCTCCGGCTCCCCTCAACGCCGCTCGTACGAGACGAGCAGCGGAGGCAACCGGCCGCAGCAGAGCTGCGGAAGTTGGGTTGCGCTGTACCTCACACGAGGTCCCGTGTGGCCGCCTACTTGGCCGAGGAGAGGCGGCGTTATCCCCATTCAGTTTTCAAAGAACGCCCAGTTCAGAGGCTTACGACGTACACCGCGCGTCGCAGCGTCCCTGCCTGACACAAAGACTGACTCAACGGCCTTGGTGGTGTTGTACCAACAACCGATGCCCTGAGTCTTGCTTCACCCTGCTGTGCGCGTCAAGACAAACGGCGTATGTTGTTGGCACAAGTCAGCCAACTAGCTGGGAGGGGCCGTGCGGGAGCAACGCCCGAGGTATCACCGGATCGCGGATGACCTGCGAGTACAGATCGAGCGAGGGGAACTGCAGCCTGGGGAACAGCTTCCGACTGAGTTCGAGTTGGTGGAGCGGTACGAGGCGAGCCGCAACACTGTGCGGCTCGCCCTGCGTCGCCTGATTGAAGAAGGTTTGGTCATCGCAGGTCAGGGGCGTGGCAGCTTCGTACGCCGCAGCTTGACGCCGGCGGTCTGGGACTGGTCGGTACTGGAGTCGCGAGCGCGCCACCAGTCGAACGAACGAGGTGACCAGTGGTCCAGCATCGTGGCCGAAAGTGGACGCCAGCCCCGACAGGAGGTGCGTGTGTCCATCCGCCGTCCGCCGGCGGACGTGGCGGAACGCTTGGAGCTGGACCCTGAAACCGCCCTCACCGTCGTACGGGAACGAGTGCGGATAGTCGACCAGGACCCTTACGCCCTGGCCGACTCGTACTTCCCCGAAGAACTGGTTCGAGGTACGCCGCTCATGCTCCCGGAAGACGTGTCTGCGCCGGGTGGCGTGTTGGCCAGCGTAGGCCTGGTCCAGGCCCGCTACCGGGATGAGATCACTGTGCGGATGCCAACGCGCGCGGAGATCGAGAAGCTTTCGCTGCCCGCCGCCACACCCGTGGCCGTGCACATGCGTACCGGCTACGACGAGAACGATCGCCCCCTTCGAGTAATGATCACGATCCTCCCGGGAGACAGGCATGTCATCAGGTACGACGTCTCAGCAGAGTGACCAACACTCCGGGGAACAGGGAAACGTGAAGGCCCTAGCGACTATCGACTCGACACTGCCGCTTGATCAGCACCCTGAGCGCGTTTGGTACACCTCCTACGGCTCCAACATGCATCTAGATCGGCTCGCCGCCTATATCCAGGGCGGTCGCCCCACTGGGGCGGCGAGGGAGTACCCGGGATGCCGAAACCCCGCCATGCCGGCCCGGTCGATCCCCGTGGAACTCACCGGCGCGATGTATTTCGCAACCGAGTCGCCTGTCTGGGGCGGTGGAAGAGCCTTCTATGACCCGCAGGCGACTGGGCGGATGCTGGCCAGGGCGCACTTGGTAACAGCCGACCAGTTCGCCGACATTGCGGCGCAGGAGATGTACAGGGCACCCAACACAGACCTGGACCTCGTGGAAGTTCTGACGCAAGGGCGCGCAGTACTGGGTGAGGGCCGCTATGAAACGCTCGTGTGCGCCGGCCAGATCGAAGGCATGCCAGTCCTGACCTTCACGGCGCCTTGGGGCATGAACGATGTCCAGTGGGTTCCGCCGTCGGCCGCCTACGCGCGTTTCTTGGCCGCAGGGCTGCTGTCAACCGGCGCTTGGGAGCTTGACGCCGTCGCCTCGTATGTCGCTGCTTGTCCTGGCGCCGCTGGTCACTGGACGCAGCAGAGCATTATCGACCTGCTGATCGAGAAGACCTAAATGCGCAGCCTTTAGTTCGGTTATGGACATCCTTGGGGTTTGTTGCCGGATTCTGCCTTGTAGCGAACATGTACCGTCTACCCCTGGCCAACTTGCCCTGGTGCTCCAGGCGGCTGGACAGGGGAGACGGGTGCGGCCGGGGGTGTAACCATCGCCTGTACCAGAGCGGTCAGTGCCTCGGCCCGCTGCTCCTCGGTGAGCGCGGAATCCGCGATCAGGCGCTCAGCAGCGAGATAGCGGGAGAACTCCAGTGGTTGATCAAAGTAAGCCCGCAGGTGAGCCGCGGCCGTTTCCTGCGACTTTACGAAGGTGCGGGCCACGAAGCCAGACAGGGCTGCCGAGACGGCGCCCAGTCCGCCCGCCACTACGCTTCCCGCAGCGGTACTCGCTTGTAGTGCCACTGCCGCAAAAATAAGCAACAGCACAAAGCCGGTGATCATAGCTGCTTGGGCGTTTCTGAAAGACCTGCGCGCCTGGCCAGTGGCGATGTCGTGGTAAAGGTCGAGTCTCGTATGGGTCACAGTCCATAACTCAGGCAACGTCAACCGGGGTGAGACCGTAGGCGCTCGAGTGTCTGCCTCACTAGAGGGGCCACCGGACTCTGCTGGTCGTCCTTCCGACCCTTCGTTGCGTTCGGCAGGAGGTAGGTTCCCGTCCTGCCCGTCTCCAACCCCGGATTGCTGGGGTAGCAGGAAGAGGTTGGAGACTGTGTTGGACGGCACAACAGTCGATCGCTCGGTGCGCAAGGCAGCTTCAAGGTTTCGCTCAGCGGACCGTACGCGCTCGCGACCCGCCTCGATCTCTTGGGCCTCGCGTCTTTGCAGTCGAAGCACGGCTAGCACGAAACCGACGAGGGCTGCACCGGCACACGTTCCGATCGCACCCCAAGCGGCAGGTGACAGTTCCGGTATCAGACTGGACACGCTGCTATAGGCGGCAGTTCCGGTGGTGAGGAGCAGGAGTATCGCCGCGACTCCGTCGGAGCCACCTACATGATGATGTCTGCGCTGTCTCGTAGCCCTACGTCTCCATGCCACAGTGATCATCCTGGCGGCTGCCGACCAGCCTCGCTACCCCTTCTCCCGAAGTGCGGGACGAGGTGCATAGGGCGGATAGTCCGGCCATCCTCTGGCTGGCGCGCCGCTCCGGCGTTGCCCCGTAAGAATGACGTTGCAGGTCAAAGGGCTGCCGAGTCCCCTCGGTGACCGGTCTTGGAAACCGCTGCGAGAGTGTCAGTGCTGCGTGTCAGGCTGTGGCCATGATCGGTGATGTACCCAACGTTGAAGCGGGCCAAGAGTTCAGCACGCGCCGGCAGGCGCACGAGGCGGGTGTCCACAGGCCCCTGCAAGCGGGCATCTGCGGGACGAAACGGACCGGTGCTGAGTCCATCGTCGTGTCTGGCGGCTACAAGGACGATGAGGACTACGGGGACGTCATCGTCTACACGGGCCACGGTGGCCAGGACGGCGCCGGCAACCAGGTGAGCGACCAGACCTTGGACGACTCTGGTAACGCAGCGCTCGTAACTAGCTACCTCGAAGGACTACCTGTCCGCGTTCTGCGTGGCTACCAGGCCGGCACCCCTTACGCCCCGGCGGCCGGGTACCGGTACGACGGCCTGTACCGGGTCACCAGCTACGGCAGCAAGCTCGGCATCGACGGCTTCCTCATCTGGCAGTTCCGCCTAGAAGCCTATGACGACACCCCCACGCCCCAGACGACACAGCAGCCGGAGCTCCCGAGCACGCCCGGCGAGGTGGAGGCTGCTGTCACAGGGAACGAGACCCCGGAGCGCGTCACCTCGACCGTGCAGCGCATCGTTCGGAGCAACGCTGTGAAGCGGCAGGTGAAGGAGTGGCATGACAACCGGTGCCAGATCTGCGACCTGCGCATCGAGGTCCCTGGGGGAAGCTACAGCGAGGGAGCTCACATTCGAGCCCTCGGGGCTCCTCACAACGGCCCGGACACTACCGGCAACGTCCTCTGCCTGTGCCCGAACTGCCACGTGATGCTCGACGCCGGCGCCATCGTCATCGAAGACGACCTCACCGTGATCCGCGGCGGCCAGCCTGCCGGCACACTGCGAACCGATCCCCGACACACGATCGACCTGGAGTGCGTCCGCCACCACCGCGAACGCTGGCGCCAATAGGCCGCGGCCGAGCCGGATGGCGACGGGCCGGTTCTAAGCTTGTTCGCCCGGGGCGTTCCCCAGCACCGAGCTAGTAGACGAAACTCGCAGGCCATAGGGCATGAGCTGAGCCGGCTGTGAATCTGCCGTGTCCCAAAGCTGGGCCGTCTGTGGGCCGTCGAAGGGCGGCCCAGGGTGACCAACGACGACCACCAACGGCCCCTCGGCAGACGGTCAGCGCTGCACCGACGTCGCTCGCCCGAGGTTGCTCCCGCCCCGCGCCACTTCCTGCGCAACAAGCGCGCCGAGTGGCACGAGTACCGCTCGGAGGTCACGGCGTTCGAGCTGCGGAAGAACCTGCCGGTGCTGTAAAAGCAGGTCACAGCACGTTTTCCGCTGTCTCAGCGGACGGGGCCGGCGGTCGTGGACCGCCGGCCCCGTGGCGTCTCACCGGTCCTGGGCCGTCTGTGGGCCGTCGGGCGCCGGATCGGTGCCCTCGTACAGGCCGTCCACGGCCTTCCGGGCCCGTGCGTCGCTGCTCGGCATGAGGTGCGTGTAGACCCGGAGCGTGAACCCCGGATCGCTATGTCCCAGGTAGGAGCTCAGCGCCTTGACGTTCTCGCCGGCGTCCAGCAGTACGGAGGCGTAGAAGTGCCTCAGGGCGTGCATTCCGTGTTCGCGGGCAGCCTGATGGCGCTCCCCCGGCTTCGGCGCGGGGATCACGCCAGCAGACACGAGAGCAGGCTTCCAGGCGCGGTCGTTGAAGTCAGTACGCCGGACCGCGCCTGCGCCATCGAGGCGGGTGAACAGCAGCCGCTTCGTGACAGGCGGACCGCCCACCCGGAGCCACGGCAGGGTGATCTCTACCGGGGGGAACGCCTCCATGTGCTGCTTGAGGGCGTGCGCCACGCGGTCCGGCAGGGGAACATCGCGGACCTTGTTCCGCTTCGGTGGAGCGAATACGAGACCCTCCTTCGTCACCTTCACCTGGTTGGCGATGTGTAGCCATCCGGAGTCGAAGCCGATTGCGTCGACGGGCAACCCGAAGATTTCCCCTTGTCGAAGTCCGCATCCGCCTCCGAGGTCGACCGCCGCGCGGTATCGCTCCGGCAGCGCCTCTCGTACGGCGAAGACGCGCTCAGCACTCCACGGCACAACGCGACCAGCACCCGCAGCAGGTGGGCGCACCGATTGCGCGTGGCACGGGTTCTTCGACAGGTGCCCGTCGTCCACGGCTGCGTTGAGGACCGTCGACACGTTGTTGTAGATCACGCGCCGGTACGACGACGCAGGGACAGCCCGTTCCAGTTCGCTGAGCCAATCCCGGATGTGTTCCGGCTTGAACGAGCCGAGCGGTCGCGGACCCAGGTAGGGGATCGCATGGCCGCGAATCGCGGACTCCACCGACTCTCGCGTGGTCATGTCGGTGCTCTGCGTCTTCAGCCACTTCTCGGCGTACTGCCGGAAAGTCACTCGGCTCGCGGCCGGGTCCACGTACTGCCCCCGAGACATGTCCGCCTCAATGTGGGCGAGCCACTGATCGGCCAGTCGCTTCTGTCCGTCGGGGAATGACTTGCTCTTCTCGGTTCCGTCCGGACCGATGTAGCGGGCGCGGTAGCGCATCCCCTTGCCGTAGCGGGCGGTGCGTACCCGGTGGGGCTTGCCGGCGGCGTCGAGCTCAGTCTTGTACCACCGGTCTTGGATGTGACCTGCCATCAGGCACTGGTCCTCTCGACATGCGGCAGGGAGAGCCGCTCATGCGGCTCTCCCTGCTGTGTGGTGGGTATTCGGTCAGGCGGCGGCTTCGTCCTGCTTGCGTTGGTCGACGTAAGCCCATACGTCGGCGGGGTCGTAGCGAAGGTGCTTGCCGATGCGGAAGCCGCGCGGGCCGGTGCGCTTCTTGCGCCACTGGTAGACGGTCTCCAGGGGCACTTCGAACATCTCGGCGATGTCGTCAGGGGTGAGATAGCGGTCCGGGAGGCCGCCTCGGAGGGTGGCGCGGGGGTCGAGGTCTGCCTGCTCTGCCATAGGGGACTCCAAGCGGGGGCGGGGCCGCATCTGTCCGAGGTGCGAATTTCTGCGTCACCCGCGTCATCTGCGTCATTCACCGCTTTGACCTGCGGGTTTGCGGTGACGCAGGACTGTGGGGGTGCGTCACCGGTGACGCGGGCGTTCGTCATCGGGTGACACAGGTGACGCGGGGTGACGCAGGATTCGGCGGTCTGCGTCACCCGTCTTTCGGCAGGTCACCGGCCGTTTTCGGGGTGCGGGTGACGCAGGTGACGCAGGGTCTTTCCACTTCGGACAAAGAGGGGGTGGTGTCTGTTGTGGTGCGCGGCTCAGGACGTGAAGAAGGAGCCGCTTCGCGGCGCGACCATTGCAGGGCGGCGCTGCCGCCGAACAGCAAGAGGAGCACGCGTCGCCGGGTGCTCTTCTTGCTTGTCCGGGCGGTGGTGGTGCCGTGCGGTCAGAAGGCCGCTTCCTGCTCGGGCGGGGGTGCCGCGGCGGCCGGCCGTGCGATCTCGATGTAGCGGGATGCGTTGGTGCGTCCCCAATCGATGAGGACGCCCCGGGCGGCGAGGGTGGGCTGGAGGCGCTTGAGGCGGTCTGAGAGCACCTTGCCGGTGGTCGGCCACCCTTTGGGCAGGGGACGGAAGTCCTCGCCCGTGTAGAGGCCCGTGAGGCAGTGGAGCCACTCGGCAGAGGTCATCCGCTGCTCGGTCCCCGGTTCGATGCTGGCGGCGTGCTTGAGCACGGTCTGTGCCAGCAGGTCCCCCTCGATGACGTCGTCGTTGAGGTCGTCCAGGCTGGCCCGGTAGGCGTTCAGTGCTCCCAGGCCGGTGGCTGCGTCGAGCTGCGCGCACAGGTGGGCGAAGTCAGCCATGCGCAGGTCGGTCGGGATCTCTGCCTGAGCTGCACGCACCTGCACCGTGAGGTCCAGAAGCGAGCCGAGGACGACCGGTAGAACCTCCTCGTACTCCGCCCACAGCTCCGCCTCCGTACGCCTGACGCGCGGGCGTTCCAGGCGCAGGGGAAGGAGGCGTTCGGCGAGGTCGGGCCGGATCACGCCGACGTCGATGCCGGTCAGGAGCAGGGGGCGGCGGTAGCGGGCCCGGAACACGTCCCCATCGGTGAACAGGGCCCGCTTGACGTTCTCCGCCCCGGTGACGATGCAGCACATGGCGTCCGACAGGTCCGGGGTCATGTGGGAGAGGTTGTCCAGGGCGGTGACCCATCCGGCGGCCACGGCGGCGATCAGGTTTTCCTCATCCTTCGGGGCCCGGCGCAGGTCGCCGCTCATGCCCTCGATGACCCGCACGAGCATGCGTCCGCCGGTGGACTTTCCCGCTCCCTGCGGACCCGTGAGGAAGGGGGCCGGGACGGGGACGGACGGCCCGAGACAGCCGATGAGCCAGGCGATGGCCAGGCACTCCGTCTCCGCGTTGGCGAAGTTGCACAGCCTCAGCAGGGCATCGATGCCCTTGCCGTCGGTGTCCTTGATCGGCACCGGGAGTTCTCCGGTGAGCTGGGTACGCCGCCAACACACCTCGTGCGGATCGGGGATGGTGATGTCCCAGCCGGTGGGGTGGATACGGACGGACAGGCCGTCGCTGCGCCCGAGGTCCAGCCACGTTGCCCCGTCGTGGCCGGGGGCGACGCGGATGTGGACGGGCTGGACGTCCTCGGTCAGCGCGAGTGCTTCGATCAAGTCCAGTGCCTCCTTCAAGGCGGTGCCGTTGAACACGCCGAGCCCGTCACGGAAGAGGCCGACCATGAGTTCCTGGCGGTGGCTTCCCGTGGTGCCCTGGGAGCGGATCGGGCGGGCCACGGGGTGGCCGTTCTTCTGCGCGTACACGGTGCCGTCGGCGGTGCGGAAGTACCGGAAGTGGGTCTGCGCGTAGTCGGTGATGACCTCGCGGGCGGGGTTTTTGTCGTCGTCGGACACGGTCACAGTCCCAACCGGGTGCGGGCGTTCGTCCAGGCGTCGGTGCAGTGCCGCGGGGACTCGCCCTTGGTCTGCGCGGCGGCGAACAGCCGCGTGACGTGAGCGTCGGTGAGGCAGCCGCACCGGCCGTGCGTGGACAGCACGGCGAGGAAGGCCCGGTACACGGTGGCGTGTACCTGACTACGCGCCTCCGCGATGCGCCGCTCGGCCATCGCGATGCCGCGTTCCAGGTAGGCGGGCGTGCGGTGCGGGCACTGCCCGCCGCCGGCCGGTGCGGGCACGGCAAGGACGCGCGGCACGGGCCGGACCGCAGGCGGCTTCACCACGGTCAGCGCCCGCACGGCGTCCGGCAGGGGCGCCAAGGTGCCGGTGCCCGGCCCCCGCCACCGGGCGTAGGCCATGGTCGACTTGATGTCGACACCGTCACGGACGGCGTTCACTGAGCGCGTGGTGCCCTGGTAGATCCAGTGCTCCCCGCGCGTGGTGGCCACGGTCCGGGTCGGGGGCAGGGCTTGCCGGGCCCATGCGATGGCCGCCGCGTCGTCCAGGTCGACCACGGTCAGCCCGGCCCCGCCGGGGTGGTACGCGACCGCCACGGCCTGCCGCCACGCCGCGGCCCACGGGGGCGAGGTGAGCACGCGGGGGTCGGCGGTGGCGGCGGCCCACCCGTGGCACGGGGCCGGGCACAGGCACGGCCCGGCCGCCTTCATGTTCGGCCGGTCCCCGCACGCGCTGTCCCTGCAGTCGGGGCAGTTCCCGAACGGCACCTTCCCCTTGCGCAGGGGAAGTACGGGCAGACCGCCGGCCGCCAGACGGAGAGCGGTGTGCAGCAGGCGCTCGCCCATGCGGGCACCACCAACTGGTGGGCGGGGGCAGTCCAGCAGGTGCGGCCGGTGGCCGGGCACTCGCCGGATGGGGACGGGTTGCGTCATGCTAGAGACCTCCACAGGTCAGTTGGTTGGCAGGTGGGCAAGGGCGGCCCCGGATCTTTGGCGAGACTCAGGGGGCCGCCCTTGGCGTAGCTAGAAGGGCGGTTCGTTGCTGTAGCCGTCGCAGGCCCACGGGCTGGTGTCGCGGCGGCGACGCAGCCGACGGGGCAGGCGCGGGAGGGGCAACAGGATCACGGCCCACTGCGACCAGCACGGGCACGGCTCCCAGTCGGTACCGGCGTACTCGCCGGTCTCGTGGTCGCCGTAGTCGTGCGCGATCACGCCCGCTCCCTGGCAGTTGAGGCAGTCGGGGCACGGGGTATCGGCCAGGGTCAGGGCCCGGCGGGGACAGTAGGTGACCTTGATGCGAAGTCGCACGGGCTGGCTCTCCTTGTCAGCGCTTGGAGCGGGCGAGTTTGAGGGTGATGCCGCCGATGCCGAGGGGGCCGGCGGCGCCGGCGATGACGGTGGCGGCGTGGGTGGCGGCGTCGAGCAGGTAGCACAGGGCGGCGACGAGTCCCCAGCCGCCGGCGACGGCGGCGCCGGCGATGGCGAAGGGGATCAGGCAGCGCCGCCAGGGGATGCCGGCCGGGCGGGTGTCGTTGACGACGATGACGACGGGCTGTCCGGTGGCCTGAGCGCGGTGGTAGGCGTCGGCGGGGATGTGCGGGGCGGTGATCCCCGGCGGCGGGCGGTGGGTCATTTCGGGGCTCCCTCGGGGTGAGCCGCGGGCCCGCACCAAGGGCTTGGTGCGGGCCCGCTCAGGGGTGGGTTGTCTTGTCGTGCGGCTTGTCGTCTTCCTTGTCGTGCGCTTGTCGTGTGGCTTGTCGCTTGTCTTGTCTTGTCGCTTGTCGCCTTGCAGGTCACAAGCCGTTTCCGGGCCGTTGGGGACCCTGGACGGCGTGTGCTCTGCGCGTGCCGACAAGCGACAGGTGATCAGCTCTCGGGCGGTTGCTCGGGGGCGTGCTGGTGGTGGACGTAGCGGGCTTTGGTGCCCTCTCCGACGCGGACGGCGGTG
>NZ_WYCT01000201.1 GCF_011008945.1 Streptomyces harenosi
CCCCTTCACCTCTCTGACCCTTTTTACCCGCTCCACCCCCTTCTCCCCGTTTCATCCGGCCACCCCGGTCACGCCCTCTTCCCCTCTCCCGCGTGAACCCGGCCTTTCACCGGCCTGACCGGTTTGCGACCCCCGGGCGCCCGCCGACGGAACGTTCCGTCGGCGGGCGCCCTCGGTACACGGATACTCTTGACATGTGACCGACGCCCACGAAACCGCAGCAGACCGTTCACTGCGAACCACCGGAGGCGCCCCTCCGGACGACGGCGGACCGTCTGCCGCCGAGGCGCCGATCCCCTTGCTCGAACCCCGCGAGGGCATTCCGCCCGTGATCGCCGACGAGGCCTCGCTGGCCCGGGTGACCGCCGCCTTCGCCGCCGGGTCCGGGCCCGTCGCCGTCGACGCCGAGCGCGCCTCCGGATACCGCTACGGGCAGCGCGCCTATCTGGTGCAGCTCCGCCGCCAGGGCGCCGGGACGGCGCTCATCGACCCCGTCGCCTGCCCCGACCTGTCCGGGCTGGGCGAGGCGCTGTCCGGCGCGGAGTGGGTGCTGCACGCCGCCACCCAGGACCTGCCCTGCCTGCGCGACATAGGCATGGTGCCCACCCGGCTGTTCGACACGGAGCTGGCCGGGCGGCTGGCCGGGTTCCCGCGGGTGGGCCTCGGCGCGATGGTCGAGGGCGTCCTCGGCTTCGTACTGGAGAAGGGGCACTCCGCGGTCGACTGGTCGACCCGTCCGCTGCCCGAGCCGTGGCTGCGCTACGCCGCCCTGGACGTCGAGCTCCTGGTCGACCTGCGCGACGCGCTGGAGAAGGAGCTGGACCGGCAGGGCAAGCTGGAGTGGGCCCGGCAGGAGTTCGACGCCATCGCCGCCGCGCCGCCGCCCGAGCCGCGCAAGGAGCCGTGGCGCCGCACGTCCGGCATGCACAAGGTGCGCCGGCGGCGCCAGCTCGCCGCCGTGCGGGAGATGTGGGAGGCCCGGGACCGGATCGCCCAGCGCCGGGACGTCTCGCCGGGCAAGGTGCTCTCCGACGCGGCGATCGTCGAGGCCGCGACCGCCCTGCCGCCGAACGTGCACGCGCTCGCCGCGCTCAACGGGTTCGGGCACCGCATGGGGCGGCGGACCCTGGAGCAGTGGCAGGCCGCGATCGACCGCGCCAGGGCGCTGCCGGAGTCCGCGCTGCCGCAGCCGGGACAGCCGGTGACCGGGCCGCCGCCGCCGCGCGCCTGGGCCGACAAGGACCCGGCCGCCGCCGCCCGCCTGTCGGCGGCCCGCGCCGGGGTGAGCGCGCTGGCCGAGGAGCTGAACATGCCGCAGGAGAACCTGATCACGCCGGACACCGTGCGCAGGGTCTGCTGGGAGCCGCCGCAGCCCCTGGACGCCGCGTCGGTGGCGGCCGCGCTCACCGGGTACGGGGCCCGGCCCTGGCAGGTGGAGCAGGTGACGCCCGTGCTGCTGGCCGCGCTGTCGGCCCGCCCCTGACGCCGTCCGCGGCCCGGCCCGCCCCCGGCTCCGCGCCCCCGGGCCCGTCGGCACCGGCCGCGGGACCGGGGGCGCGCGCGTTCCGGCGTCCCCCGGACGGTGTGACCTTCACCGCTCCCGGCGGGGGGACTGGGCAGCTACGTTACCCACAAGTAGCATGGGGCTGAGCGCGCGCTCAGTGCATGCGTGCCGCAGCAGTGCCACCCCGCACCCTGGAGGAGAGCCATCGTGCCTCGTACCGTCAGGGACGTCGTCTTCGTCGACGGCGTCCGCACCCCGTTCGGCAAGGCGGGCCCGAAGGGCATCTACCACGAGACCCGCGCCGACGACCTCGTCGTGAAGGCGATCCGGGAGCTGCTGCGCCGCAACCCCGGCCTGGACCCGAAGAAGATCGACGAGGTCGCCATCGCCGCGACCACGCAGATCGGCGACCAGGGCCTGACCATCGGCCGCACCGCCGGCATCCTCGCGGGACTGCCGCAGTCCGTCCCCGGCTACTCCATCGACCGTATGTGCGCGGGCGCGCTGACCGCCGTCACGACGGTGGCCGGTTCCGTCGCCTTCGGCGCGTACGACATCGCCATCGCGGGCGGTGTCGAGCACATGGGCCGCCACCCGATGGGCGAGGGCGTCGACCCCAACCCGCGGTTCGTCTCCGAGAAGCTGGTCGACGAGTCCGCCCTGTTCATGGGCATGACCGCGGAGAACCTGCACGACCGCTACCCGCAGATCACCAAGCTGCGCGCCGACGAGTACGCCGTGCGCTCCCAGGAGAAGGCCGCCAAGGCGTACGCCAACGGCAAGATCCAGGCCGATCTGGTGCCGATCTCGGTGCGCCGGACCAACCCCGAGGGCGGCGAGACCGGCTGGGGCCTGGTCACCGCCGACGAGCCGATGCGCCCGGGCACCACGCTGGAGAACCTGGCGAACCTCAAGACGCCCTTCCGCGTCCACGGCCGGGTCACCGCCGGCAACGCGGCCGGTCTGAACGACGGCGCCACCGCCTCCCTCATCGCCTCCGAGGACTTCGCCCGCGCCCACGACCTGCCGGTCAAGATGCGCCTGGTCTCCTACGCCTTCGCGGGCGTGGAGCCGGAGGTCATGGGCTACGGCCCGATCCCGGCGACGGAGAAGGCGCTGGCCCAGGCGGGCCTGTCCATCTCCGACATCGGCCTGTTCGAGATCAACGAGGCCTTCGCCGTCCAGGTGCTGGCCTTCCTCGAGCACTACGGCATCGCCGACGACGACGCGCGCGTCAACCAGTACGGCGGCGCCATCGCCTTCGGCCACCCGCTGGCCTCCTCGGGCGTGCGGCTCATGACGCAGCTCGCCCGCCAGTTCGAGGAGCAGCCGCACGTCCGCTACGGCCTGACCACCATGTGCGTCGGCTTCGGCATGGGCGCGACGGTCATCTGGGAGAACCCGCACTTCGAGGGGGACAAGTGAGCACCACCGCCGAACTGTTGAAGGGCGCGGCCGAGCTGTTCCCGGACGAGGTCGTCACGCAGGCGCACGTGCGCCACTTCGACCTGCCGTTCCAGGCGGGCCGCTTCGCCCTGATCACCCTGGACAACGGGCACGACCACACCAAGCCGACCACCTTCGGCCCCCAGTCGCTGGCGAACCTGAACGCCGCCGTCGACCAGGTGGAGAAGGAGGCCGCGGACGGCGAGATCGTCGGTGTCGGCGTCACCGGCAAGCCGTTCGTCTTCGCCGTCGGCGCCGACCTCAAGGGCGTCGAGCTGCTGAAGGAGTGGGACCACGCCTACGCCATCGGCAAGGGCGGCCACGACGTCTTCAAGCGCCTGTCGGGCCTGGCGGTGCCGACGTTCGCGTACTACAACGGCGCCGCGATGGGCGGCGGCGTCGAGGTCGGCCTGCACTGCACGTACCGCACGGTGTCCGCGGCCGTCCCGGCGTTCTCGCTCCCCGAGGTCTTCCTCGGCCTGGTCCCCGGCTGGGGCGGCTGCACCCTGCTGCCGAACCTGATCGGCGCCGACAGGGCCGTGACGGTGATCATCGAGAACAGCCTCAACCAGAACCGACAGCTCAAGGGCGAGCAGGTCTACGAACTCGGCATCGCGGACGCGATCTTCGAGGGCGCGGACTTCCTGGAGCAGTCGCTGAGCTGGACGGCGGCCGTCCTCAAGGGTGAGATCGCCGTCGAGCGCCCGGCGGTCGACCGCGGCGAGGCGTGGGACCAGGCGGTCGCACGCGGCCGGTCCATCGCCGACTCCAAGGTGCACGGCGCCGCCCCGGCCGCCTACCGCGCCCTGGACATCATCGCCGCCGCCAAGGACGGTGACCTCCAGGCGGGCTACGACGCCGAGGACAAGGCCCTCGCCGACCTGATCATGGGCGGTGAACTGCGCGCCGGCATCTACGCCTTCAACCTGGTGCAGAAGCGCGGCAAGCGCCCGGCGGGCGCCCCGGACAAGAACCTGGCGCGCCCGGTCACCAAGGTCGGTGTCGTCGGCGCCGGCCTGATGGCCAGCCAGCTCGCGCTGCTCTTCCTGCGCCGCCTGGAGGTGCCGGTCGTCCTGACCGACATCGACCAGGAGCGCGTCGACAAGGGCGTGGGCTACGTCCACGCCGAGATCGACAAGCTGCTCGGCAAGGGCCGCATCAACCAGGACAAGGCCAACCGCCTCAAGGCGCTGGTGACCGGCGTCCTGGACAAGGCCGAGGGCTTCGCGGACGCCGACTTCGTCATCGAGGCGGTCTTCGAGGAGATGGGCGTCAAGCAGCAGGTGTTCGCGGAGGTCGAGGCGGTCGCCCCGGCCCACGCGATCCTCGCCACCAACACCTCCTCGCTGTCGGTGACGGAGATGGCGTCGAAGCTGAAGCACCCCGAGCGGGTCGTCGGCTTCCACTTCTTCAACCCGGTCGCGGTGCTGCCGCTGCTGGAGATCGTGCGCGGCGAGCGGACCGACGACGCCTCGCTGGCCACCGCGTTCGGCGTGGCCAAGAAGCTGAAGAAGACGGCGGTGCTGGTCAAGGACGCCCCGGCGTTCGTCGTGAACCGCATCCTGACCCGCTTCATGGGCGAGATCCAGAACGTCATCGACGAGGGCACTCCGGTGGACGTGGCGGAGAGGGCGGTCGAGCCGCTGGGCCTGCCGATGTCGCCGCTGGTCCTGCTGGAGCTGGTCGGCCCGGCCATCGGCCTGCACGTCTCCGAGACCCTGAACCGGGCGTTCCCGGACCGCTTCACCGTCTCCCCCAACCTGAAGGCGGTCGTCGAGGCGGGCAAGCGCGGGTTCTACGTCTACGACAGCGGCAAGCCCGAGCTGGACCCGGAGGTCGCGGCGCTGCTGAAGCAGGGCGACGTCGTCCTGACCGAGGAGCAGGTGCGCGAGCGCGTCCTGGACGCGGTGGCGCAGGAGATCGGGCTCATGCTCGGCGAGGGCGTCGTCGCCGAGCCGCAGGACATCGACCTGTGCCTGATCACCGGCGCCGGCTGGCCCTTCCACCTGGGCGGCATCACGCCGTACCTGGACCGCGAGGGCGTCTCCGAGCGGGTGAACGGCAAGCGGTTCCTCCAGCCGGGGACCGCGTCCGTCCCGGCGTGACGGCGCACCGCTGACAAGGGCCTCCGCGATCGCGCGGAGGCCCTTTCCGCCATCGGGGCGGCGCCGGACGGGCGGCGCTCAGAAACCGGCCGGGCCCACCCCGGTCGGGACGCCCATGACGGTGAAGGGGATGCGCGTGGTCGCGGACTCGCCGCCCGCGGCGTCCACCGCGAAGACGTCGACGACGTGCGCACCGGCGGTCCAGGCCCAGCCCCCGTCCCAGGACCAGGTGCCGTCCGGGGCGACGGCGGCGCCGCCCAGCAGGACGCCGTTCTCCCGGAACCCGACCTGCGCGGCGCCCGGCGCGGACCCGGTGAAGACCACCCGGGCGCCCATCACCTGCTCGTAGGCCACCGGTTCGAAGACCAGGGGGGCGCCCTCGCTCTGCCCGGCCGTCACCGGCGGCCGCGGCACGGCGTTGCCCGCGGCCTGCGCCGCCGCACCGGCCGGCACGGCGCTGTGCACCGGGCCGTCGACCGCCGTGAACAGCACCTCCGTGCGCGCGGACTGGAAACCCACCGCGTCGATGCCGTACACCTTCACCGGGTGCTGGCCCTTGCTCCAGGCCCGGCCCAGCTCCCAGGACCAGCTTCCGTCCGGGGCGACATCGGCCTGCCCCAGGTACTTGCCGTGCTCCCAGACGCTCACCCGGACGGCGCCCGGAGCGGACCCGGTGAGCCGTACGGCGGTGCTCGGCACCTCGGCGCGGGGCGCCGGCACGGTGACGACCGGCGGCGGGAACTCCGCTCCCCGTACCACCGAGGTGGCCTGCAGATAGGCGCTGATCGCCGACCGGTCGCGGTCGGGCTCCTCGTAGCCGTTGCGGACGTAGCCCAGCCGGGGCGGCATTCCGTCGGCGAGGAGGTTGATGATGCCCATGAGGGCGGGCACGTTGCGCCGGGTGACCTGGGTGTGGTCGGTGATGAAGGGCGACTCGCTGAAGATGAAGTTGAAGTTCTCGTACCCCTGGAACAGGCCGAGGAACGGCTCCACCTGCTCGGGGTACTGCTCGTCCTGGGGAGAGGACAGCAGGTAGATGTTGGCGGTCCGGTTGGTCTGCGCGCGGACCAGGTCGGGCAGGATCGCGTCCACGGCCCGTACGTTCTCCTCCGGCACCCCCTCGCCCAGCATGAACCGGGCCACCTTGGGGTGGACCCGCTGCACATAGGTGCCGATCAGGAACTGGGGCACCAGGGAGACGATGTTCCGGAAGCCGTAGCGCAGTCCGAAGTACAGCGCCGCGCTGCCGCCCTTCGCGCCGCCCCACACGGTGACGTCGTCCGGGGTCAGCTCCAGCGCGTTCATCACGTTGAAGATGAGCCCGGCGACGGACTGCTCCAGGGAGAAGTCCATCTCCTTGCACAGGTAGTAGCTGTTCATGCCGTCGAACCGGTCGCGGATCCAGAGGATGTTGGCCCGGACGTCGTCCAGGACGCCGTTGGACCATCCGTAGTCCTGCGGCGCCGCGAAGTTGGCGAAGACCACCACGAGGTGCCGGTTGCCGCTCTTGGCGTGGGTGAAGCGGTACTCGACGGGAAACGTGCCGGAGGTCTCGATCCCGGTGAGCAACGGGCGCCCGGACGCGGGGGCTTTGGACATGTGCGCGATCAACTCTCTGCTGTGCTGGGGAGACGGGAAGAGGGGCGGGGCGGCCTCAGTACGCGGCCGGTCCCGCCCCGGCCGGGGTGCCCACGACCGTGAAGGAGACCGCGGCGACCGGGGACTGGCCGCCCGCCGCGTCTACCGCGACGACCTCGACGTGGTGCGTGCCCCGGGCCCAGGCCCAGCCCGGGTCCCAGGCCCAGCGGCCGTCGGCGGCCACGGCCGCCGCCCCCAGGAAGACCCCGTTCTCCCGGAATCCCACCTGGGCCGCCCCGTGGGCCGAGCCGGCCAGTCCCGCCGTCTCCGGCAGGCCGCCGGGCAGGTCGGGGAGGTGGACCACCGGCGCCGGGAGCGCGCCTTCGGGGTGGTGTCCCGTGTGGTCCCGCTCCGACACGGTGAACCGGACGTCCGTACGCTCCGACTGGTAGCCGTGGGGGTCGACGGCGAAGAGCCGTACGGCGTGTTCGCCCGCGCTCCACGGCCGTCCGGGCTCCCAGACCCATCCGCCGTCGGCGCCCACCGGCGCCGAGTCGAGGTACTTGCCGTTCTCCCACAGGCTCACCCGGACCGCGCCGGGCGCCCAGCCGGCGAGACGGACGGCTCCCGCGGGCAGCATCTGGTGCTGCTCGGGCGTGGTCACGACCGGGGCGGCGAACGAGCTCTGCACCACCGAGGTCGACGTGAGGAAGGCGTCGATGCCGGACCTGTCGGCCTCGGGCTCCTCGTAGCCGTGCCGGGTGATGCCGAGCCGCGGGGAGATCCCCTCGACCAGCAGGTAGGCGATGCCCAGCAGCGGGGGCGTGTTGCGCTGCGTGACCTTTCCGTGGTCCGTGATGAACGGGGACTCGCTGAAGACGAAGTTGAAGTTCTGGTACCGCTGGAGCAGCGGCAGATACGGCTCGACCTGCGTGGCGTACTGCTCGTCCTGGGGCGAGGAGACCACATACAGGTGCGCGTCCGGGTTGGCGCCCGCCGACAGCAGGTCGGGCATGATCGCGTCCAGGGTGCGGACGTGGTCGTCGGCCATGTCGGCGCCCAGCATGTGCCGTCCGACGTCGGGATAGACCTCGCGCACGAACGTCCCGATCCGCAGTTGCGGGACGCTCGCGACCATGTTGCGGAAGCCGTAGCGCAGGCCGAAGTACAGCGCCGCCGTGCCGCCCTTCGAACTGCCCCACAACGTCACGTCGCCGGGCGTCAGGTTCAGCGACTTCATCACCTTGGTGATGAGCCCGATCACCGAGCGCTCGACGCCGAAGTCCATCCCCTGGCACAGGTAGTACGTGTTCTGGCCGTCGAACCGGTCACGGATCCACAGGATGTTCGACCGCAGGTTGTCGAGGATGCCGGTGGCCCAGCCGTAGTCGTCGGGGGCGAAGAGGTTGGCGAAGACCACCACGAGGTGCCGGTTGCCGTTCCTGGCGTGGGCGAAGCGGTACTCGACGGGGTGGCTTCCCGAGGCGTCTATCCCGTGGAGCACCTGCCGGCTCCGCGCGGGTGTTGTGGACATCGTGTGGTTCCTCTTCCCTCAAGTGCTGCGGAGTCGGGAGACCTCGGTACCCCCGGTGAGTCGAATGCCCGAGAAGTGCGCGGACGCCGGACGTGGGCACGGGCTCGGGCGGCGGGTCATCATGGCGTGGTGTTCTCGACAGATTCCCGGGGCGTGCCCGGTCCGGCCGGGCGCCGGGTGCGCCGATGGGTGACCGCGGCGGCGGCCCTGCTCGAGCTCGCGGTCACGGCGGCCGTGGTGCGGACGGCCGGACCGGCCGGGTCCGTGGACCCGGACCGCACCCTGACCGTGGCGACCTGGAACATGTGCGGCGTGCGCCAGTGGAACTGCGCGGGTACCGGCGGCCAGGAAGCCAAGCGGCGCGGGATCGAGGCGCTCGCCACCCGGTCCGGTGCGCGGGCGGTCCTGCTCCAGGAGGCGTGCGCGGCCGATGTGCGGGCGGCGCGCACGGCGCTGGGCCGGGCCTGGCACACGGCGTTCCTCGCCTACACCTGGCGCGACGGCGCCGGCCGGCGCACCACCGTGCGCTGCGCCGGAGCGGGCCGGGGAGCCGCCGGTATCGCGATCCTCGCGGCGTACCCCCTGTCCCGCGTCGTCCCGCTGCCCGCGCGCCAGCCCTCGAGGGGGCTCGGGCGCGGCATCCTGTGCGCCTCGGTCGCCGCGCACGACGTCCGGCTGTGCAACGCCCATCTCAGCCCGGCCGGCAGTGATCTGGCCCATCCCGGCTGGGAGCTGCGCGACGACCAGATGCGGGCCCTGGTCGCCGCGGTGCCGCGGCGGCGCACCGTCTACGGGGGCGACCTGAACACGCCGCCGCCGGGGCCCGGCGGCCCCAGCTCCTGGGTGTGGCCGTCCGCCCCCTTCACCGTGCACCGCGAGTGCGACCAGGCGTCGGGGCCCTCCCGCGCGGGACGGGCCACCCACACCTCCGGGCACAAGCTGGACTACCTCTTCACCGGGCTGCCCAGGGTCCGCTGCACCGTGCGCGACACCGGTGTCTCCGACCACATGGCGCTCCTGGCCGGGGTGCGCACCGGCTGACCGCCCGCCGGGCGCGGACCGCGCCGGCCGCCGGGCGCGCGACCATGGCGCGGGCCCGGCCGCCGGGGTCATACGATCACGCCCTCGATCGCCCTGTCCTGGGGCGACTCGGCCGTCGCCGGCCGGCCGTACGGCTGCGGAAGCAGGGCCGGCGCCCACTGCGCCGGCTGGAGGTCGTGCTGCGGCCCGAGGGCCGGCTCCCGGGCGTACTGCGGCTGCGGCTGCGCGGTCTGGACGCCGCCCCCGGCGGACGCCTGCGCGGGGATCGCGTGCGCCGGCTGGTGGGCGGCGGGCTGCTCCGGCGCCGGGGGCCGCTGCGGGGCGAACCAGCGCTGGGCGTTCCACCGGATCGGGGTGAGCGCGCGCCCGGCGTGCCGGGTGTCGACGCTCCCGACCGGCGGGGCCGTGGCCTCCGCCGGCGCGAGGTCGCCCCCCGCGACCAGCATGCGGTCGGCGAGGCGCGCGGAGGCGTACCCGTCGTCCAGGTCGCAGAACTCGCGCTGGAACCAGCGGTAGCGCTCGGCGTAGGTCTCCTGGATCCGCTCGATGTCCCGGATGGCCGTGACCAGCTCCTCGGAGCTGTAGACCAGCGGCCCGGGCGCGCTGTTCTCGAAGTCGAAGTAGAAGCCGCGCAGGGTGTCGCGGTAGTGGTCCAGGTCGTAGGTGAAGAAGAGGATGGGGCGGCCGGTGTTGACGTAGTCGAACATCAGGGACGAGTAGTCCGTGATCATCACGTCGGTGATCAGGGACAGATCAGCCATGTCGGGGTAGTCGGAGACGTCGAAGACGAAGCCGTCGCCGGCGCCCGGGACCGGGTCCACGACGTTGGGGTGGCGGCGGACCATGAGCACGTGGTCCGGGCCCAGGCGGCGCCGCGCGTCGTCGAGGTCGACGCGGAAGTCGAGCTTGTACTTGCCGGGCGCGTAGAACTGGTCGTCGCGCCAGGTGGGGGCGTACAGCACGACACGCTTGCCCTCCGGCAGGCCGATCCGCCGCCGGATCTCGCGCTCGCGCTGTTCCATCCCCGGGCGGCGCAGGATGTCGTTGCGCGGGTAGCCGCACTCGACCATCTCGCCGGGGAAGCCGAAGGCGCGCTGGAGGATCGGTGTGGAGAAGCTGTTGGGCGACACCAGCATGTCCCAGTTCTGCACCTCCTTCTCCACCCGCTCCAGGTACCGCTGGTCGGCGAAGTGGATGGCCTCGATGTCGTGGCCGATCTTCTTCAGCGGGGTGCCGTGCCAGGTCTGGACGACGACCTGCCCGTCCCGCTTCTGGAACCAGTCGGGAAGGTGGTTGTTGGCGACGACGTAACGGCTGGTGGCCAGGGCGTGGTACCACTCGGGCGACCACATGCGCACCGGCCTCGCCGTGGGCGGCACCTGGACCTGGTCGTCGCGCACGACCCACAGGTGCTCCAGGTCGGCGCGCCGCCGCACCAGCTCCTCGTGGAGGGCGCGGGGGCTGTCGGAGTACTGGGTGCCCTTGAAGGCGTCGAAGAGGACCGCGGGGCGGACCTTCTCGCGGCGGGCGGCCGGGTATGCCTTGGTGCGCAGCTGCTTCTGCCGGTAGGGGCCGCGGGCGTGGTCCGGCATGGCCGAGTGCACCAGCAGGGACAGCCGGTCGTACGCCTCGGCCTGGAGCTCGTAGCGGCGCTCGTCGGCCTCGTACTCCTGGGGGAAGGAGTCGATGGCGACCTGCTCGATCTTCACCATGAGGTCTTCGAGGCGGTCCTCGCGGGCGACGGCCGAGGGGTCCTGGCGGCGCAGGAAGAAGTCCCAGCGCCCGGCCGCCAGCGGGATGTCGCCGGCCAGCGTGCGCATGGCGGCGGGGGTCAGCCGGCCGGAGAAGGCGTTGCCGTTCCAGGTCAGCGGGACGGCGCGTTCGTCGCCGTGCGCACGGGAGCGCACCACCAGGTGCGCGGCCCGGTACTCCTCGGCGGAGAGGCGGTCCGCGGCCAGGTAGCGGCCGTGGATCTCCAGCGAGCCGTCCTCCCGCCACCGCGCGTAGGCGGCCCGGGGCAGCGTCGCGCGTTCGAAGAGGACGAGGTAGCCGGAGCCGTTGCGGTGGACGACGACCTCGCGGTCGCCCTCCCGGGTCTGGAGCGGGCCGGGCATGCGGTAGTGGCCGTCCGGGGTCTCCTGGGCCATGACCGGGTACATGGTCATCTTGCGGCCCTCGACATGGAAGGTGGTCTTCCAGCCGTTGCTGCCCATGCTCCACGACTTGGGGATGTCGGCGCCCGTCTGGGCGTCCGCCCGGTAGCCGGGCACCAGGGCGCGCAGCGGGACCTTGGCCGTGAAGGTGGACCAGCCCTCGCCGCCGGGCGTGAAGTGCGCCGGGGCGTCGTGCCGTCCGGCGCCGTTCATGCTGGTGAAGCGCAGCTTGCCCCACTCGGGCACCTTGGGCCCCAGGTAGACGCCGCGCAGCTCGAGCTGGTCGCCGGTGATCCGGTGCCCGGTGATCCGGCAGCGCACGATCTCGACCCGGAGCTTGAGCTTGCCCTGGAGGAAGAGCGGGAGGATGCGGGTGTTCTTGTCGACGTACCGGTAGGGCGGGTTGGCGGCGGTGCCCGCGCCGCCCCGGTCGATGCCCCGGTAGCGGAAGAGCCCGCGGCTGAGGACGCCGGCGGCCACGTCCCACGTGCCCTCGACCCATTCGCCCTTGCGCTTGAGGCGGGTGGTGTCGATCCGGGCCTCGAAGCCGGCCCAGTCGTAGCAGTAACGATTCTGGTTGGACCGCTCGGTGGCCTGCGGCGCATAGGTGGTCTTCGCCGCGGTGATCACCATCCGTCCCTGCTTCTTGTTGCGCAGGGCGATCGCCTTCACCGACATGTGCCGCTTGTGCACGTTGATGAAGCGGACGTAGGCGGTGCCGGTCAGGGTCAGCAGGTCCCCGTTGGTGCTCCACCGGGCGCCGGTCAGCGCGCCGTGCAGGGAGAGCTCCTTGTCCAGCCGGTACGCCTTCTTGTCCAGGCCGATCGACCGGTCCCCGAGGTAGGGGTAGTTCAGGTAGCGGTGGAACCGCCGCTGGACGGGCATCGGCCCGCCGCGGCGCTCGAACTCGATGACGTCGAGGAGCTCGGCGAGCCGGCCCTCGCGGACCAGCAGCCACTTGACCCGGGCATCGGCGGGGAGTTCGTCGATGATGGAGGTGTCGGCCTCGTCGAGGAAGGCGTTGGCCCACTCCATGAAGGCCAGCCGGTACTCCTCGTCGGCGTCGGGCAGCACCTTCAGGTGGAGCATGAGGTCGGACTTCAGGCAGGCCAGGTCGTACTTGCGCTTGCTGTCCTCGTACAGCCGCGAGCGCCGTTCGGCGAGGAAGCGGCTGACGGACTGCACCGCGGCCACCCGGTCGCGCAGGTTGGACAGTTCGCTGTGCCGCTGGGTGATCGACGGGGCGGCCCCGCCCTCCCGCCGGCGCCAGTAGTAGACGATGTCCGAGACGACGTCGACCTTGGTGGCGCGGAAGTGGGCGTACATGTTGACCCAGGAGTCCTCGTACATGACGCCCTCGGGGAACGCGATGCGGTGGTAGTCCCAGAAGGACCGCCTGAACACCTTGTTCCAGACGGTGCGGTCGTAGATCAGCGCCTCGAACCGGGTGATGTGGGTCCCGCGCCGGTTCTTCTGCATGGGGCCCTTGTGCAGGGGCGACTGCCACTTCTTGGTGGAGTTCATCATCTGCACGTTGCCCGAGACGAAGTCCGAGTCGGACTCGCCCAGCGTGCGCGTCAGCAGTTCGTAGGCGTACTCGGGGATGACGTCGTCGCCGTCGACGAAGGCGAGGAACTCCGCCTGCGGGTGCGTGGCGCGCAGGCCGGTGTTGCGGGCGTGCCCGGGTCCGTGCGACTCCTGGCGGATCAGCCGGAAGCGCGGGTCGGCGGCGCAGAAGTCGGCCGCGATGCGCGGGGAGGCGTCGGTGGAGCCGTCGTCGACGAGGATGACCTCGAAGTCACGGAACGACTGGCGCGCGATCGACTCCAGGCATTCGGCGAGATAGATCTCGACGTCCTGAAAAGGGACGATCACGCTCAGACGCGGGTACTGCGCCAACTGGAACTCCTACCAAGACATTTCGCCCACCAGGGCACCTCTGTGCTCCCGCTGGACGTCCTCCCCCGCCACGTCGACCCAGTCGGCCGCCACTGCCGCTCCGGCATCGCCGGTCCTCGCGATCGCGGCGCAGGCCCCTCCCCGCCGACGATCACAGGTTCGCCACATCTTATGCCACTCTTACGAGTGGTCAAGGTCCGTTAATGTGGCCTTCACCTCTACTGACCGCTATATTCGCCCGCTCATGAGCGGGCGAATATAGCGGTCAGTAGAGGTGAAGGCCACATTAACGGACCTTGACCACTCGT
>NZ_WYCT01000202.1 GCF_011008945.1 Streptomyces harenosi
CGTCCGCGATCACATCGAACCAGTCCAGCGCCCAGTTGAAACGCTCCAGGCGCGGCCAGGCGAAACCCGCGTAAGCGGCCGCGTAGTCCTCGCGGTGCTCCAGCAGGAAGTCCCGCGCCCTGCGGAACTCCTCGGTGGCCGTACGGTCCGTCACCGTGCCACCTCCACGGGGACCAGCTCGACGACCGGGATGTCGCGGTGCGTACGGTCGCGGAACCGGGAGAAGTTGGGGTCCTGCGCGGCCTGCCGGCGCCACAGCTCCTCGTGCTCGGAGGCCGGGACGAGGACCGGGCGCGCGGTGAACCGCCGCCCCGGCAGCTCCACCGTCGCGGTGCCCGAGGCCATCAGGTTGCGGTACCAGGCGGGGTGGGCGTCGTCCCCGCCGTTGGCGGCGAAGACGATGTGGCGGCCCTCGTGGTCGAGGTGGACCAGCGGAGTCGTCCGGGCCAGGCCGCTGCGCCGGCCGGTGGTGGTGAGCAGCAGGAGCGGCACCTCGCCGAAGTCGGCCACCCGGCCGCCGTTCGCCCGGAACTCCTCGATGACGCGGCGGTTGAAAGGATTGTTGTTGACGGACTCGGGGACGGACTCGGGGACGGATTCCGGCACGGCATCCGGAGCCTTTTCCGGAGCGGATTCCGCAGCGGACTCGGCAGCGGCATCCGACGCTTCTCGCGGCGCGGTCGCCGGGGATTCCTCCGCATTCCGGCGGTGGTCGTCCCAGCGTTCCACCGGGTGATAGAGGCGGGTGGTGGTCGCCTCCTCGTACGGCATTCCCTCGGGCATGTTGATCAATTCCATGTGCAGGCCCCAGGGGGTGGTGAAATACACCCACCGGTCGCCGGCGATGGGCCCGTCGGTGATCGTCTCCGGCTCTCCCAGGATCGTCACTCCGGGAACCTCGCGCAGATACTCGGCCGCCTTGTCCACGTCGTCGACGTACAGCGCGAAGTGGTGTCCGCCCCAGTCGCTGTTGCGGGGCCGGCCGCGGTCCTGGTCGGGAGCGGTGTACTCGAACAGTTCCAGGTTGGTCACCGGCCCCAGGCGCAGCATGGCGATGTGCGCGGACGCGCGCGGGTGGACGCCGAGTTTCCGGGTCATCCAGTCGCCCTCGGGGTCTTCCACCGGCCCCAGGCGGTAGGCGAGTTCGGCTCCGAGGACGTCGACGAAGAAGCTGACCGCCTGCTCCAGGTCGGGCACCGTGTAGGCGATGTGGTGGACGGCCCGGGCTCCGGGAAGTGCGCTCAAGACTCCACTCCGTTCGGATCTGGTCCGCCGTGGGCGGACGCGTGTGTCCCGGGCGGTGCGCCCGGGTCCCGCGAGGACTTTCCGCCGTGCGGCGCGGCCGGGCAAGGCCGAGTTCACGAAGTCGGCGGACATGCCGAAGTGGGCCCCACCGGTTGGCGCCCGGCGGTGACGTGCTGCTGAGATGGGACCCGTCGAGAGCGGCGGACGAGAAATCCCGCCGACCGGCTCGAGTCAGAACGCCACTGTGCTCCAGTACGCCCTATGCGCTTTCTTCTCCAGGCCCCTTGTGCGGGCAGGGCGCAAAAAGGCGCGGGTCTCGTCGACCGGGGCGGGCGTATTTCCCTGAACCGCGTGCGTGCATACAGAAAGCGGGGGTCATGATGGGTGAATTGAGAAGACGTCGGTTCGTGGGCCTGGGGTCCGGGCTCGCCTTGACGGCGGCCGGGTCGGGGCTGGTGACGGCACCGGCGGCCCGGGCCCTGGCCGGCACGGCCCGGACGGCGGGTACCGCGGCCGACACGGCGGCGAGCGTCTCGGTGACCCCTTCCGACCCCCGCTACCCGGACCTCATATCGGGCAACAACCTGCGCTGGACGGCCAGTCCGGACCAGGTCGTGCTGCCCCGGACCACCGCCCAGGTGGTCGCCGCGGTGCAGGACGCGGTCACCCGCGGCAAGCGGCTGTCCGTCTGCGGCGGCGGCCACTGCTTCGAGGACTTCGTCTTCAACGCGGACGTCAAGATCAACATCAATATGTCGCTCATGAACGCGGTCTCGTTCGACACCGCCATGAACGCCTTCAAGGTCGAGGGCGGCGCCACCCTGCTGGACGTCTACGAGGCCCTGTACGAGGGCTGGGGAGTCACCATCCCGGCCGGCATCTGCCACACCGTCGGTGTCGGCGGGCACATCCTCGGCGGCGGTTACGGCAACCTCTCGCGCCAGTACGGGCTGACCGTGGACCACCTGCACGCCGTCGAGGTCGTCGTGGTGGACGCGGCCGGCAAGGCGCGCAGCGTGGTGGCGGCGCGCGATTCGTCCGACTCCGCGCTGCGCGACCTGTTCTGGGCGCACACCGGCGGAGGCGGCGGCAGCTTCGGCATCGTCACCGCCTACTGGTTCCGCACCCCCGGCGCGAGCGGCGACCCGGCCGGCCTGCTGCCGAAGGCACCGTCGAAGATCTTCCTCACCCTGGCGAACTGGCCCTGGGAGAAGGTCACCGCGGCGGGCTTCAGCGCGCTGGTCGACTACTGGGGCGCCTGGTTCGAGCGGAACAACACGGCGGGTACGACCGCGGGTTCGCTCTACTCGTGGCTGATGCTCAACCACCGCGACAGCGGCTCCCTGGGCGCCGTCGTCCAGCTCGACGCCTCGCTGCCGGACGCGGCGAGCGTGCTCTCCGGCTTCCTGGCCGGCCTGGACCAGGCGCTCGGGCTGCACTCGGCGACCGTGCGGCGCGACGGCGTGACCGACTCGCAGTACACGACGACGCGTCTCATGCCGTGGCTGCGCGGCACCCGCTACATCGGCGCCATCTCCCCGACGCAGCTCGACCCCACGACGCGCGGGTGCCACAAGTCCGCGCACCTGCGCAAGCGCACCCCGCAGCGGCAGATCGACGCCATGTACGCCCATCTGACCAGCCAGGACCAGCCCAGCCCCCTGACGGGCATCGTGCTGTCCGCCTCCGGCGGCCGGATCGCGAGCGTGTCGTCCACCGCGACGGCGGTCGCCCAGCGCGACGCGATCATGAAGGTGAACTTCGAGAGCCGCTGGTACACGCCGGCGGACGACGCGAAGAACGTCGGCTGGGTCCGCAACGCCTTCGCCGCCGTCTACGGCGACACCGGGGGCGTCCCCGTCCCCAACGACGTCACCGACGGCTGCTACATCAACTACCCCGACGGCGACCTGTCCGACCCGGCGTTCAACAAGTCCTCGGTGCCCTGGCACGACCTGTACTGGAAGCAGAACTATCCGCGCCTGCAGCAGGTCAAGCGCGCCTGGGACCCCCGGGACGTGTTCCGGCACAAGCAGTCGGTGCGCCTTCCCTCCTGACGCACCGCACCCGTCCGCATCCCCCTGGAAACCCCGAGAACCCCTGTCACCCGAAGGACCCGCGACGCCTGAGAACCCCACGTACCCGAGAACCCCCAGAAGATCCGCGACCACCTGAACCCCAGCAACCCAGAAACCCCAGAACCCCAAAAAAGAGACTGGAGTGATCCCGATGCGCACCACCACCCTCGGCAAGAACGGTCCTGTAGTCGGCCGGGTCGGCCTCGGCACCATGGGCATGTCCTTCGGCTACGACCCGCACGGCTGGGACGACGACGCCTCCGTGCAGGTGATCCACCGCGCCCTGGACCTCGGCGTCAACCTCATCGACACCGCCGACGTCTACGGCCCCTTCACCAACGAGACGCTCGTCGGCCGCGCCCTCAAGGGCCGCCGCGACGAGGTCGTGCTGTCCACCAAGGGCGGCCTGGTGGTGGGCGAGGACGGGCTCGGCCTGGACGGCCGCCCCGAGCACCTGACGGCCGCGGTGGACGCGAGCCTCCAGCGCCTCGGCGTGGACCACATCGACCTGTACTTCCTGCACCGGGTGGACCCGAAGGTCCCGCTGGAGGAGAGCTGGGGCGCCCTGGCCGAGCAGGTCGAGGCCGGGAAGATCCGCGCCCTCGGTCTGTCGGCGGTCACCCTGGAGCAGGTGCGCGCCGCGCAGGCGGTGCACGAGGTCGCGGCCGTGGAGTCCGAGGCGTCGCTGTTCACCCGTGACGCCTTCGCGGAGGTCCTGCCGTACACCGTCGAGCAGGGCATCGCCTTCCTGCCGTTCTCGCCGCTGGGCCGCGGGCTGCTCACCGGGGCCTTCAGCAAGCCGGCCGACCTGCCCAAGGACGACTGGCGCAGCACCCAGCCGCGCTTCACCGAGGAGGCGTTCGCGCACAACAAGGCGATCGTCGACGCGGTGGCGGCCGTGGCCGCCCGGCACGGTGCCACCACCGCGCAGGTGGCCCTGGCCTGGCTGATCGGCAAGGGCGAGTACGTCGTGCCGATCCCCGGCACCAAGACCGCCCGGTACCTGGAGCAGAACGCCGGCGGTGCCGACCTGGAGCTCACCGCCCAGGACGTCGCCGAGCTGGACGCGCTGCCCGAGCCGATGGGCGCCCCCGAGGCCTGATCCGGGCCCGCGCACCGACTTCGGCGGGTGATCCCCGCCGGAACCCTCCCCGCCGGTGCCGGCCCCGGGCCATCCCCGGTCGCCGGCGCCGGCGGGGCACGCCCCGCACGACCCCGCGCCGTCCTCCCCCACGCCCGACGGCCCCGCCCGACGCCACCGCCGTCCCCGGCGGCGGGTCGGGTCACTCCCCCCTCATGACGCCTCACCCATGCCGACCCCGCAGAGGGAGACATCCGCAATGAGCGAGACCATGACGACCCGGCCGTCGCGTCTGACGACCGCCTTCGACATACCCCGCGCGCCGGGCCTGACCTGGTACGTCCAGGCCCAGCAGCCCGTCGGCTACGAAGTGTCCCTGACCCGGGGCCTGCTCAGCCCGGCCAACCCCGCCCTGGCGAAGGCCATCGGCGCCGACGGCCGCAGCGGCACCCGCGCCCTGGTGGTGGTCGACCGCGTCGTCGACGACCTGTACGGCACGGCGCTGCGCGACTACTTCACCGCCTGGCAGGCCGACGTCACCTGGCTGGTGATGCCGGGCGACGAGGAGACCAAGGCCCTGGAGCAGGTCGTGGAAGTGACCCGGGCCATGACCGAGATGGGCATCCTGCGCCGTACCGAGCGCGTGGTCGTCGTGGGCGGCGGCGTCCTCATGGACGTGGTCGGCATGGCGGCCAGCCTCTACCGCCGGGGCGCCCCCTACGTCCGGGTCCCCACCACCCTGGTCGGCCAGGTGGACGCGGGCGTCGGCGTGAAGACCGGGGTGAACCACGGCACCCACAAGAACCGGCTGGGCACCTACTTCGCCCCCGAGGTCACGCTGATCGACCCGGAGTTCCTGCGGACCGTGCCGGCCCGGCACATCGCCAACGGGCTGGCCGAGATCATCAAGATGGCCCTGATCAAGGACGCGGACCTGTTCCGGCTGCTGGAGCAGACCGTCGCGGACATCTCCAGCGACACCCTGGCGGACTGCGGGGCGGACATGAGCGAGGTGGTCTCCCGGGCGATCGCGGGCATGCTCGACGAGCTGGAGCCCAACCTGTGGGAGAGCGTGCTGGAGCGGTCGGTCGACTACGGCCACACCTTCAGCCCCTCGCTGGAGCTGCGCGCCGACCCGCCCCTGCTGCACGGCGAGGCGGTGGCCGTCGACATGGCGGTGTGCGTCGCCCTCGCCGCGGGCCGCCAGTACCTCTCGGAGAGCGAGGCCCACCGGGCGCTGGCGCTGATCGCCGCCGCCGGACTGCCCCTGACGCACCCCGTGTTCACCGCGGAACTGCTCCAGGTCGGGCTGGCCGACGCCGTCAAGCACCGCGACGGCCTCCAGCGGCTGCCGCTGACCGACGGCATCGGCTCCTGCGTGTTCGTCAACGACGTCACAGCGGCCGAGCTCGCCCGCGCGCTGGAGTACGTGCACGCCTACACGGACCGGACGGACGGACCGGGCCGGTGAGTACCGAGGGCCCGATCGCCGTCCTCGACGTGGGCGGAACCCATGTGCGGCACGCCCTGTGGTCGCCGCGGGAGGGACTGGGCGAGGTCACCGACACGCCCTCCCCCAGCCTGCTGCGTCACCCGGGGGCCTCCGTCGACGAGCTGAAGGCGCGGCTGCTGACCGTGATCTGCGACGCCGTGCCCCCCGGACCGTCCCCGGTGGCCGGCGTGTCCTTCGGGGCCGCGCTCGACCAGCGCACCGGCACGGTCTACGGCTCGGCGCCGTTGTTCGGGGCCGACACCGCCACGCTCGACCTCCCGGCCGCCCTGCGCGAGCGGCGGCCGGAGGTGGAGTGGCACGTGGTCAACGACGTGACCGCGGCGCTGCTCCACTTCGTCTCCGCGCCGCGCCGCGGCGGCCTGCGCAAGGTGCTGCTGATGACGGTCAGCTCCGGCATCGCCTGCCGCACCGTCGACCTGCGCACCGGCACGATCGCCACGGACGTCTGCGGCCTCCAGGGCGAGGTCGGGCACCTGCCCGCGGTGGCGGAACTGGCCGGAAGCCCCATCGAACTGACATGCGATTGCGGGACGGTGGGCCATGTGGCGGCCTATGCCTCCGGGCCCGGGCTGCGGCGGATGGCCGACGCCCTGCGCGAACGCGCCGCCGGCCGCTGGGCCGCTTCCGAACTGGGCCGGCGCATGGGGGCGGGCTCCGGGTTCGAGACGGCGCTGGCCGCCGCGCTCGACGCCGGGGACCCGCTGGCGGCCGAGCTGCTGGACGCGGCGACGGCCCCCGTCGCCGACGTCCTGCGCACCGCGGTCTGCCTCGACCCGGAGCTGGACGAACTCGGCCTCACCGGCGGTGTGGCCACCGGCCTCGGCCGGCACTACGAGGCGTCCCTCCACCGGCACCTGCGCCGCCAGGGCCTCTACCTGACCGGCGAACGCGCCCCCGAGTGGCTGACCGGGCGCGTCACCGTGTGCGCGCCGGGCGAGGCCAACGGGCTGATCGGCGCGGGCATCGCGGCCCTGCGGGCCCGGGACCGGGCCCGGGGCACCGCCGGGTCGCCGCGCGGGGACGGCGTCGCCGCCGCCCCCGGGCGGCGCCACCACGCGGTCGTCCGCGACGCCTCGGGGCTGCTGCACCTCTCCCCGCGGCCCACCCCGCAGCCGGGACCCGGTGAGCTGCTGGTCGCCCCGGTGGTGGCGGGCGTGTGCGGCACCGACCTGCAGATGCTGCGGGGGGTGCGCGACGACGCCGCCCCGGTGCTCGGCCACGAGGGCGTCGCCCGGATCGTGGCCGCCGGCCCCGGCGTCCGCGACCCGCGGCTCGTCCCGGGCGCCCAGGTCGTCGTCAACCCCACCCACCCCACCGACCCGTCCTTCCTGCTGGGGCACGGCACCACGGACGGACTCCTCCAGGAGCGCGTCCTCATCCCCGCCACCGCGGTGGCGGAGGGGCTGGTCCTGCCCCTGCCGGAGGTCCCCCCGGGGATGCTCGGCGCGCTGATCGAACCGCTCGCCGTGGTCCGCTACGCCTCCCTCGCCCTGGCCGAGCACCGCCCCGGGACCCTCCTGGTGTTCGGTGACGGCACCGTCGGCCACCTGGCCGTGCGCACCGCGCGGCGCTGGTACGGGAGCGGGGTGCGCACCGTGCACGTCCATCACACCGAGGACGGCCTGGAGTGGAGCGCACGGGCCCGGCACCGCGCCGACGTGCGGCTGGGCCGCACCGGCCTGACCGCGCGCCGGCTGGCGGAGGTGATCGGCGACGACCCGCTGGCCGTGCTGATCGCCACCCCCGCCCCGGCCACCCTGCCCTGCCTGGAGCTGGCGCTCGACGCGGCGGAGGGCGTGGACACCGTGGTGGATCTGGTGGGCGGGCTGACCCGGCCGCCCACCAGCACCCGGCTGCCCGGCGTGGATCTCGCCGCGCTGCGCGCCGCGAACCGGGCGGGTCAGCCCCAGCCGCCGCACGTCGGCCGGCTGGGCACGGCGAGCGGGGACAAGGTACGGGTCCTGGGCCACCGGGGCGTGGCCGGCGAGCACCTGCTGGAGGCCGCGGCCGAACTGTGCCGGGAGCCCGACCGGTACCGGGACCTGGTGACGCACGTGGTGAGCCTGGCCGGCGCGGTGCCGGTGCTGAACCGGCTGGCGGCCACCCGGGACCGGATCGTCTCCGGCCGCCGGCTCGTCAAGCTGGCCGTACGGCCGCAGGAGCCCTCGTGAGCGCCGCGGGCGGGCCGTCGGCGGCGCTGGCCGACTGGCGGCTGCCGGTGCGGGGCGCGGCGGCGGTGGACCTCGCCCGCCGGCACGGGGTGCGGGGTCTCCAGTTCGATCTGGGCGGGCCCGGCCGGGGGCCGTGGCTGGACGCGCCGGGGCGGCTGGCGCGGCTGGCCCGCGCCGCCCGCGCGGCGGAGGTCGCGCCGCTGGCGGTCACCGGCAACGTGCTCAACGACATCGGGCTCACCGCGCCCGAGGGCACCCTGGCCGCCGGCCGGGTGCGGGACGTCGTACGGCGGGTGCTGGACGCGGCCGCCGAGCTGGGGGCGCCGCTGGTCTTCGTCCCCAGCTTCCGGCGCAGCGCGATCGACGGCGAGGCCGCGCTGCGCCGCACCGCCCGGGTGCTGCGCGCCGCCGCCGCCGGCGCGGCCGACCGCGGGCTCCACCTGGCCAGCGAGAACACCCTCACGCCCGACCAGGCGCTGCGGCTGGTGGCGGAGGTGGGCTCGCCCGCCTTCCGGCTGCTGCTGGACACCTACAACCCGCGCGCCGCGGGCGTGGACCCGGTGGCGCTGGTGGCCGCGGCCGGCGCACATCTGGCCGACCAGGTGCACGCCAAGGACGGCCGGGCCGGCACCGGCACCACGCCGCTGCTCGGCGACGGGGACGGCGCGGTCGCCGCCACGCTCGACGCGGTCGCCGCGCACGGCCCGGCCGTGCGGGCGCTGGTGCTGGAGAACGACCACCGCCCGGGCGACCCCGCGCGGCTCGACGCGGACCTGCGGCGGCTGCGCGCACTCGCCGCGCGGCTGGACCGGGGCCGGGCCGCGACGGCCGCGGCCCCCACGACGCCAACGAAGGGAACGGCAGGGAGATGACCATCGTAGTGACGGCGCAGGCGCTGCTGTTCGACATGGACGGCACCCTCGTCGACTCGTCGGCGGCGGTGGAGCGCACCTGGCGGCGCTTCTCCGCTCGGCACGGGCTCGACCCGGCCGCCGTCCTGGCCGGCGCCCACGGGCAGCGGACCGCCGAGACGGTGGCCGAGCACGCGCCGCCCGGCACGGACGTGGCGGCGGAGACCGCCTGGCTGGTCGCCCAGGACCTGGCCGACACGCGGGGCACCGTCGCCCTCCCGGGCGCCGCCGAGCTGCTGGGCCAACTGCCCGCGGACCGCTGGGCCCTGGTCACCTCGGCGGGCCGGGAGCTGGCCGAGCGGCGGATGGCCGCGGCCGGGCTGCCGCTGCCGGAGGTCGTCGTCACCGCCGACGACGTCCGGCGCGGCAAGCCCGACCCGGAGGGCTACCTCCGCGCCGCCGCCCGGCTCGGCGTCGACCCGCGGGCGTCGGTCGTCTTCGAGGACGCGGAACTGGGCCTGCGCGCGGGCCGCGCCGCGGGCGGCTGGACCGTGGTGGTCGGGCCGCACGGCGGCGACGCGGCCGTGGGCCGGCCGCGCATCACGGACTACCGGGACGTCGCCTGCGTCGGCTCCGGCGACGCCCTGCGCCTGACGCTGCCCGTCCGGCTGCCGGCGCCGGTGCCGGCCTGACCGCCCGGCCCCTCATCCACCACCCCTGAAACGATCGGAGTGCACCACCATGACCACAGCACAGCACGTCGCCGTCCACGGCCGGGTGGCCCCCGGATTCGAGGCCGTGCGCGAGGAGTTCGCGCGCAACTTCACCGAGCGGGACGAACAGGGTGCCGCGCTCGCGGTGACCATGGGCGGGGAACTGGTCGTGGACCTGTGGGGCGGCCTGGCCGACCCCACCACCGGCCGGGCCTGGACCGGCGACACGGTCCAGCTCATCTTCTCCGGCAGCAAGGGCGTCCTCGCCACCGCCCTGCTGCTGCTCGTCGACCGCGGGGACGTGGAGCTGGACGCGCCCGTCGCCCGCTACTGGCCGGAGTTCGCCGCCAAGGGCAAGGGCGCGATCACCGTGCGGGAGGTGCTGACCTTCACCGCCCGCATGCCCGCGGTCGCCGCGCCGCTCAGCCAGGAGGACCTCGGCGACCCGGAGGCGATGGCCAAGCTCCTCGCCGACCAGGAGCCGGAGGCCGATCCGCGGGCGGAGGGCATCCTGTACGGGCCCTGGGCGACCGGGTGGATCATCGCGGAGGTGATCCGCCGTGTCGACGGGCGCCGCCTGGACCGCTTCTTCGCCGAGGAGGTGGCCGGCCCGCTCGGCATCGACGTGTCCTTCGGCCTCTCCCCGGACCAGGAGGACCGGGTCGCCCGCACCGAGTACGGCACCGGCTTCCGCGCCCAGTTCGCGGGCTACTTCACCAGCGACGACCCGCTGACCCAGCGGATCTGGCAGAACCCGGTCCCCTTCCCCGAGGACGAGGAGATCTGGAACCGCCCGGGCCGCCGTTTCGCCCTCATCCCCGCCGCCAACGTCTACGGCTCGGCCCGCGGCTTCGCCAAGCTGTACGGCATCCTCGCCGCCGACGCCGCCCGGCCGGCCGGCGAACCGCACGTGCTGCTGTCGCGCCCGCTGCTCGACGAGGCCCGCGCGCCCCGGGTCAGCAAGACCGACCAGCTCATCGACGTCCCCATGGTCTACGGGGGCGGCGGCTACCGGCTGCGCACCAACCCGCGCCCGACCGTCGACGGCGACTCCTTCGGCCACGACGGCGCCGGCGGCTCCGCCAACCAGGCGTGGCCGCGCGCGGCGGCCGGGGTCAGCTACATCATGAACCGGCTGATCGCGCTCGGCCCCGACGACAAGCGCGCCTCCTCGCTGGTGAAGGCCGTGGCCGGGGCGATGGCCGGTGCGCACATCGGCGGCACCCGGTGAGCGGCGACGGCATACGGCTGCTCACGCCCGAGGGCGAGCGCGTGCCGCACCCGGACTACCCCTTCGACCCCGCGCCGGAGGAACTGCGCGCGCTCTACCGGGACATGGCCTTGGCCCGCCGCGTGGACGCCGAGGGGGTCACCCTGCAGCGCCAGGGCGAACTGGGCCTGTGGCCCTCCCTGCTGGGCCAGGAGGCGGCGCAGGTCGGTTCGGTACGGGCCCTGCGCGAGGGCGACCGGGTCTTCCCCAGCTACCGGGAGCACGCCGTCGCGCTGGGCCGCGGGGTCGACCCGCTGGCCCTGATGCGGCTGTTCCGCGGGGTGGACCACGGTGCCTGGGACCCGGACGCGCACGACTTCCACCTGTACACGCTGGTCATCGGCTCGCAGACGCTGCACGCCACGGGGTACGCCTGCGGGATGGCGAAGGACGGCGCGGACGCGGCGGTCATCGCCTACTTCGGCGACGGCGCCACCAGCCAGGGCGACGTCTCGGAGGCGTTCAACTTCGCCGCCGTGTGGGACGCGCCGATCGTCTTCTTCTGCCAGAACAACCAGTGGGCGATCTCCGAGCCCAACGAGCGCCAGACCCGCGTCCCGCTGCACCAGCGGGCCCAGGGCTTCGGCTTCCCCGGGGTGCGCGTGGACGGCAACGACGTGCTCGCCGTGCAGGCGGTGACCCGGGCCGCGCTGGACCACGCGCGTTCGGGCCGCGGGCCGTTCCTGATCGAGGCGTTCACCTACCGGATGGGCGCCCACACCACCTCGGACGACCCCTCCCGGTACCGGGACGCGGCCGAGGTGGAGAGCTGGCGGGCCAAGGACCCGCTGCTGCGGCTGGAGCGCCTGCTGCGCCGCGAGGGCGCGGCCGACGACGCCTTCTTCGCCGAGGTGGCGGTGGCCGGCGAGGCGCTGGCCGCCCGCGTCCGGGAGGGCGTGCGCGCCATGGCCTCCCCCGCGCCCGAGGAGATGTTCGACCACGTCTACGCGGAGGCCCACGCCGGAGTGGACCGCGAACGCGCCGCGTTCGCGGCCTACCAGGCGTCCTTCGCCGAGGAGGGCTGAGCCGTGGCGGCGACGCGCATGACCCTGGTGGCGGCCCTCAACGAGGCGCTGCGGTCGGTGCTGGCCTCCGACCCCAAGACGCTCGTCATGGGCGAGGACGTCGGCCGGCTCGGCGGGGTCTTCCGGGTGACCGACGGACTGCAGAAGGACTTCGGCGAGGGCCGCGTGATGGACACGCCGCTGGCCGAGTCCGGCATCGTCGGCACCGCGATCGGCCTGGCGCTGCGCGGCTACCGGCCGATCGTGGAGATCCAGTTCGACGGTTTCGTCTTCCCCGGGTACGACCAGATCGTCACCCAGCTCGCGAAGATGCACGCCCGCTCGCGCGGCCGGGTCCGGCTCCCCGTCGTGATCCGCATCCCGTACGGCGGCGGGATCGGCGCCGTGGAGCACCACTCGGAGTCGCCCGAGGCGCTGTTCGCGCACGTGGCGGGCGTCCGCGTGATGTCACCGGCGACCCCCTCCGACGCCTACTGGATGCTGCGCGAGGCGGTGCGCTGCGACGACCCGGTGATCTTCTTCGAGCCCAAGCGGCGCTACTACGACAAGGGCGAGGTCGACGTCGACCCGGCCGCCGGCGAGCGGCAGCCGCCCGCGCACACCGCCCGCGTGGTGCGGCCGGGCCGCGACCTCACCCTCGCCGCCTACGGGCCGATGGTGCGCACCTGCCTGGACGCCGCCGAGGTGGCCGCGGAGGAGGGCCACGACCTGGAGGTCGTCGACCTGCGGTCGATCTCGCCGGTCGACTTCGCCACCGTGGAGCGCTCGGTGCGCCGGACCGGGCGGCTCGTGGTCGCGCACGAGGCGCCGGTCTTCTTCGGCGCGGGCGCGGAGATCGCGGCCCATGTCGCCGAGCACTGCTTCTACCACCTGTCGGCGCCCGTCCTGCGGGTCGGCGCCTACCACACGCCCTATCCGCCCTCCCGGCTGGAGGAGGAGTACCTCCCCGGGATCGACCGCGTGCTCGACGCGGTCGACCAGGCGCTGGCCCACTGAGGAGCTCTGCTGACGATGACGGACACCCTTCAGCGCTACCGGGAGTTCCGGATGCCCGACGTGGGCGAGGGACTGCGGGACGCGGAGATCATCCGCTGGCTGGTCGCGCCCGGCGACACGGTCGACGACGGCCAGGCCGTGTGCGAGGTGGAGACGGCCAAGGCCAGTGTCGAACTGCCGGTGCCCTTCGCGGGCGTGGTGCGCGACCTGTGCTTCCCGGAGGGGGCCACGGTCGCCGTCGGCACGCCCATCATCACCGTGGACACCCTCCCGGGGGCCTCGGACGCCGGGGCCGACGGGACCGACGGGGCCGCCGGGCAGGCCGCGTCCCCCGGTGACACCGGCGCCCCGCGGGGCCGCACCCCCGTGCTGGTCGGCTACGGCGCCGTTCCGGCGGCGCCCGCCCGGCGGGCCCGGCGCCGGGCCGGCACCGCCCCGGCGGCCCCGGCCGCCCCCGCCCTGCCGCTGGCCAAGCCGCCGGTGCGCAAGCTGGCCAAGGAGCTGGGCGTGGACCTGGCGGCGGTGGTGCCGACGGGACCGCGCGGGGACATCACCCGCGCGGACGTCGAGGCCCTGGCCCCCGGCGGGGACCGGCCGGACGCCGCCCCGGCGCCCTCCCC